>JBLHUT010000156.1:0-8527 GCA_047629975.1 Paracoccaceae bacterium
AGGTCACTGCCATCGTGTCCGCCGATACGTTCGAGCGCCCGATTTATGCCGGTAACGCACTACAGATCGTCACCTCGTCGGATCCGATCAAGGTCATGACGGTGCGGACCGCCAATTTTGACCTCACCGGAACCGGAGGTTCGGCTGCTGTCACGTCACTGGATGCTGTTGCAAATCCCGGCCTGTCCGATTGGGTCGAAGACAAGGTCGCAGCCTCTGACCGCCCCGAGCTGACAAGCGCCGGCATCGTTGTGTCCGGCGGGCGCGGGCTTGGCAGTGAAGAACAGTTTGCGATCATCGAACAGCTTGCCGACAAATTGGGTGCAGCTGTTGGTGCCTCGCGGGCTGCGGTCGATTCGGGTTATGCACCGAACGACTGGCAGGTCGGACAGACCGGCAAAGTCGTCGCACCGGACCTTTATATCGCCGTGGGCATTTCCGGCGCGATCCAGCACCTCGCCGGCATGAAAGACAGCAAGATCATTGTGGCCATCAACAAAGACGAAGAAGCCCCGATTTTTCAGGTTGCCGACTACGGTCTGGTTGCAGACCTGTTCGACGCCGTGCCGGAGTTGATCGGAAAGCTCTGATTTCGCACACCGCGCTCACAAACCAAAACGCCCGCCCGGAAGATATCCGGGGCGGGCGTTACTGTCTTTCACAGGCAAAAATCAGTCTTTGCCGACAATTCCCATAAGAATCGGCATCAGCGCCTGGGCCGCCCGCAAATGTGCCACAGGTGGCAGCACAAGCTGCGGGCTCGCCGCTTCCAGGTCGGTGCAAACAAGGCCGCTTAATCCGGGCACCAGCCCCGATGGCTCGGCCACGATCTCGGCATAGCGCACCATCTCGACACCCAACGCCGAGATCATTTTCTGGGTTACAAACAACGGCTCTTCGCCAAACTCCGAAAACAGCGAATCGTCATCGGCAGGTGGCGCCTCGGCCATCCACAGCAACACAACAGGCGTGCGGATCTGGTCCAGAAGCACATTCATTCGTTTGACCCAGACATCGCGCAAATCATCGACAATGATCCTGAACCTTTGCGGCGATTGGTCCGCGATTGTGCGCAACAAGTGCCGTGTAAAATTGATCTCGGAAAAATCGAGCCTTGGAAATATACTCTGCAATAAGGCCGTCGGCCTGATGAACCGGTCATTCCGTCGTGGATGGACGGAATAGAACCGGTTTGAAATGTTTTGTGCCCCGGTGATCTGCACCACCGTAAAGGCCGCATCATTTGCCAACCCTATCAAAACCGCATCACCCAAAAACAGATCGACGCTGGCATTGACCGCACCCAGATTGACCACAGGCATATCAAGCCCTGCTTCAATCAGGCTTGGAAATGGATTGGCTATAAACTTCCCGTAAGCCTCCGAGCCTCCGATCACCACCCCGAAAGGTTCATCCAGTTTCCGTTCCGGCCCCCGAAACAAACTTCGAGACCCTCGATATCTACAAGGAGCATAGTCAAGACTACCCTCCCCAAGGGACGCAAAAGACATCCTGTTACCCCGCATTTATACTCACCCTCGACCTCTATGCCCCAGCGGGGTTTCCGAATTGCTAAACCGTCAAATTGAGATAGCTTTTAACCGCCCCTTGGCCTTGCAAGCGTCGCACCCACGGCCCTATTGTCACGCATCAAGCGAAAGGGCTGGGCAGATGGAGATTGAACGCGTTGGGGTTGTTGGTGCCGGCCAGATGGGCAATGGTATTGCGCATGTTTTCGCACTCGCCGGTTATCATGTTGTTTTGAACGATATCGAGCAGGAAACACTGGATAAAGCCGTCGCCGGAATTCGCACGAACCTTGATCGTCAGGTGAGCCGCGACAAGATTTCAGAGGATGAAAAAGAGGCCGCGCTGGCCCGCATCACCACCACACTTGTGTTGCCTGAATTGGGCAATACGGATCTGATCATCGAAGCTGCAACAGAGCGTGAAACCCTGAAAACCGCTATTTTTACAGAGCTTTTGCCCTATTTGCAGCCCCATACGATTCTTACATCCAACACATCGTCTATCTCGATCACACGACTTGCATCCCGCACCGACCGGCCTGAACGGTTCATGGGCTTTCACTTCATGAACCCCGTGCCGCTAATGCAACTCGTGGAGTTGATCCGTGGCATTGCCACTGACGAGCCAACATTCAAAGCCTGCAAGGGCGTGGTCGACCGGCTTGGAAAAACCGCCGCCACATCAGAAGATTTTCCCGCATTCATCGTCAACCGTATCCTTATGCCAATGATCAACGAGGCCGTTTATACGCTTTATGAAGGCGTCGGCTCGGTCGCCTCTATCGATTCTTCGCTTAAACTGGGCGCAAATCATCCGATGGGTCCGCTGGAACTGGCTGATTTTATCGGGCTTGATACTTGTCTGGCAATTATGAATGTGCTGCATGACGGGCTTGCTGATACAAAATATCGCCCCTGCCCGCTTTTGACAAAATATGTCGAAGCAGGATGGCTTGGCCGGAAAGCCAATCGCGGATTTTACGATTATCGGGGCGAAGTCCCTGTTCCGACACGGTAAATCAAAAACGGCCTGCCAAACCGGATCAGGTTGGCAGGCCTATCTACGTTGTCTACAGATCAAACCGCGTTTTCAGCCGCGCTGCACCTCGGCAGCGATCCGTGCCGCCTCTTCCGGAGCAAGGCGTGGCGGGTGCCAATCGCGGCCCGGCGCAGCCGCCAAAAGCATTTTTGTGTACTCATGCTTGGGATTATTGAACACATCGTCGGCTGTGCCGAACTCGACCATGACACCTTTTTGCATAACCGTAATGTAATCCGAAATCTGGGCCGCAACGCGCAAATCGTGTGTGATAAAAATAATCGCAATCTGTAGCCGCTCTTGCAACTCGTTCATCAGGCGTAAAACCTGCTTTTGCACACTCAGATCAAGCGCCGAGACGCTTTCATCGGCAATCACCACATCAGGCTCCATGGACAATGCGCGCGCCACGCCTATCCGCTGCCGCTGTCCCCCCGAAAAGTTACGGGGCGTGCGATAAAATGCTTCAGGTTGCAGACCAACCATTTCGAGCAATTGAATGGCGCGGTCTTTCGCTTCGGCCGCTGACACCCCCCGCAGAATCGGACCTCGCGTGATAATGTCGCCCACCGTTTTCGTCGGGTTAAGCGATCCGTAAGGGTCCTGGAAAATCATCTGGATCAAGCGCCGACTGTCTTGCAAAGTTGCCCCCTTGAGGCCCAGAAAGTCCTGTTCGTTGATGATTATATTGCCCGACGTCGGTTCGATCAAACGGATCAAAGCCTTGGCCAGTGTGGATTTTCCGGAACCGGATTCGCCAACAACTCCAAGGGTTTCCCCGGATCGCAGTACGAAACTTGCATCGTTGAGCGCATGCACTTGCTTGGAGCCCGATCCATAAACCTTATGCAGGTGCTTTGCCTCGACCTTGGGGGGATCGGTACGTGTTTTATCCGGCATACGCGTGGTTTCCAGTGCCGGCATCGCATCGACCAGCAGCTTGGTGTAATCCTCTTGCGGGTGCATCAGAATCTGCTCTGCCGGCCCCTGTTCGATCACTTCGCCCCAGCACATCACCGCAACCCGATCGGCAATATCGGCCACCACCCCGAAATCATGCGTGATAAAGATCGTCGCGTTGTCATAAACGTCCTTAAGGTCGTTTATCAGGCGCAAAATCTCGGCCTGCGTTGTCACATCAAGCGCAGTTGTCGGCTCGTCCGCGATCAGAACATCCGGTTTGCACGCAAGCGCCATCGCGATCACGACCCGCTGACATTGCCCACCCGAAACCTGATGCGGGTAACTGTCATAAATTCGTGGCGGCATCGGAAGCCGCATCTGTTCAAGCAATTTGAGGGTCTCTTCACGCCGGTCGCTCGCGCTGATTTCGGGCCGGTGCAGTTTGAACACCTCGTCCACCTGCTTGCCAATTTTCATAGCCGGATTCAGCGCCGCCATCGGTTCTTGATAAATCATGGAAATTCGCGCGCCGCGCATTTTGCACAACTCCGCATCCGTGAATTTCAGAACATCCTTGCCATCGAACAAAACTTCGCCTTGCGTCACGGTCAAACGCGGCGGCACATCGTTCATGATTGCAGAGGTCAACACCGACTTGCCCGACCCGGATTCGCCCACAATACAAAGAATTTCGCCGCGCTTTACCGAAAGGCTGACGTTTTTTACCGCATGCGTCCGGTCCGCGCCCTTTGGAAGCTCGATGCAGATGTCTTTGATTTCGAGGATCGTTTCGCCACGACGGCTTTCAGAGGCCATGTTCATTCCCTGTTGATTTTCGCCGACATTATTTTCACCGGTCCTTTGAAAATCAAGGCTAGGCGGCTGATTGCTCTGCGTCAACCGCCTGGCCAAAGAGCTTTTGACAGGCCACCGCGTACGGCAGCCTGTTTTGATCTATCGACTCAGGACAGGTGCGCCGCGAAATGGGCCAATGTCCGCTCCCACGCCAGCTTGGCTGCGTCTTCGTCGTAACGAGGCGTGGTATCGTTGTGAAAGCCATGATTGGCGCCTGCGTAAATATGCGCCTCATATGCCTTTCCATTCGCCTTGAGCGCCTCTTCGTAGGCAGGCCAGCCGGCATTGATACGCTCGTCAAGCTCGCCGTAATGAATAAGCAACGGTGCCTGAATTGCCGCGACATCCTCGGCCGTCGGCTGACGTCCGTAAAACGGCACCGAGGCGCCCATTTCCGGATAGGCCACAGCCAGCGCATTGCACACGCCGCCGCCATAACAAAAGCCGACAGCCCCGACCTTACCCGTGGAACCTTCATGATCGGTCAGGAACTCGAACGCGGCAAAAAAGTCTGCCATCAGCTTTCCGCCGTCAATCTGCTTTTGCATCGCCCGACCGTCTTCGTCGTTGCCCGGATACCCCCCCAACGGCGTCAATCCATCAGGACCAAACGCAAGATACCCTGCCTTTGCCGCCCGGCGCACGACGTCCTCGATATACGGGTTAAGACCGCGATTTTCGTGAATCACCAACACCGCCGGGAGTTTTCCCGTCGCGCCCGCAGGTTTCGCCATCAACCCCTTGATCGTGCCGTTCCCGTCAGGACTCTCGTAGGACACGACCATCGTTTCGATCGACGGATCATCCGGCATCACCTGTTGGGCCAATGCATAATTGGGCTGGAGGCTTTCCAGAACCATTGCCCCCGTCACACCCACCGCAGCATATTTTCCAGCACCGGTGAGAAACTCGCGCTTTGACATTTTACCATGCACATATCCGTCATACATCTCAAGGATACGCGGATGGAAATCAGAAGCCTTTTTACGTTGCATCATGCACCTTTGTCGTAAGTTTTGAACTGTAAACAAATTCTAGCATGTCTTTAAAATGTGGCAACATGACATTTCCGAGAGAACTATACCGCGCCAAACCACGCCAGAAAGCCGATCAACAAAACAAGCTCAGTAATCTGTTGTGTGGCACCCAAGACATCGCCGGTCTGCCCCCCGATTTTCGTTCGCGCGGTCCAACCCACGGCGGCCGCAACCAAGATCATCCCCACACCGGCGCACACACCCGCCAAACCCAGCATCCCCAACCCGGCAACACCCGCAATCACAACAGCCAAAACCACCACCGCAACAGCGGGGCGTCCGACCGACGCCGAAAGCCCGCCACTGCGCGCATGAGGCAGCGACACCATCACCAATGGCATGGCAGCCCTACTCATCATCGCAGCTACCAGCAGCGGAGCAAACACCACTTCATTCTGGATCAACCCGACCAGCGTTGCCCACCGCAACCCCACAACAAAGACCAAAGCCAACACGCCATAGGTCCCGATCTGGCTGTCTTTCATGATTTCAAGACGCCGTTCAACGCTCCAGCCGCCCCAGAACCCGTCAACCGTATCCGCAAGCCCGTCTTCGTGCAGTGCTCCGGTGACAAAAACCTGCACCCCGATAGCAAGCCCGGCAGTCACCACAACCGGCAACTGCAACAAAAGCCCTGCCGCCACCACGCACCAGCAAATGCACGCCATTATCGCTCCGACAAGCGGATAGGCCCACGCCGCCGCCGCCCCGCGCCGCACCGGAAAATCGTCGGAAAACCGCACCGGCAATCGCGTCAAAAGACCGGTCGCCGCCGCAATATCACGCAGATCGACAAGAGCGTCAGAACGATGTCGCATAACCCGAAGTACCCGCCGTTTTTAAGCTTGTTCCCTTGGGCTTAAACCGCCACACCTTGCGCGACAACGGGAGAATATCATCATGACCGCACCCTTTTCCGACCTTGGCGGCCTTCAAGCCCATCTTCGGGCGCTCAGCACCATTGATCAATCCGCAAGCGAGGGCGCAAGCGCCCGCAATGGCCAACTGACCAAGCCTCCCGGCGCTCTTGGACAACTTGAGGATCTGGCTATCTGGTATGCGGGCTGGCGCGGCACACCGCGCCCCTACATCGAGGCACCCCAAGTCATCATTTTTGCAGGCAACCATGGCATTGCCGCACAAGGTGTGTCGGCCTTTCCACCCGAGGTGACAGCCCAGATGGTTGCAAACTTTGCAACAGGCGGTGCCGCGATCAACCAACTCAGCAAGCTTTTCGGAGCAAAGCTGGATGTCATCGCCCTTGATCTCGACACGCCCACCAACGATTTTACAACTGGCCCTGCCATGGATGAGGCCACGTTCCTGCTGACCCTGATACAGGGCTGGAACGCCGTTTTGCCCGACGCTGATCTGTTGGTGACCGGAGAAATGGGAATTGGAAACACCACATCCGCTGCGGCAATCGCCACCGCACTGTTCGGCGGCCCCCCCGAGGCATGGGTCGGGCGCGGAACAGGCGTTGATGACGCCGGTCTTGCCCTGAAAGCCCGCGTCGTGGCCGCAGGACTTGCCGCCAATCCCTGTGTAAACGGTAATCCCCTCGAGGCCCTGCGTTGTCTCGGCGGGCGCGAACTGGTCGCAATGGCGGGTGCAATACTCGCCGCTCGCGCCTATAGAATTCCCGTGATCCTTGACGGTTTCATTTGCTCGGCTGCCGCCGCTACGCTTGAAATGGCGCACTCCGGGGCATTGGACCACTGCGTCGCCGGCCACATATCGGCCGAATCCGCCCATCCGGCACTGTTATCTCACCTCGACAAGACACCTTTGCTATCGCTTGGCTTAAGGCTTGGCGAGGGTTCGGGTGCAGCATTGGCTATCGGAATTCTGAAAGGTGCAATCGCCTGTCACTCCGGCATGGCAACCTTTGCCGAGGCCGGCGTTTCAGGCGGGTAAACTGCAACGGGCGCTATAACGCCGACGTCATCACCCGGATCAACCCCGCCCACACGGTCGCGATCAAATCATCAAGTCCCACAGCAGAACACTATTTTGCCGCAACCGTATCGGTCAACCACCAGACCGCTTGCGCGATGCATCCCGAACGTTTAAACGACGCCCAGTATGCCCCAATAGCTCAGTAGGTAGAGCAACTGTTTCGTAAATAGTAGGTCGGCGGTTCGAATCCGTCTTGGGGCACCATTTCACTTAGATCGCAGACGGAAGCCCGCCTTTAAGGTGTTGTTTTTGTTTGTTTTAGACTGATTTCTCTGGACTGGTCAAATGACGGTTCTGGACAAGTGGGATACGGTTTATGTAGGGATTACATCTAAAGAAAAAGGGACGCCGGTGGCATTGTTATCGGTCAGTCCCGAAATTTTATCACGACGTCGACGCGCGACGACTGATCAGTTTATCTTTTAAAACAACAGCTTCACCGAAGCAATGCTACGGGCGGTCAAGTTTTCCATTCAGTTGGACGAGGAATGGCATGTTGCCAAAGAGCGAGGCGTGTCGCTCGTCACCCAAGACGCCGCTTTGAAATTTCAGGCAGCGGCAGAAGTTCAAAAATCGTTTGGTTTTGTACCCAAATCCTGCAGCGAAATGCTTGAATCCGAGTTCCCAGAACGACTACGGGCGCTTTTGACCAAAGAACACCCAGCACCTGAACAAAAAGCGGTGCTGGCTTTAATCGAACCTCCCAAAATGACAATGAGCGATGCGTTTGACCTGTTTTGGGAGTATATTGGCGATAAATGGCGTAGCGTAAGCCGTGATCAGCAGCGCGTTGAGCGCCATTTCTACCTGAAATCCGTCCGGAATTTCGAAACTACCGTTGGTCCGGTCTCCTTTCATAATTTAGACAGAAAACATGCGATAGCCTTTCACCGCTGGTTGGTTGATCGGGTTGAAGTAAAGGGACTTAAGCCATACACAGGGAACCGTGAGATCAACTCTCTGCGGCGGATGATCGCCGTCAATTTGGATATTGATGGCTCCTCCAAAACGAACTCTTTCACCAGCATACGCCCGAAGGAAAAAGCAGATGTTTCGCGGATTCCGATGAGCGAAGCGTAGGTCCGCACCCTATCGAAACGCGAAACGCTGCCAAAATTGCATCCGGGCTTTCATCTTCTGTTCCGGATATTGGTGAACACCGGTATGCGTCCCGTCGAAGCGATCGGCTTAGAGTTGGACGACGT
>JBLHUT010000157.1:0-8527 GCA_047629975.1 Paracoccaceae bacterium
TGCAAGGCGTAGAAAAAAGCGCTTTTTGAGCAGATAAATATAGCATTTACAGGATTGAATTGATGACAGGTTTTACAGTTAAGGCGATCGTTTTGCTGGCTGTGGTCGGGCTTTCGGCATGCACCGATCCGGGGCGTTTCGGTGCGGGGGGGCGCGATGGCGGCGGCATTGGCGGCACAGCGCAGGCAGGGTTTGACGGTGCGGCGGCCGATCCTGCGTCACCGGCGTATTTTCAGGCGGCTATCGGCGACAGGGTGTTGTTCGAGGTTGATCAGTCGACGCTCACATTTGCCGCGCAGACCACGCTTGCGCAGCAGGCCGGATGGCTGCAGGTAAATACGGCTTACACGGCGATCATCGAGGGCCATGCCGACGAGCAGGGCACCCGCGAGTACAACCTTGCGCTTGGGGCGCGGCGGGCGAATGCGGTGCAGGAATATCTCGTCAGTCAGGGCATTGCCGGCGACCGTTTGCGGACCGTAACCTATGGCAAGGAACGCCCGATCGAGATCTGCTCGGACGAGACGTGTTATACGCAAAACCGTCGCTCTGTGACGGTGCTGCGGGCGGGTGCCGGCTTTTGAGTGCCTGCGACTGTTAGGTTGTTTATAGGTCGTACAAGGATAATTCCATGAAACTGCTTTGTTTTGTCCCCCGTTCCGTGGCGGCCCTGTGGTGCAGGCCTGTTGTGCTGGTATCGGCTTGCTTGCTTTCGGTGTTCGCCTCTCATGCTCCGGTGCGGGCGGCCGAGACGCTTGCCGATATCCGGCAGGAATTATCGGTTCTGTTTGTCGAGGTTCAAAAGCTCAAGCGAGAGCTTTCTACGACGGGCGGGGCGCAATCGACCTTGTCGGGCGGGTCTGCCCTTGCCCGGATCGACGCCATCGAAAGCGAGTTGCAGAACCTGACGTCCAAGACCGAAGACCTTGGATTCAGGATCGAACGGATTGTTCAGGACGGCACCAACCGGATCGGCGATCTTGAATTCCGGCTGGTGGAGCTTGAGGGAGGGGATCTGGGGGCGTTGGGCAAAACCACCACGCTGGGCGGGGTCGAGAGCGAAACAAGCGTGCGGCCTGCAACGGGCAGCAGCCAAACAGGCACCGGTGGCGCACAAATGGCCATGAGCGAGCAAAGCGATTTCGACCGTGCGAAAGGCGCGTTTGACAGTGGGAATTTTCGCTCTGCCGCTGATCTGTTCACGGCTTTTACGCAAACCTATCCGGGGGGACCTCTTACGGGGCCTGCACATTTTTACCGCGGCGAAGCACTGAGCGGGCTGGGTGAACCCAGACCGGCGGCGCGCGCCTATCTCGAGAGTTTTTCAGGGGCACCCGATAGCGACGTGGCCCCCACGGCGTTGCTCCGGCTGGGCACCAGCTTGAATGAGTTGGGGCAAGTCAACGAAGCCTGTGTGACGCTGGGCGAAGTGCAGGTCCGGTTCCCACAGGCCGACGCGGCGTTCGAGGCAGGGGCTGCGCGCCGGTCGATGGGCTGTTCATGACGCCTGCGCGGTTCAACAGCCATCTGGCACAGACACTTTCGCAGATGTTCGCAGGCAAGCCGCCGCTGGCGATCGGGGTTGCTGTTTCGGGCGGAGGCGATTCGATTGCGCTGTTGCGGGGGCTGGTGGCGTGGGCCCGGGCGCGGCGCGGCGTTGTCTTTGCGGCGAGTGTCGATCACGGGTTGCGCCCTGAAGCTGCGGCCGAGGCGGCCTTTGTTGCTGAACTTTGTGCCGAATTGGGCGTTGCACACAACATTTTGAAGTGGGAGCAGGGACCGTCGGGGGGAAATCTGCAAGAGGCCGCCCGGAACGCGCGGTACGAGCTTTTGACCGCATGGGCCCATGACCATGAAATTACCGATGTGGCGCTGGGTCATACGCGCGACGATCAGGCCGAGACGGTCTTGATGCGTTTGGCGCGCGGGTCTGGTGTTGACGGTCTTTCTGGCATGGCATCAAAGCGGAAGCGCGACGGGGTAACGTGGCTCCGGCCGCTGCTGTCGCTTGACCGGGCCGACTTGCGCAGTTGCCTTGAGGCGATGGACCAGCCGTGGGTCGAGGACCCGAGCAACGAAGACCTGCGGTTCGACCGGATCAAGGCCCGTAAAATACTGGATCTGACTGCGCCGCTTGGGCTTGACGTGGCGACGCTGGCCCGTACGGCCAGTCACATGGCTGATGCGCGTGAGGCGCTTGAAAGTGCGACATTTTCACTTGCCCGCCAAACACTTGAAGATCGATCAGGCGACTTGGTGCTGGACAGGATTGCATTTTTGCGAGCGCCTTTCGAGCTGCAAACGCGGCTTCTGGCGCACGCGATCGGCTGGGTCGGCTCCACGTCTTACCGCCCCCGTTTCAGAGCTTTGTCGACTGTTCTGGATCACCTGATCGAGGGGCGCACGCAGACCTTGCAGGGGTGTTTGTTGAGCGCCACAAAAATAGAATTTCGCGTCGCGCGTGAATATAATGCTGTCGGTGACACTTGTGTTCCGGTCGAAACCGGCCTGTGGGACACCCGCTGGCGCATCGAGGGCCCCGACGCGACAGCCCTGCCCGAGGGGGGCGAAATCCGCGCGCTTGGCCTTCACGGGTTGCAGCAGCTTGCGCCCGAAATGCGCGGTGACCTGCCGCGCTCCAGCCGCGTCGCGCTGCCTGCGGTGTGGTGTGGCGAGCAGCTTGTGGCGGCGCCGCTGCCTGATCTGGCGGAGGGTGAATGGCACCTTATCCGGACGTCAGGGGAAAAACACATGCTTTCCTTGATCATGTCGCATTGAACCCTGCGTAATTCTCTCTATCTTAAGTCTGTAATTGTTAAACGCGGAAACGCGGATAAAGGAGTCTTCCCATTGGGTAACGCGCGCAGCATCGCATTCTGGGTCGTTTTGTTTTTGCTTATTCTCGCCCTGTTCAACCTGTTTAGCGGGGGGCAGTCGACGATGTCTTCGCGCACGCTCAGCTATTCGGATTTTTATGCCGCGGTTGATGCAGGACAAGTCTCGAGCGTTGTGGTAGACGGGGAGCGCTTGCGCATTCGTCAGGCAGACGGAACAACCTATTCGACCATCGTACCGACCGGTGTGGACGTCACACCGCACCTGATTGACAACAATGTCGCCATCACAGCAGAGGCCCAACAGCAAAACGGTATTCTCGCTTATGTCGGGACCCTGTTGCCGTTTGTTATTCTGATCGGTATCTGGATATTCCTGATGAACCGGATGCAAGGCGGCGGTCGCGGCGGAGCGATGGGTTTTGGCAAGTCCAAAGCCAAGCTTTTGACCGAAAAGCAGGGGCGGGTGACCTTTGACGAGGTTGCCGGCATCGACGAGGCCAAGGATGAACTCGAGGAAATCGTTGAATTCTTGCGCAACCCGCAAAAATACAGCCGCCTCGGCGGCAAGATCCCCAAGGGGGCGTTGCTTGTTGGCCCTCCGGGCACGGGTAAAACGCTTTTGGCGCGGGCTATCGCCGGTGAGGCGGGTGTGCCGTTCTTTACGATCTCGGGGTCCGATTTCGTCGAGATGTTCGTAGGTGTGGGCGCAAGCCGTGTCCGCGACATGTTCGAGCAGGCCAAAAAGAACGCGCCGTGTATTGTTTTCATCGACGAGATCGACGCTGTCGGCCGCTCGCGCGGTTCGGGTTATGGCGGGGGCAACGACGAGCGTGAGCAGACGTTGAACCAGCTTTTGGTGGAAATGGACGGCTTTGAGGCCAACGAAGGCATCATCATCGTGGCGGCAACAAACCGTCCTGATGTGCTTGACCCTGCTTTGTTGCGTCCGGGTCGTTTTGACCGTCAGGTGCAGGTGCCGAACCCCGACATCAAGGGTCGTGAAAAAATCCTTGGGGTGCACGCTCGCAAGGTTCCACTTGGCCCTGACGTTGATCTGCGGATCATCGCGCGCGGCACACCGGGGTTCTCGGGTGCGGATCTTGCCAACCTCGTGAACGAAAGTGCGCTGACGGCAGCGCGGATCGGGCGACGGTTTGTAACGATGCACGATTTCGAATCTGCCAAGGACAAAGTCATGATGGGGGCCGAGAGGCGCTCGATGGTGATGACCGAGGACGAGAAGAAACTGACGGCTTACCACGAAGCCGGCCACGCGATTGTCGGGCTGAATGTTCCGGAGCATGATCCGATCCACAAGGCGACGATCATTCCGCGGGGCCGTGCGCTTGGCCTTGTGATGAGCTTGCCCGAGCGGGACCAGTTGTCGGTGAGCTATACCAAGTACAAGTCCAAGATCGCCATGGCGATGGGCGGTAAAGTTGCCGAAGAGCTGATCTTTGGAAAAGAGAACGTTACCTCGGGTGCGGCCTCGGACATCCAGCAGGTGTCCAAGATCGCGCGCGCCATGGTGACCCAGTTCGGGTTCTCGGAGACGCTTGGCAACATCGACTACGCCAACGAGCAGCAATCCTATCTGGGCAATTATCAGGGCGGATCAAGCACCAGCAACGACACGCAAGCCAAGATCGACGCCGAAGTGCGGGCGATTGTGGATGAAGGCTACGAGCGGGCCAAGGCAATTCTGACCGAGCGTGCCGATGATCTGGAGCGTTTGGCACAGGGTCTGCTGGAATACGAGACCCTGACAGGGGCCGAAATCGGTCGTGTGATCGCTGGCGAAACCCTGAACAAGGGCGACGACGAGGATGACACCCCGCAATCGGGCAAGCCCTCTTTGACGGCTATTCCAAAGACGAAGCCAAAGCCCCCGAAAGCGGATCCGGGTCTGGAGCCGGAACCGCTCGGGTAGCGTTCGGCGCGTATCGGGGCTGCTCTATCACCCCCAAGGTAAACCGGCAAAAGGCCACGTGAAAACGTGGCCTTTTGCTGTTTTTGGTCGGGCTCAAGCCGCAACTCTTTTGGGCGCAAGGCGCCTGTTGAAGGGCGATCCGGTCTCTCTCAGACGCTTTGCCGCGCAGATTTCGAAATTTCGGACTGCCTGATGGCGCTGTTCGAGGTATGCTGCTTGCGTCACACTCTAAAGCGGGCATATTCGGGCTTCCAAGGAGACCGTCGATGCCTGCGCTGAAACCAACCGAGTTTACGGGAACAATCGTCTGGCTGGGGCGGGTTGCATCGCGCAAGAGCACGCTGCGCTCGGAATCGGTTGACCGGCTGGAGGTCGGGTTTGACGGGCCGGAGGGGGAAGCCCATGGAGGTCTCAACCGCGTGTCGTGTAGCCGCGTTCTGGCCCAGTACCCGCGTGGGACCGAAATAAGGAACGTCCGGCAGATGTCCATCGTTTCCGCCGAAGAGCTTGCCGGAATTTGCGAAAAGATGGGGATGCGTGCGCTTGGCCCCGAGTTGCTGGGCGCGTCGATGGTTATAAAGGGCATCCCCGATTTCACCCATGTCCCGCCTTCGTCGCGGCTCCAGTCCCATTTGGGAACCACGCTTGTTGTGGATATGGAAAACCGCTCCTGTGCCTTACCGTCAAAAGAGATTGATTTCGAAGCCCCCGGTCGCGGGCAGGCGTTTATGGCCGCGGCAAAGGGGCGGCGCGGTGTGACCGCTTGGGTCGAGCGGCCCGGACTGCTCAGGGTCGGCGATCAGGTGCGCGTTCACGTGCCCGATCAACGGATATGGAGCCATCAATCCTCTGCGCGCCGTTAACCCGTCAGGTGGGTTTGGAGCGGGGCTTTGTGGTGGTCATCTTCGTGACGGGCGTCTTGGTAACGGGCATTGCATTCGGGGGGACCGGAACACCGACCATCGTGTCGCCGGTCAAAATGGCGATGGCGGGTGCCTTGAACAACTTGCGTAACGCAGAATCCCCGCACGAAAGTCCGCCGGTGTAGGTCCCATAGGCCGGCATGATCAAACGTTGTCCGTCGGTCACGAAACAGGGACGGCTGATGCTGCGTCCGCGGGTGGCAAGTTTGGTTTTCGGATGGAAATGGCCCGATATCTCGGCGTGCGTTTCGGTCTGCGCCTCTTCGTCGGCAATATGCCGGAAGGTCAGACCGTCTTGGATAAACACTGCCTGATGAAGGCCGCCAAGGTGGGTTGGAGCAGGATCGTGGTTGCCCTCGATCCAGATCCAGTCGCGCCCGTCGATCAGTTGGTGCAGCAAGGCGTTTTCGTTTGCACTCAGGGTCCGTGCTGCCTGCAAATCATCAAAACTGTCGCCAAGGCACACGACTTTTTGAGGTTTGGTTGCCTCGATGTCCTTGCTGAGCCGCGCAAGCGTCTCGAGCGTGTCATAGGGAGGCAGCAGCAGCCCTGCGCGACGTGCCATCCGCCCTGATTTCCCGAAGTGAAGGTCAGACACGCACAGCAGCCCCGCGTCCGGCCACCAGAGCCCGCCGGATGGCAACGCCAGCAGGGCGTGTCGTGCAACAGAGATTGGGTAGCTGTTCATCGTCGGATCCTATCAACCGGTCGTGCGCGCGTCAGCCAACCGACGGTGTGTCTGTGCCTGCGAATGTTGCCTGCGACAATCCCGCTTGCGCCATCAGGCGGTGGGCCTCTTGCAAGACCAGTCTTTCGGTGGCGGCCCCTTCGACAGGGACACGGCCCATCTCGAGCAGCAACGGGGCAGCCAGCGGGGTGATCCGGCTCAATTGCAAATGGTCGATGCGGCCTTCCACGCGGCCAAGCATCTCTTCGATGCGGCCAAAGTCGACCAACCCGCGCAGCGCCTCTTCGCGTGTGATTTCGAGCATCAAATGGTCGGGGTCGTATTTGCGCAATGTGTCGTACAAGATGTCTGAGTTGAAGGTGGCCTGCCGCCCGGTTTTGCGCGCGGCAGGTGTGTTGCGCGCGATAAGCCCCGCGATGATCGCACTCGACTTGAATGTTCGTTTCATCACCGCATTTCCGGCAAGCCAGCTTTCGAGCCCCTCGCGCAGGTTGGCCGGCGAGAATAGTGGTGCGGCGTCGCGCAACGGCTCAAGCCCCCAGATCAATGTGGCATAGTCCGTCGCCACAAAGCCAAGCGGCGCAAGGCCTTGTTGCTCCATCCGCCGCGTCACCAGCAAGCCGAGCGTCTGCATCGCGTTGCGCCCTGCAAAGCCGTAAATACAGACGTGATGCCGCCCGTCGTGCGGAAAGCTTTCGACCAAAAGCCGATCGTTTCGGGGCAATTGCGAAACCTTGCGTTGCAGGGCAAGCCAGTCGGCGGTGTGGCGCGGCAATTCGGGCCAGTCGGGTTGGTCGAACAAACGCAGGATGCGGCTCGAAAGCTGGGTCGAGGTCGCAAATCTGGTACCCATAAAGGTGGCGATTTTCGGGGTCTTGCTTGCGTTCTTGCTCACTTCGACCACCATCTCGCGCAGGCCCTCGTAACGCACGATGCGCCCGCCGATCAGAAAGGTATCCCCCGGTGTCAGGGTCGCGGCAAAGCTTTCCTCGATCTCGCCAAGCGGTGCACCGCCGCGCCCGCGCAAGCGGACCTTAAGCGTATCGGTATCCTGAATTGTGCCGATGTTCATCCGGATGTTGCGCGCACTGCGCGGGTCGCGCAACTGCCACAGACCGTCGGGCCGCTGAAGCAGCTTTTGCCACTGGTCATAAGCCCGCAGCGCATAGCCACCGGTGGCACAAAATGTCAGGCAATCGTCGAACTCTGGCCGGGTCAGTGTCGAATACGCACCGGTTTGTGTCACTTCGGTAAAAAGGGCATCGGCTGAAAAAGGACCTGCACAGGCTGTGATCAGAATATGCTGGCACAGCACGTCGCGTGGCCCGTGCCCGCGTGGATCACCATCAAGATCACGGTCGAGCACCGCCTGCAACGCGGCAAAGCACTCGACGATCTCAAAACGGTTAGCCGGCACCAAAAGCGCCTTTGAGGGCGCGTTGTAGCGATGATTGGCGCGCCCGATGCGCTGTATCAGCCGTTTGACGTTTTTGGGCGCGCCGATCTGGATCACCAAGTCCACGTCGCCCCAGTCGATCCCCAGATCCAGCGAACCTGTACACACAATCGCCCGAAGTGTGCCCGCAACCATTGCCGCCTCGACCCTCTGGCGCTGTTCGCGCGACAGGGAGCCGTGGTGGATGCCGATGGGCAAGGCGTCGGTGTTGGCCATCCAGAGCGCATGAAAGAACAGTTCGGCCTGCGCGCGGGTGTTGTGGAAGATAAGCGTCGTGCGGTGCTGTTTGACCTGCTCGAGCACGGCAGGAATAGCGTAATGGGCCCCGCCCCCTACCCACGGCGCAGGCGCGTCGGTGCGCAGCATCGCGATGTCGGGTGGCGGGCCGGGATCGGCATGCAAAATCGCGCAAGGGTCCGGATGACGGGCCAGCAGATGCGCGATGGCCGACGGGTCCTCGACCGTCGCCGAAAGCCCGACGCGCCGCTCAGGGCGTGGATTTCGTCGATAATGACCCGTTGGACACCTTTGAACATGCGCGGTGCATCCTCGTAAGAGGTCAGCAACGCAAGGCTTTCGGGCGTGGTCAAAAGGATGTGTGGTGGGTCGGCGCGTTGGTGCTTCTTGCGTGTGGCAGAGGTGTCTCCGGTGCGGTCCTCGACCCGGATATCAAGGCCGATCTCGTCAATCGGA
>JBLHUT010000158.1:0-8517 GCA_047629975.1 Paracoccaceae bacterium
CCACATGGACAGCGGCATCCGGTCGGGTCAGGACGTGCTCAAGGCCCTCGCGATGGGGGCAAAAGGCACTTATATCGGGCGCGCCTATGTTTACGGGCTGGGTGCGATGGGTCAGGCTGGCGTGACAGCTGCTCTGGATACCATTCATAAAGAGCTTGATCTGACGATGGCCTTGTGTGGCCGCCGTGATGTCAGAACACTAGACCGCGATATCCTGCTGATCCCCGAAGATTTCGAAGGGCGCTGGCGCCAAAACTAGGCCGGGAAAACTAGGCCCGGCAGTCTTTGTCGAACATTTTTACAATCAGGGCCTTTCGTTTGCCAAACGAAGGGCCCTGAATTTATCCAGCCCTACACAGCTTCCCGCGATGTCCGGTGGCGTCTGGCAAGCAAGACCGCCAGCACAGGCACAGGTGACAACATCAGCGCGACGGCCAAAAACGCCACACGCAGGCCCAAGACCTCCGAGATCACCCCCATCGCAACAGGCGCCAGAAAAAAGCCGGAGAAACCGATAACCGCCACACGTGAAATCGCCTGCGTTCTGCGCGCCGGTGACACAAGCTGCCCCACCAGCGCAAGCCCCATGGGAGCAATGACCGACACGCCAAGTCCGAAGATGCCAAACCCCGCATAGGCAACAGCCGGCTGCCCCGCAAGCGCGGCTACAACAAGGCCGCCTGCCGCCAGAACAGCCGCCAGCACCAGCAGGCTTGTCTCCTTGATCATATCGGTCAGCGCCTGCCCCGCGAACCGGCCAACTGCCATTGTTGCCCCCAACATCGCAGGCCCCAGTGCCCCCTCCGCGGCCCCTCCCAACAGGCTGCGTTCGATATAAAGCGCCGACCACGTCTCGACAGCGGCCTCCGCCATAAAGGCGATCAAAACGACCACACCACACAGCACGATCGGCCCGAGCGGATAGCCCGACGCCGCGCGTCCGACGTCATGGTCCGGCTGTGCGGCCGGCGCCTGCGTCATCAGGGTCGTGAGCCAAAGGACGACCAGACCGATCGCTGCAAACATTGAAAATGCCGAAACATCCCACTCTCTGGCGACGCCGCAACTTATCGCGATGATGGCATAGGCCACCGAAAACATGGCGTGATTGACGTTCATCAGGCTTCGCCGGTGCTGCGCCTCCAACTCGCTCACGCGTGCATTCATCACCACATCGGCCAACCCGGAGGCACAACCAACCGCCACCATGGCCAGTGCAAAACTGACCGGTCCGCTGGCGAGGGCAAGCAACAAAAAGGTTGCCGAGAACATCGCCGTCGCCAGTGCCAGACCGCGCGCACCAAGCCAGCGATCAACTCTGGGGGCGAGCCACATTGCGCTCATCAACCCGATGGCAGAGCCAAGAAGGAGCGTGCCGAACAAGGCATCACTCGCACCGATCTTCGATTTGATCTGTGGGACATAAGCCGCAAACGCCCCCCAGTGCAGACCCAGAACGACAAAAGCAGCAGCAGGAGCCCGTGACAGGCGAAGGGATGCAAGAACCGACATCGTGTTTCCATGCCACGGACACTCTTGCCGGGCAAGCGCAACACGACACGCAGGCAGGCAGGCAGGCAGGCACAGAATTGCACCGCCCATCTCGCCCACCAAACGATGTCCGGACCTCTCGTGTCCTACAGCCCGCCATCAGACTGCTGCCCACAGGCGGGCTTGCCTAGCTGCCGTGCCCAACGGGCGTCAGCCGGGCGGGAGGACACCGAAATCACACACACGCCGCCTGATACTTGGGTCCAATGGGCCTCCTCCGGGCAACTTGGTCCTTTTCAAATCCCTGCTCCTCCTTTATAGGCGCGGTTTCACACGGGCCTGCACCCTTGGAGGAGGCCCTCTTATCAGGAGAATACCAATGGCTGGATCAATTCCGGATCTGAACGCTACGGTTCGCGCGGGGACAGGCAAGGGGGCCGCCCGCCAAGCTCGTCGTGACGGGCTGGTACCGGGTGTTGTTTATGGCGGCGGCACTGACCCGATCGCGATCAACATCCCCTTCAACGTATTGATGAAGCGCCTCAAGGCAGGCCGTTTCCTGTCGACGCTGTTCAACCTGCAGATCGAAGGCCACGACGACGTGCGCGTCATCTGTCGCGGCGTCCAGCGTCACGTGGTCAAGGACCTTCCGACCCACGTGGACCTCATGCGTCTGCGCCGGACGTCCAAGGTCAAATTGTTCATCCCCGTCGAGTTCGTCGGCGAGGAAGCATCGCCCGGTCTCAAGCGTGGCGGCGTTTTGACAGCTGTTCGCAACGAAGTTGAACTGACCGTAACTGCGGGCGACATTCCTGAAAAGATCATTCTGGATGTTTCCAGCATGGATGTCGGCGACACGGCTACGATCTCTGACATTACGCTTCCTGCCGGTGCTGTTCCGACAATCGACCGCGATTTCGTGATTGCCAATATCTCGGCTCCCTCTGGCCTGCGCTCTTCGGGTGGTGGTGATGACGAGGAAGAAGAAGAAGCCACCACAGAGGAGTAATCCTTTTCGGCGCCCTTCTTGGCAAAACAATGTATCAGGCACTCCTTCGGGAGTGCCTTTTCGTTTCACACAACACAGACCTGCGATATCCCCGCTCCTGTGCACCCGTCGCACCGCACAATCTGATTGCTCCATTGAGGTCTTTGCGGGGAACACCCGCGAACGTGCCGTCCCGATGCCCCGTTTGAACCTTGGCAAACAGGCTCCGGACTGGCATTCAGGGGACACGCAGGCAGATAACTGGCACGAGGATCGCATCCATTGAAACTCTTTGTTGGCTTGGGCAACCCCGGCACGAAATATGCTCTAAACAGGCATAACATCGGCTTCATGGCCGTGGACAGGATTGCTGATGACCACGGGTTTTCCCCGTGGCGCGCCCGTTTTCAGGGGCTGGTCAGCGAGGGCGCGCTGGGTGACGAGAAAATCATCCTGCTCAAGCCCGCAACCTTCATGAACCTGTCCGGTCAATCCGTCGGCGAGGCGATGCGGTTTTTCAAGCTCACCCCCACCGATGTGATGGTCTTTCACGATGAACTCGACCTTGCCCCCGGAAAAATCCGCGTCAAACAAGGCGGCGGCCATGCCGGACACAACGGCCTGCGCTCGATGCACGCCCACATCACCGAAGGGTACGGTCGTGTCCGGTTGGGCATCGGCCATCCAGGCCACAAGGACGCGGTGTCCGGCTTTGTGCTCAGCAATTTCTCCAAAGCAGATGCAGAGTGGATGGATGATCTAATGCGTGGGATCAGTGACGGTGTCGCTGATCTGGCCCGCGGTGAGACGGCTCGTTTTCTAAACAAAATAGGGCTGCGGATGACCCCTACCCGACCTGAAAAACAAGGCAAGGGCCCAAAACCAAAGGCCCGCCAGACGTCATCGACCCGCACGCCCCCGCCCGACGTCACCGCCGGCCCGGCCCCCAAAGTGCAACCCGTTGGCCCCGAAACACCGGTAAACACCGCCGCCCTCAAGATACCCGACACCCGTTCAGCCCTGCAGCGTCTGGCAGATAGGTTCAGGTAACAGACCCTGCCAATCACCACGTCCAACACCCCGATGCAAAACCCGCCCACGATACCAGCAGGCGGTTCCACCCATGATATTCAACAGCGTGGTTGAAACCACGACACCCAACAGCGTGGTTGAAACCACGACACCCAACAGCGTGGTTGAAACCACGACAGACACAGGCGAAAATCTATCCGCAAGAAACCTGCATTCAGGGTGGACCTTGGCCGCGGCCTCACTATCCTGCACACATCATAAAACACGGAGTGCGATCCATGGAAAAAGACCCCTCATTGAATGTGCTTGGCACCACTTTGTTGCCTTGCTCTCTCGATCCGGTCACCGGTTTTTTCCGCAACGGAGCCTGCGACACCTGCGCGGCGGATGCCGGCAGTCACACGGTCTGTGCCGTCATGACGGCCGAATTTCTGGCCTATTCGAAATATCTTGGCAACGATCTGTCAACACCGCGTCCCGAATTCCATTTCCCCGGCCTTGTCCCCGGCGACAGCTGGTGCTTGTGCGCCAGCCGCTTTTTGCAGGCCCATGACGAAGGCGTCGCCCCGCAAGTCAATCTTGCTGCCACGCATAAAAAGGCGCTGGAAATCGTCCCGATCGAGGTGCTGCAATCGCGCGCCGCATTATTGGGTTAGACCGGATGCCTTGCCCTGCTGATCCCTCTGCGTTCCTGACAGACCTTTTTGCTACGGCTGTCAAAGTGGCCGACCCCATTTTGCGCGTGCCCGACGCGCTTCCGCCCAAACCCGCAGGGCGCGTTGTCGTTATCGGCGCAGGCAAGGCATCGGCCCGAATGGCCGAAGCGGTGGAGGCGGCTTGGGGTCCTTGTGAAGGTCTTGTGATCACGCGCTACGGCTATGCCCGCCCGTGTCAGGGCATCGAAATTGTCGAGGCCGCCCATCCTGTCCCCGATAGTGCCGGTGTCACGGCCACAACGCGCATGCTGGCGCTGCTGGCGGGTCTGGGCGAGGACGATTTTGTGTTGGCCCTGATTTCCGGCGGTGGGTCCGCGCTGCTGTGCGCCCCTGTTGCGGGGATAACACTTGAGGAAAAACAGGCGGTCAACGCAGCCCTGCTTGCTTGCGGTGCGCCGATTGACCAGATGAATGTGATGCGCAAGCATCTTAGCCGCGTGAAGGGCGGACAACTGGCCGCGGCGGCCTTTCCGGCGCGAATGTGCGCACTGGTTATTTCGGATGTGCCCGGCGACGACCTTGCCTTTATCGCAAGTGGTCCGACGGTTGGTGACACAACCAATGTCAGCGATGCAAAAGCTCTTTTGCAACGCTGGAACATTTCCGTCGCTCCGTCGGTTACAGCCGCACTGGCGCGCGAAAGCAGCGTGATCGCTCCGGATGACCCGCGTCTGTCACGGGTCGAGAACCAGATCATCGCCGCCCCGATCCAGTCATTGGAGGCCGCCGCAGCACAAGCCCGCGCCGCCGGAATTGACGCACGGATCATCGGTGACGCTCTTGAGGGCGAGGCCCGCGATCTGGGCGCGGCACAAGCGCGAATGGCACGCGATCTGCAACGCGCGATGGCCCCGACAGATGCGCCGATCCTGCTGTTGTCGGGGGGCGAATGCACGGTGACCCGTCGCGGTGACGGATCGGGTGGCCCCAATGCCGAAACCATGCTTGCGGCAGCCATCGAGCTGAACGGTGCCGCCGGGATATGGGCGCTGGCGTGTGACACCGACGGCGTGGACGGTGCCGCCGAGGTTGCGGGCGCTGTGATCGGACCCGACACAATCGCGCGCGCAAAAGCGGCCGGATATGCACCGCAAGCCGCGCTTGCGGCAAATGACAGTCACGGGTTTTTTGCCACGATCGACGCGCAGGTCATCACCGGCCCGACGCTCACCAATGTCAACGATTTTCGGGCGTTCCTGATTTGCCCACCGGATGGCACCGTTTAAAAACAGGTTTTGCCGCGCACCACCGGCCACAATGACGTGACCCCGCAAAAGCACACGTTTACCTTGGAAAGGCTTTCATGAGCGGCTTGCCGATCACTGCTGTACTGGACGACGTGTTGGCCGCCTTGCGCGATCAGGGCCAAGTGGTTTTACAAGCGCCCCCCGGTGCGGGAAAGACCACGCTGGTCCCTTTGGCGATGTTGCGCGCCCTTGCGGGGGACGGTGTCATCATGATGCTTGAGCCACGCCGGTTGGCCGCCCGCTCTGCCGCAGAGCGCATGGCCGCACTGTTGGGTGAACCTGTCGGCGAGCAGGTCGGTTACAGGATAAAGGGCGCAGCAAAGGTCTCGGCGCGCACCCGCATCGAGGTTGTCACCGAAGGGATCCTGACACGGCGTCTGCAAAGTGACCCGGAATTGCGTGGGATCAGCGCAGTTATTTTCGACGAATTTCACGAGCGCTCGCTGAACGGCGATCTCGGGCTGGCCTTGTGCCTGGAGGTGCGTGCCGCCCTGCGCGAGGATCTTTTGCTGGTTGTGATGTCTGCCACACTGGAGGCAGAACCGGTCGCCGCGTTGATGGGCGGCGCGCCGGTGATCACGTCTCAAGGGCGCAGCTTTCCGGTCGACGTACAATATCTGGACCGTCCGCGCGCCCGAACCGCGCGGCTTGAGGCGGACGTCGCGGCGCTGACCGTGCAGGCGCTGACGCAGACTTCCGGCTCTGTTCTGGTGTTCTTGCCCGGAGAGGGCGAAATCAGGCGGGTGGAGCGGGCCTTGACCAGCCTGATCGATCCTGCAATCGCCGTTCATCCGCTTTTCGGGGCGATGCCATTTGCGCAGCAACAAGCCGCGATTGCACCACCCGGTGCAGGACGCAAGGTCGTGCTGGCCACTTCGATCGCGGAAACATCGCTGACAATCGAGGGGATTACCGCAGTGGTTGACGCGGGTCTGGCGCGCCGCGCACGGTTTGATCCCGGATCGGGCATGTCGAAACTGGTCACAGAACGTGTCACCCAGGCCGAGGCCAGACAGCGGGCCGGTCGCGCGGGGCGGTTGGCCCCCGGCGTGTGCTTCAAACTCTGGACAAAGGGCGAAGACGGCGCGCTGGCCGCCTTTCCCCCCGCCGAAATCGAGGCCGCAGACCTGACGGGGCTGGCGCTGGAACTGGCGCTTTGGGGGGGCGACAGCCTGCCGTTTCTGACCCCGCCGCCAGTGGGCGCAATGCGCGAGGCGCGGGAGCTGTTGCAAGGGTTGGGCGCGCTGGACGCAAAGAACCGGCTGACCCCGCACGGACGTGCCGTTGCCAGACTGCCCCTGCATCCACGCCTTGGCCACATGCTGCTGCGTGCCGGTAAGGACGCAGCTCCTTTGGCTGCGATGCTGACCGAACGTGACCCCCTGCGCGGTGCAGGCTGCGATCTGCACCCCCGCATAGAGGTCATCGTGCATGGACCTGTGCGGCCTGAAAACCGTGCCGCAATCGACCAGATCCGACGCGAGAGCAAACGGCTGGCAAAGCTGGCACCGCCCTGCCCCGCGTTGCCCTTTGCCGAAGCCGCAGCTCTTGCGTTTCCCGACCGGATCGGACTGAAGCGCCCCGGTGATCCGCCGCGCTGGTTGTTATCGGGTGGCAAAGGCGCGGTCATGGACGCCGCCGATAGTTTGGCACAAACCCGCCTTTTGGTGGTGCTGGATGCCGACGGCGACCCGACAGAGGCACGCATTCGCCTTGCCGCCCCCCTGAGCGACAGCGCCTTGCGCCGCCTGTTCGAGGACCGGATAATCTGGCATAAAACCGCTCTTTGGTCGCGCCGCGAGCGCAAGGTGCTGGCCCGTGACCAAGAGATGTTCGGCGCACTTGTCCTGCGCGATCAGGTCTGGCGCGATGCTCCTGACACGGTGCTGGCGCGTGCTGCACTTGACGGTGTACGCCAGTTGGGCCTGCCGTGGAGCGATGCCGCCCGCAGGCTTCAGGCCCGTGGGCTGCTTTTTCACGAAACGGGCGGAGACATCGCCGACCTGTCGGACACAGCCCTGATTGACACCGCACAGACGTGGCTGCTCCCTTATCTTGACGGGGTGCGCACCGCCGAGAATATCCGCGCGCTCGATCTGCTGGAGCCGCTCCGGATGCACATCGGTTGGGCCGCCCTTCAGGCGCTTGACGCGCAGGTGCCCAGCCATTTCACGACCCCGATGGATCGCAAGATTGCCATTGATTATGCTGGCGACCACCCCGAGGTCAGTTTGCGCATTCAAGAAATGTTCGGCGTCACCGTGCACCCGACAGTCGGCCCTGCCCGGCGACCGCTGCGCGTCACACTGTTGTCACCCGCCGGACGGCCCCTGCAAACAACGATGGACCTGCCCGGCTTCTGGGCAAGCTCGTACGCGGACGTTCGCAAGGACATGCGCGGACGCTATCCCCGCCATCCGTGGCCAGAGGACCCGACACGTGCCGACCCCACGCTGCGGGTCAAAAAACGCAGTTAAAAGCAGACCCTGCCCCGCAACAAGGCACCTGAAACCGGTATCATCAGCTTGCAGCGGTCACCGCGCGGGCTGTCATGATCTTCACAAGATGCGCACGGTAGGCGGGCGTGCCGTGCAGATCGCCGATCATCCCGTCAGCAGCTATCGAAAGGCCGTCAATCGCTGCTGCCGTGAAATCCGCCGACAACACGGCCTCGGCCTGCGTCCAGCGGAACACGCCCTCTTCAGAGGCGCCTGTCACAGCAACCCGCACACCGTCGGCATATTTTGCGACAAACACGCCGACCAGAGCGAACCGTGACGCAGGCTGCACAAACTTCTGATAGTTCGAAACCAGCGGAATAGGCAGGCGCACTTCGGTGATAATCTCGCCCTCGTCGAGGGCCGTCTCGAACATCCCCTGAAAATAGTCGTCCGCCGGAATTTCACGCGCATTGGTCAGGATCGTGGCCCCGGTCCCCAGCACGGCTGCCGGATAGCACGCAGAAGGGTCGTTGTTGGCAACGCTGCCGCCGATTGTGCCCAGATTGCGCACAGCCGGATCACCGATATGCGCAGCCATTCCA
>JBLHUT010000159.1:0-8484 GCA_047629975.1 Paracoccaceae bacterium
GGTCAGGGTGCCACGCGGGGTGGCGGCGGCATGCTGCTGGGTCAAAAGATAAGCGACCGCGTGGCCATGATGCGCAACCTTCCTAAAGGCATTGACCAGCGTTCGGCCTGTCGTCATCCCGACTGGACAGGACCCGACGATCTTGAGATCAAGATCCTCGAACTGCGCGAAATCACCAATTGGGAAAAACCGATCTACATCAAGATCGGCGGCGCACGGCCCTATTTCGACACCACTCTGGCCGTAAAGGCAGGGGCCGATGTTGTGGTTCTGGACGGAATGCAGGGCGGCACAGCAGCCACTCAGGATGTGTTTATCGAACATGTGGGCCAGCCGATCCTTGCGTGCATCCGCGAAGCTGTGCGCGCGCTTCAGGATATGGATATGCACCGCGAGGTCCAGTTGATCGTCTCGGGCGGGATACGGGGCGGAGCGGATGTGGCCAAAGCCATGGCACTGGGGGCTGATGCCGTGGCCATAGGTACGGCCGCGCTGATTGCTCTTGGCGATAACGACCCGCGCTGGGAGGCAGAGTACAACGCGCTTGGCACCACGGCGGGGGCCTATGACGACTGGCACGAAGGGCGCGATCCGGCTGGTATCACCACGCAGGACCCCGAGTTGATGGCCCGCTTTGATCCGGTCGAGGGGGGGCGACGCCTGAAAAACTTCCTCAAGGTGATGACACTTGAGGCGCAGACGATCGCGCGTGCCTGTGGCAAAAGCCACCTGCACAACCTCGAGCCCGAAGACTTATGTGCCCTGACCATGGAGGCGGCCGCAATGGCGCGCATTCCACTGGCCGGCACGGATTGGTACCCCGGCAAAAAGGGTACCGAATACTGATCTGGAAAGGGTGCCCTTGCAAAGGGGCACCCCTTTTTTTGAAACCGACAAGCACAAGGAAAGACGTACATGCCCCGAGATCTGGCCGCTTTCGCAAAAGAAAATAACATCAAATACTTCATGGTGTCCTATACCGACCTGTTCGGAGGGCAGCGCGCAAAGCTGGTTCCCGCACAGGCCATTGCAGGGATGCAGCAAGACGGCGCCGGATTTGCGGGCTTTGCCACATGGCTTGACCTGACACCGGCACATCCCGACATGCTGGCCGTGCCCGATGCCGATGCCGCGATCCAGTTACCGTGGAAACCCGAGGTCGCATGGGTGCCTGCGAACTGCGTGATGGAGGGCGAGGATGTCGCCCAAGCTCCGCGCAACGTGCTGCGCCGCCTGATTGCCGATGCAGCCTCCGAGGGGTTGCACGTGAAAACCGGGATCGAGGCCGAGTTCTTCTTGCTGACCCCCGAGGGCGACCAGATTTCCGACCCCTTCGATACTGCCGCCAAACCCTGCTATGACCAACAGGCCGTGATGCGTCGCTATGAAGTCGTGCGCGAGATTTGCGATTATATGCTCGAAATGGGCTGGGGCGCCTATCAGAACGACCACGAGGACGCGAATGGCCAGTTCGAGATGAACTGGGAGTTCGACGACGCGCTTGCCACAGCCGACAAGCACAGCTTTTTCAAATTCATGACCAAAAGCGTCGCCGAAAAGCACGGCTTTCGCGCAACATTCATGCCCAAGCCAATCGAGGGGCTGACCGGCAACGGCTGCCACGCGCATATTTCGGTCTGGGACGCACCGGGTGATCAGGCAAAGGTCAACGTCTTTGCCGGGGCCAAGGGCGACAGCCAGACCGCCGAACTGGGCCTGTCCGAACAGGGCGCGTATTTTCTGGGCGGCATCATGAAGCACGCCTCTGCGCTGGCCGCGATCACAAACCCGACGGTCAACAGCTATAAACGGATCAACGCCCCGCGCACGATGTCCGGTGCCACCTGGGCGCCCAACACGGTCACATGGACCGGCAACAACCGTACCCACATGGTGCGCGTACCGGGCCCGGGCCGGTTCGAATTGCGCCTGCCCGACGGGGCCGTGAACCCTTATCTGCTTCAGGCGGTCATCATCGCAGCCGGGCTTGACGGTATCCGCTGCAAATCAGACCCCGGCAAACGCTATGATATCGACATGTATGCCGAGGGGCACAAAGTACGCGGGGCGCCCAAACTGCCGCTCAACATGCTGGATGCGCTGCGCGAATATGACAAGGACAAGAGCCTCAAGGCGATGATGGGCGAGGAATTCTCGAACTCCTTCATCAAAATGAAGATGCAGGAGTGGAATGATTTCACCTCGCATTTCTCGGCCTGGGAAAAAGAGAACACACTGGATATCTGATCCGGTCAACCTGCCGCACAGGACCCGCTCTCACTTAACTGGCCACAGCAGGCCGCCCTGCTGTGGTCCTTTCGAAGAAAGGAAAAAGATCATGACAAAACGCGTCGCTGTAATCGGGGCTGGCCCCTCCGGACTTGCGCAACTCAGGGCGTTTCAATCGGCCGGCGAAAAAGGGGCCGATATCCCCCAGATCGTCTGCTTCGAAAAACAGGCGAACTGGGGCGGGCTGTGGAATTACACGTGGCGCACCGGTCTTGATCAGTACGGCGAACCGGTTCATGGCTCGATGTACCGCTATCTTTGGTCGAACGGCCCGAAGGAAGGGTTGGAATTCGCCGATTATTCCTTTGAGGAGCATTTCGGCAAACAGATCGCGTCCTATCCGCCCCGCGCGGTGTTGTTCGATTACATCGAGGGCCGCGTCAACAAAGCAGGCGTGCGTGACTGGATCCGCTTCGAGACAGCCGTGCGGCGCGTTGACTTTGCCAACGGGAAGTTCCTTGTCACTGTCAAGGACCTGCCCAACGATCATGAATACACCGAAGAGTTCGATCACGTGATCTGTGCATCCGGTCATTTCTCGACCCCCAATGTGCCGCAATTCGAAGGCTTTGACAGCTTCAAGGGGCGCGTGTTGCATGCGCATGATTTCCGCGATGCGCTTGAATTCAAGGATCAGGATATCCTGATCGTCGGCACGTCATATTCCGCCGAGGATATCGGCTCGCAATGCTGGAAATACGGCGCGCGCACAATCACCGTCAGTCACCGGACAGCCGCCATGGGCTATGACTGGCCCGACAATTGGGCCGAAGTGCCATTGCTGACCAAGGTTGTGGGCAAGACCGCCCATTTCAAGGACGGCACGACAAAGGATGTGGACGCGATCATCCTGTGCACCGGTTATCAACACCATTTCTCCTTCATGGCTGAAGAGTTGCGTCTGAAAACGGCCAACCGGCTTGCGACGACCGATCTGTACAAAGGGGTCGCCTTTGTGGGCAATCCGGCTCTTTTCTATCTGGGCATGCAGGATCAATGGTTCACGTTCAACATGTTCGACGCCCAGGCATGGTGGGCGCGCGATGTTATCATGGGGCGTATCGCAATGCCTGACCAAACCGCCATGCGCGCCGATATCGACGACCGCATCGCCCGAGAGGACGCCGGCACGGATGATTATGACGCGATCTGGTATCAGGGTGATTACATCAAAGAGCTGGTAGCCGAAACAGATTACCCCAGCTTTGATGTGGAAGGCGCATGTGCGGCCTTCAAAGCATGGAAGGGCCACAAAAAGCAGGGCATCATGACGTTCCGCGATAATTCCTATAAATCCGTCATCACCGGCACCATGGCCCCTGTTCACCACACACCGTGGAAAGATGCACTGGACGACAGTCTGGACGTCTATCTGCAAAACTAGCACGCGACCTGTTCCGGAGCGGACTGCACCACTCCGGAACAGGTCGTGTCAAAACTTCCGCCCCGGCCCGCCCCGTACCGTACCGTACCGAACCGCAACCAGACGCCTGATTGATTGAAATCAACGAAATCCTGCCCGCGCTGTGCAATAATTGGCCTGTCAAACAGGATGGTGCCAATATGTTCAAGATTACCAAACCGTCAGAGAACCGCTTGGATATCTCTCTTCAAGGGAGCATTGACGCGGCCACGATGGAGGCCGCGCTCGACGCGTTGATCGAGAAATCCGCCGGGGTCACCAACGGCCGGATGCTCTATGAAATTTCCGATTTCGCCCTGCCGACATTCGGTGCGATTGGCGTGGAATTCAGCCGCCTGCCAAAGCTTTTCGGGTTGCTCGGGAAATTCGATAAATGTGCGGTGCTGTGTGATACAAGCTGGATACGATCAGCCGCCGCCGTCGAGGGCGCTCTTTTTCCGGGGATCGCAATAAAGGCATTTCCCTTTGACCAAGCCAAAGCTGCGGAAAAGTGGTTGGCAGACAGCACAGGGTAACGCCGGATCAGGCGCAGACGCGGCACGGCAATCAAATGCCGCCCCGCATCTGCGCGCACCTGTCACGAGCGTGGGCGTTCTTTCTTGGGATCGTAATGGGCAAAGGGCACGATTTCGGCGGGAAGGCGCTTTTGATGGCCGTCCAGTTTGCCAACCTCAAGCTTTGTGCCGACCGCCGCATGGGCCACATCGACGCGCGCAAGTGCAATGTTCTTACCCAACAACGGTGATCGCATCGACGATGTGACCTCGCCGATCTGTGGCCGCCCGATGTGAATGCAATCGCCATGCGCCACGTCGACATTGCTGTCGATGTCCAGCCCCACAAGCTTGCGCGAGGGGTGCTCCTTGCGCCGGATCAGGGCATCACGCCCGATAAAATCATCTGTTTTCGACTTGAGTGGCACGGTAAACCCGATGCCCGCCTCAAACGGATCGGTCTGATCCGAAAAGTCATAGCCCGCAAAGATCAAACCAGCCTCGATACGCACCATATCCAGCGCCTCAAGGCCCATCGGCTCCAACCCGAAAGGCTTGCCTACCTCCCAGATGGCATCGAAGATTTCGGCGCAATCTTTGGGATGGCACATGACCTCATAGCCCAATTCGCCGGTATATCCGGTGCGCGAGATAACAAACGGTGTGCCACTTTCATTGCGCAGCCGCGCGGGCGTGAACCGGAACCAGCCCAACTGGTCGAACTCGGGATTGTGCGGAGCCGTCCACACCAGCTCGCGCAACAGATCGCGCGAGGATGGCCCTTGTACGGCGACGTTGTGCAACTGGTCTGTCGAAGAGCGCACCATCGCCTTGAGCCCAAGTTTTTCAGCCTGTTCGCGTATCCATTCGCCCCCGTAGTCGGAGCCACCAATCCAGCGGAAGTTGTCCTTGCCAAGCCGGAAAACGGTTCCATCGTCGATCATTCCACCATGCTCGTAACACATGGCCGTATAAACGACCCCGCCCACGGCCAGCGTTTTCATGTTGCGGGTAAAGACATACTGGCACAGCGCCTCGGCGTCCGGTCCTGTAATCTCGAATTTGCGCAGCGGCGACAGATCCATGATCACCGCTTTTTCGCGACAGGCCCAATACTCCTTGATCGGGCCGCTTTCAGCAAAACAACTGGCAAGCCAATAGCCGTTATACTCGATAAAGTTGCGAGTGTGCTTGGCAAAGCTGTCATGAAAGCCGGTTTGTTTGGTCATCTTGAATTCCGCATCTGGTGTTGTCCGGTAAGCAACGGAGCGTTGAAAGGTTTCTTTGCCCGAATAGGTGCGAACGTGGATATCCGTGGGATTCCAGCCATTTGCGGCAGTGGTGTCATCAGGACAGGCCGAGGAAACGCACACAATATCCGTGAGCGCGCGCAACAGCACATAGTCACCCGGCCGTGACCAGGGTTCATCCGCATACATCACACCGTGGTCATCGATGCTTGTATTGAAAAAGAAATTGATCGCCATCCAACCCGGACGCCCCGACACATTGAAACGCGACAATGCCGTGTTGAAATTGTCAGAGCAGTTCACATGCCCCGGATAGCCGATATCATCGTAATACTTCGACGAGCATGCCATGGCGAACGCATCGTGTCGCCCGCAAGTGTCCTGTACAACCTCGACCAGCGGTAACATCTCCTGATCGTAGTATTTCGCATGCAATCCCGGCATCGGGTAAGAATGCCCCATCAAAGTGCGTGTGGTTGTAACATCCAGAGCGTGCTCGATGCCTTTGTCGAGTTTGCGCGCCGAAAAGCATTCAAAATCGGTACATTGCCGACCATCCACATCAAGGATCTGGATATAATCACCGGCTTTTACAAAAAAAGCCTCGGCGGTTCGTGTATGCACCCGGATATCCTGCATCGGGTCGGCCAACGGGTCTGGCAAGGCGAACCGCGTGTGGTGTTTGAGGACAGAACGCTTGAGCATCACCGTCAACGGCGTGGCGGTATTCTGGGCCTCGAAATCCATGACGCCACCGGGGGCTGCGACAATCACGATCCCGCTTCGGGTGATCGTGAAGCTTTGCGAGGTTTTGGCAGGGGTTGCGGAGTCAAAGAACCGCACCGCACGTGCCTGAGCAAGGTCAAGGCCACGCGCCTCAAGGCCCATCCGCAGCCCGCGCAACGACTTTTCTGCACTGCCTAGCAGCGCTTTCAGGCCCGCCGCATCCGCGTTGGGCGCCTCTCCGATTATGGCCGTGTCAATCACGCCAGCCTCATCAGCGGCCACGATCTCGCATGGCTGGCCGCCCTCATCATTGGTGACACTCAGAGTATCGCCCGGCTCAACCGAAAGCAAAATGGCACCGCATCCCTCGACGACATAGCGTTCCATCCCGCGTGGTAGCGAAAAAACCGCAGGCTCGATGATCCGGCTTGGCTTTGGGGGGCCGGAAATCACTGTTGGATAGCTGCTTAACATCGCTCTCTCCCGGATCAACGAATGTTGCATGAGTGGAATAATTATTTATTCAAGAGAATATGATCTCTTTGTAGAATCAGCAAATGAAAAGCGACCGCCCAGATGACGGCAATCGGTCAAGGTGCGCGCAACCGGCCGCCGGCGAGACCCCCACAACAGATGTGGCGGCCTCTTTTGCACCGAACCGCGGCATCCTGACAAAGCAGTTTACGCCGTCAGCCCCTCAGGTTCCTGCAAGCCGTTTGCCCGACAACACGCGGTCACGGTATTGGCCAGCAGACACGCGATTGTCATCGGACCAACCCCACCCGGAACAGGTGTGATCGCACCTGCAACAGCCGCGCAGCTGTCATAATCGACATCCCCCACCAGCCGTGTTTTCTCGCCGTTGGCAACGCGGTTGATGCCCACATCAATCACCGTCGCCCCCGGTTTGATCCAGTCACCCGGCACCATTTCGGGCCGCCCGACTGCAGCCACCACGATATCGGCGCGCCGCACCACATCAGCCAGGTCCCTGGTGCGGCTGTGGGCAATCGTCACTGTGCAACTGTCGCCCAGCAGCAACTGCGCCATGGGTTTGCCGACAATATTGCTGCGTCCGATAACAACCGCATCCAGCCCTGAAAGGCTCCCATGAACCGCGCGCAACATCATCAGACACCCCAAAGGCGTGCATGGGACCATGCTTTTTTGTCCTGTGGCCAACAGCCCGACATTGGAAATATGGAACCCGTCAACATCCTTTGCCGGATCAATCGACCCAATGACCAGATCTTCGTTCAAATGCTTGGGTAGGGGCAGTTGAACCAGAATACCGTGGATCGTTTCATCCGCGTTCAATGCCTCGATGACCGCAAGCAAATCCGCCTCGGAGGTTTGCACATCCAGCCGGTGCTCCACCGACTTCATGCCCACCTCGAGCGTCATTTTCCCCTTCGAGCGGACATAGACCTGACTGGCGGGATCCTCGCCCACCAGAACCACGGCCAGACCCGGCACAAGGCCATGCTCCGCCTTTAGCCGCGCAACATGTGAGCCCACCTGCGCCCGGACATCCGCGGCAAAGGCTTTGCCGTCTATAATTTTTGCTGTCATATCACTTTTCCAGTTCTTTTGTGTGCGGCCCCGCGAAAGTCCCCGGCGCCGCCCTGTTCCCTTAAGCCGTCAGGATCAGAACAAGCCCTCGATCTGGCCTGCATCATTCAACATGATCGCCTCAGCCGAAGGAACCCGCGGCAATCCGGGCATTGTCATGATCTCGCCACACACAACAACCACGAAACCCGCCCCCGCCGATAGCCGTACTTCGCGGATCGGTAAAGAATGGCCAACCGGCGCCCCGCGCAGGCTCGGATCGCTTGAGAAACTGTACTGTGTCTTGGCCATACAGACCGGCAAATGCCCGTAACCGGCATCTTCCCATTGCTTGAGTTGGTCGCGAATCTTTTTGTCAGCCACAACCTCGTCTGCGCGGTAAATCCGCTTTGCGACAGTTTCGATCTTGTCCATCAAGCTCAACTCATCAGCATAAAGCGGCGCAAACTGCGAAATGCCGCTTTCGGCGATTTCTGCAACACGCGTCGCAAGCTCTTTTATCCCTTCAGAGCCCTTGGCCCAATGTTTACACAAGATCGCCTCAGAGCCCTGCCCCGCGACAAAGCTATGAACAGCAGCGATTTCGGCCTCGGTATCACCGTGGAAATGGTTGATCGCAACAATCACCGGCACGCCGAAGCTTTTTATGTTCTCGATATGACGCCCCAGATTGGCACAACCCGATTGAACCGCCGCCACATTTTCCGCAGCAAGATCCGCCTTGATCACC
>JBLHUT010000160.1:0-8436 GCA_047629975.1 Paracoccaceae bacterium
GCAGCAATGAAATATGCTGGCAAGGAACGGCAATTCGAATTGGCCGGCTTGAGCCCGAATGTCGCCAAGGTCATGCAGTTGACGTGTATGGACCGTGTTTTTGTTATTTTCGCTACGGCCGGTGATGCGCTTGCGAGCGATAGTGATGCAGCTTAAGGCGCTGAAGCGCGCCAGAACTTTTGGGTCCATAACCGGTGCTGGTGGCATCGATGACGGGCACAGAACCGAAACAGGCGAAGTTCAGCGCGTGGATGATCGTGTGACCTTTATTCTGGATAGTACGCCGCTGGATGTTCGCAAAACACTGGTGGCGTTGGCGGGTTCGCACGAGATGCAGCGTTTGTCGCGTGAATCTTTGGGGCGCGTTCAAATTGTGCTGGGCGAATTGCTGAATAATGTGGTCGAACATGCGTATGAAAATCAGGCTGGCGGATTTGTGCAGCTGGATGTGTGGGTCTGTGACGGCGTGCTGAAGTGTCGCCTGCAAGATGGGGGAAAGCCAATGCCCGCGCTGGCGGCTCCGGAGGGGGTGCTGCCACCGACAACAAATCAGTTCGATATGCTGCCCGAAGGAGGGTTCGGTTGGTTCTTGATCCACGAACTCACCCGCGATCTGTATTATGACCGCGTGAACGAAAAGAACTTGCTGAGTTTTTCGTTGCCGCTGTAACCCGCACGACTGGAACAGTGCCTTGCGCTGTCGTCTTGCGACCGGGCTTTCTTGCGTGTGACTTTTCCCCTTTGTGATGACCGGGGGCTGTGATGACCGGGGACCGTCAGTATCATGGCTCGAGCCGTATCCAGTGCGCCGCAACATTGCCCCAATCAAACCCGACATTGCCCCATTCGAACCAAATTATTGACACGCACGCCGATTACTCAGGTCGGGTAGCTGAGATAGCTTCCCTCGGCGCCGTGTCTTTATTGCCCCCACCCAGTACACGGCGCCGAGGAAAATCCAGATTTCCCCCTTTTGTTCCTGTCTACAGTTTTCCCTGTGTCGGGATTTTTGTCTTCAATCCGCTGACGTGGTGCGGTATCGCCGCCTCCAGCCCTTGTGCGCCTGTCATCAAGGGTGCAGGTTCGGCTTTGCTGATTGAATTCAATATTCGGAGGACACATGCGCGATTTTCACCAACCCGGCCGTTCAGCGGTCTTTGCTGCGAACGGAATGTGCGCGACATCGCATCCTCTGGCGACATCCACGGCGCTCGAGATTCTCAAAAACGGTGGCAATGCAGTGGATGCTGCGATTGCCGGCGCGGTACTGCTTGGCATTTGCGAACCGCAGATGACGGGGATTGGTGGCGATTGCTTTGTGCTGGTCAAGCCGGCAGGGGGCGAGGATATCGTGGCCCTTAACGGTTCGGGGCGTGCACCGGCCGCTTCGGACGCGGCAGCATTGCGTGCGGCAGGCCACAAGACGATCTCATCGCTGTCGGCCCACTCGGTGACAATGCCCGGTGCCATCGACGCGTTTTGCAAATTATCCGAGCGGTTCGGTACACTTGGAATGCCCGATTTGCTTGCCCCTGCAACTCGTTACGCCCGCGAAGGAGTGCCGGTTGCGCCGCGCGTGGCGTCCGACTGGATCGAGGCTTCCGAGCGGCTTCAGGGCAAGGCAAAAGAGCTTTTTCTGGTCAACGGCGAGATACCGCAAACCGGTCAGGTGTTCCGCGCACCCTTGCAGGTGGCGGCTCTTGAGGCGATTGCAGCTCACGGGCGTGACGGGTTCTACAAAGGGCCGGTTGCCGAGGATATCGTTGCATGTCTGCGTGCTGCGGGGGGCTGTCACACGCTTGATGATATGGCCAATGTCGAATCCACTTGGGAAGAGCCGATTTCCGGCCCCTACCGTGATCTGGAAGTCGTCGAGCATCCGCCCAACGGCCAAGGGGCCGCAGCCTTGTTGTTGGCCGATATCGTGGCGCAATTCGATGTTGCGAGCATGGACCCGTTCGGAGCGTTGCGCACCCATATCGAGGCCGAAGCGACAAAGCTGGCATATGATGCGCGCAACCGGTTTCTTGCTGATCCCGCCCACATGCCGGATCCCAACAGGCTGCTTGACCCTGAACTGGGGGCAAAACTGGCGGCTCTTATTGATCCCAAAAAGGCAATGGGCTCTCCGACGGCCCTGTCGGAATCGGTGCACAAGGAAACGATTTATATCACGGTCGTTGACAAGAACCGGATGGCAGTGTCGCTGATTTATTCCATTTTTGATGATTTCGGGTCGGGACTTGCCAGCGATAAATTCGGTATTCTGCTGCACAGCCGTGGTGCCGGATTCAACCTTACCGAAGGCCACGCGAACGAGCTTGGTGCGAACAAGCGCCCCATGCACACGATCATTCCGGGCATGTTGCGCCAGAATGGCCGCGTCTTGATGCCCTTTGGTGTGATGGGCGGCCCGTACCAGGCCACAGGTCATGCACGGTTTGTCAGCAATATTGCCGATTACGGCATGGACCCACAAACAGCCATAGACAGCCCGCGCGCCTTTGCGTGGGATGGCGAGTTGCGGCTGGAGCGGGGATACGCGCAAGGCGTCTGGCAGGAATTAAGTGATATGGGCCACAAGGTTACCTTGCCACCAACTGCCATTGGCGGTGCGCAGGCGATCCGGATTGATCCTGAAACCGGTATTCTGGAAGGGGCATCGGACCCGCGCAAGGATGGTGCCGCGCTGGGCTATTGAGGACGATATTTGACAGGGTCAGGCGGTGCCTTGCCCTGTTACGCCGCCTCGCGAAGTGAGGCGGCGTAACCGCAAAGAGCTGCTCGGGACTAGTTCAATTGAAAGTGAAGCGGATAGATGCCGTTTTCGAACTCGCCAAACAGGTCATCAAGATCGGGGTGGTCAACCGGTTCACCGGAATTATCCTGAACAAGGTTTTGCTCCGACACATACGCCACATAATAGCTTTGATCGTTTTCTGCCAACAGGTGATAGAATGGCTGTTCTTTTGCGGGGCGGCTGTCCTCGGGAATGGCATTGTACCATTCATCGGTATTCGAGAACATCGAATCAACATCGAACACAACACCCCGAAAAGGGTGCTTGCGGTGACGGACAATTTGCCCGAGGTGGAATTTGGCGTGTGACTTAAGCATAGTTTTCGAACTCCTGGTGCGTGTGAGTACCGCCAAATCGGTACAATTGTCCATCCGACAGGCGGAATTTTCAACAAACACTCCGTGATCGGACGCAGCGGGTGAACCGTGCGCTCGTTGTCAAAGTGGTGCACTTCGAAATTGCCATCGACAGTGCTTTGCCTTTGCGTCCGGATCGACTAAATTGTTCTCAAAATAATGAAAGCGAGTAGCAGGATGAGCAGGATCCTTTACCTTTGCCTTCTGGTGGTTTTGACCGGCTGTGGTGGTGGAAGTGGCAGCCCGCCGCGCGACCTTGATAATGCGTGCAGTATTGTGCGTGAACGACCGCAGTATTTGCGGGCGTTTCAAGCGGCGGAACGGCGTTGGGGCGTGCCGGTGCACGTGCAGATGGCTACAATCTATCAGGAAAGTAAATTTATCAGTAACGCGCGCACGCCGCATCGTTATGCGGTGGGTGTTATTCCGATGGGACGGCAAAGTTCCGCTTATGGCTATTCTCAGGCGCTTGATGCGACGTGGCGTGAATACGAGCGCAAGGTTGGCGGGCGCGGTGCAAAACGGAACCGTATCGACGATGCGGCTGACTTCATGGGGTGGTATATGACCCAGAGCCGGGACAAGAACGGCATTGCTCTGTCTGATGCGCGCAACCAGTATCTAGCGTATCACGAAGGGAACACAGGTTTTAGGCGGGGCAGTTTCAATTCAAAGCCGTGGCTGTTGCGTGTGGCCGGAGAGGTTTCTGCACGGTCGCGGCTTTACGACACTCAGTTACAGGCCTGCTCACGTCGATGAGAACGCTTTAGCGTTGCCGCTGTTTGATCTCGTGGGTGATGTCAAACAGGAACGCTGACAGCGGCATGCCTTTGGTCATTGACCCAAGCATGACATTCGTCTGACCACCGCCTTCGTCGGTTATCATCCATTGGCGTAAGGTCGTGGGGTTGGACGAAAAAATCAGATCAATCGAGCCATATTCAGGGTGCTCGGGGTCTTGTGCCGTGATGACCGTGCTGGATCCGTCGCGGCGCAGGCCGGTTACCATTTCTGCGCGGGTCAGATCCACTTTGCGTGCAAGGATAAGGTTCAGCGGCGTTCGGCGCAGTGGAAACTGTTGTGGGGCAATGTCCGACTTGCTGTCAAAGATGGCCACCTGTCCGCCGCCGGTAATAACCAGAGCCGCCGCAGGGGCGTCATATTCGAAACGGGCACGGCCGGGGCGTTTGAGGAAAAGCGTCCCCGTAGAGGTCGACCCGTCCGAGTTTACTTGGGTAAATGGCGTTTGGGCGGTCGTCAACGTGTTCAGGTAACGGGACACTTCCCCAAGCGAGAGCGCCTGCTGCGCGGTTGCGGGCAGGGCGAGAGCTATCAACAAGGACAGCGCAACAAGAGGGCGGGATAAAACCATGAACATAAGATAACGCTCCTGTGGCGACTTTGCATCCCTGCTGCGATCACAGGGGCGCGATCTGCTGTAATTTATGGACCGGCCGCCGTTGCCGGTCAGTTCTGCTCGGGGACCAGAACCTCGCGTTTGCCGACGTGGTTGGACGAGGATACCACCCCCTGATCCTCCATTTGCTCCACAAGCCGTGCGGCCTTGTTGTAACCGATGGAGAGTTTGCGCTGGATGTAGGAGGTCGAACATTTACGATCCCGAACCACAATGGCTACCGCCTGATCATAAAGCGCGTCTTCACCGTCGGTATTGCCACCAAGCCCGAGGACCTGATCGATGCTGCTTTCCTTGTCTTCGTCGGGGCCGTCCACAACGCCGTTGATATATTCGGGGTCGCCGAAAGATTTCAGGTGGTTAACGACTTCCTCGACCTCTTCGTCACTGACAAACGGGCCGTGGCAGCGGGTGATTTTACCGCCCCCCGCCATATAAAGCATGTCTCCCATACCCAAAAGCTGTTCTGCGCCCATTTCGCCAAGGATCGTGCGACTGTCGATTTTCGATGTCACCTGAAAGCTGATCCGCGTCGGAAAGTTCGCCTTGATCGTGCCGGTGATGACATCCACCGACGGGCGCTGTGTTGCCATGATCAGGTGGATACCGCTGGCACGGGCCATCTGTGCAAGCCGCTGGATGCAGGCTTCGATCTCCTTGCCTGCGACCATCATCAGGTCGGCCATCTCGTCGACGATCACCACAATGAAGGGGATTGTCTTTGGGGCGAATTCTTCTGTCTCGAACACCGGTTCGCCGGTATCGTCGTCAAAACCAGTCTGGACCGTGCGGCTGAACATCTCGCCCTTCGAGAGTGCTTCGGAAACGCGGCCGTTGTAGCCTTCGATGTTGCGCACGCCCATTTTGGACATCTTGCGATATCTGTCCTCCATCTCGCCGACGACCCATTTAAGCGCGACAACTGCGCGTTTGGGGTCGGTGACCACCGGCGACAGCAGATGCGGAATGCCGTCATAAACGCTCAGTTCCAGCATCTTTGGGTCGATCATGATCATCCGGCATTCGGCCGGCGTGAGCCTGTACAAAAGCGACAGGATCATCGTGTTGATCGCAACGGATTTTCCCGAACCGGTCGTTCCTGCAATCAGCAAATGGGGCATCTTTGCAAGGTTTGCCACCATTGCGCCGCCGCCGATATCCTTGCCCAGAGCCAATGGCAGGCTCATGCTGGTATCTCCGAAGTCGCGGGCTGACAGAATTTCGCGCAGCACGACCTTTTCGCGGTTCACGTTTGGCAATTCGATGCCGATCACCGATCGCCCCGGCAAGGTCGACACACGGGCCGATAATGCCGACATCGAGCGCGCGATATCGTCGGCCAACCCGATGACCCGGCTTGCCTTGAGGCCGGGCGCAGGTTCAAGCTCGTACATCGTGACCACGGGGCCGGGGCGTACGCTGACGATTTCGCCCTTCACGCCGTAATCATCGAGCACGTTTTCCAGCATGCGGGCGTTTTCCTCCAACGCTTCGGTGCTCAGGTGGTGACGCTCGACCGTGTCGGGACTTGCCAGCAGGGACAGGGGGGGCAATTCGTATCCGCCGATCGGGTCGTCAAAGGCCAACGCCGGTTGCGCCTCTTGTCTGGCGCGTTGCGAGGGCTGTGCGGGGCGGCGCACGGGGCTTTGCACCACTGCCCGCGCAAGCGGTGCGGGCGCGTGAGTAGCAAGCGCTTCGGCACTATCGGCGCGGTCTTGCACAACAAAACTTTGGGGCGCTTCGAGAAGATCATCCTCGTCTTCGTCGATCGCGGCCATCGGGGCAGGTGGAATGGCCCCCGAGTTGCGCACCAGCAAGGGTTCGGGGCGTCGTGCCGGAGGGGCGTCACCGCGCATGACAGGGGGTTCTGTGCGCGGCATGCTTGTGGCGTGTCCGTGTCGGGCGCGTGACTTGATGGCATCGGCGATGCGGGCCTTGATGCGGTCCTCGGTCGGGGCCTTTGTTCCGGTGTTGACTGCTTCGGGCTCAACCAGTTCTTGCGGCGGCGGGCGCTTTACAAAGCTGGACACCGCCGCAATCAATCCGGCGGGTTTGTCGCGTGCAGGCTGCGTGGAGGCCTCGGGGGCGGTGCCAAAGACGGGGGTGCCGTGCATGTCGCGCACTGTCGTGGGGGCGTCGGTGTTTTGAGTTTGCCCGGCCAGGGTGTCAGCCTGTTGTGAACGCGCCTTGCGGGCCTTCGATACGCGCCGCACCCCGTGGGCCAGTGCATTGGCCACCCCGTCATACAGCATCACAAAAAGCAGTAGCAAAAGCCGCGCACCGCGTACCAGCTCCCATTTTGTAAAGCCCAGCACAAAGGTGGCAAGTGCCAGCGTCACCAACCCGATCGGAAACGCCAGCCAGAGGACACCCGAGGCGGCGCTGATCGGGACAATGTTCAGCAGCGCCCCAAGGAACGTATCGCCGAATTGCCCGCCCAGCCCGTATCCGTGCGGCCAGTTGACCCCGGGACCAAGCGTTGAGGCATAAACAGAGGCCGCCGCGATTGCGATAGGCGCAAAGATCAGCCGTGCAAAGGCGCGCTCTGCCCCGCGGTGCAGCGTGAACCGCACGCCCCAGACCGACAACAGCACCACCAGACCCCAACTTGCGAGCCCCAGAATAATGAACAATGGCGACGCGACAAGCGCTCCGAACTTGCCCAGCAGGTTTTGCGCAGGCTGGTCAGTGGCCGACATCCAGCTTGGATCATCGGGCGAATAGGAGCCCAGAATAGCAGCCACGGCAAGGCCTGCACCCAGCAATCCGATCCCGATCAGTTCTTTGCTGCGGCGCTCGATTGCGGCTTGCATTGAGCTGTCAAGAAGGGGGTCGCGCTGCTTTGCCTGATATGCCATTCGTTCTGCCCGTCGTTTCCTGTTTCTAGGTGTAAAGACATTCGCGCAAGGCTGTCAGCCCGCGCGTTGTCTCTTCCAGATTGGCCACCAATGCGACCCGGATGTAGCCTGTGCCGGGGTTGTTCCCGCCGACGTCCCTGCTCAGATACGCACCGGGCAGGACCTTTACGCCGGTGTCGCGATGAAGTTTTATCGTTGCGGCCTCACCGTCGGGTACGGGCAGCCACAAAAAGAACCCCGCCCGAGGCCCCTGATAGCCTTGCATGCCGCTGAAAACCGTGTCGGCAATTGCATATTTCTGCTGGTAAAGTGCAAGGCTCGCGCGAACATGCTCTTCGTCGCGCCAGACCGCCGCCGAGACAGCCTGCGTCGGCAAAGGCAGCGGCGCACCTGCAAAGGCGCGCAATTGCCGGATGCGCGCAATGCTTTGCGGGCCGCCGGCGACAAACCCCGACCTGAGCCCCGGCAAATTGGAGCGTTTCGAGAGCGAGTGGAACACCACAACCCGTTCGGGATCCGCACCAAACATCTGTACCATCTGCAATCCGCCCGGGGGCGGGCTGTCACGGTAGATCTCGGAATAACACTCGTCCGAAAAGATACGGAAATCGTATTTTTCTGCCATCGCAAGAAGGTTGGCCCAATATCCGGCATCGGCAACCGCCCCTTGCGGGTTCGACGGCGAGCACAGATAGACAATTTCGGTCCGGTTCAGGATGTCTTCGGGCAAACCGGCATAGTCGGGCAGGAAATCTGTTTGTGCGGTTGCCGGCACAAACACGACTTCGGCTCCGACCGATGCGCCGGCCACGGCATAGACCTGATAAAACGGGTTCGGGGTCAACACGACAGGGCGTGCGCCCCCGCGCGTGACTTCAGGGCAAAGCGCCATACAAGCGTTGTAAAGCCCCTCGCGGGTGCCATTGAGGGCCATAACCTGTCGGGTCGGGTCGAGGGTCACGCCGAAACGGGTCCCGATCCAGTCACCGATGGCTGCCAACAGAT
>JBLHUT010000161.1:0-8425 GCA_047629975.1 Paracoccaceae bacterium
CGCGGTCGTCATAGGCCACGGCGTCCTTGATGGCACGGGTAAAGCGCACGGTGTCGGGTGATTCGGCCTCAAGCTTTTCGGCCTGACTGCGCAGGCGGGCTGCCTCGAACGGTGACAAGCCAAAGCGCGCCGCCGAAATGCGGTCGATCCTTATTTTTTCCGACTCCGCATAATCGTGATCCGCGCGCGCGATACGCACCAGAAGTGCAGTCAGCGCCAGACGGGCATCAGGGTCCGGAAGCGTGGCGGGGGCGGGTGCCGTGAGGCGTTTTATCAAATCTGCAAACATAGACCGAACATAGGTTGGTTGGCGCGAAACGCCAAGCCGGTCTAGCCGTCGTAGCCTTCAAATATTGTCAAAGTCCCGTCCGAAGCTGTTGACCTCAGGCGCCTTGCGTTCTGGTATTCAGGGTCGTCGTAACAGGCCAGTGCGGTTTTGTAGCTGTCAAACTCGATCACCACAGTGCGAGGAAACGCAGTCCCTTCCTTGACCTCCTGCGGCCCCCCGCGCGAGATGAATCGCGCGCCGTAGCGGGCAAATACGGGGCCGATCGCGACGCGGTAGGCATCGTATTGGTCCGCATTCTGGACGATATTATTTGCGATCCAGTAGCCTTTTGCCATCGTATCGGTCCTTTTTACTCAGAAGGTTGCTTGTTCAATAACGACAACGTCAAAATCCGTGAGACGGCTGCGCAAGCTGTCTGTCGCTGCGTATTCTTCCGATGCGAGACTGGCTCGTGCGCTGTTGATATCGGGAAACGCGGTGATCTGAACAAAGCACTCTTGCCCGTCGGGCGACGTGTCAACCTGCCCGTCGCTCTCAAGGTGGTGCGCGCCAAAGCTGTTGAAAACAGGCTCCAGAACGCGCAAAAACGCATTAAATTCTGCGCGATCCTTTGAAGCGCACGTCATTACCCAATACCCGACAGGCAATGGTTTCCCCCTAACAGTCCCGCGACCACTGTGCCGCCTTCCTGCAAAAAGGAAAAGGATGAAACAAATATTTAGTTAATTATCCAAAACGCTTTGCCAATAAATAATCAAACGCCAACCTTGTTTGCCTGATTTGACAGACGGGATCAGACAAGACGGCTGACTTCCTTGGCTGCGCGCACGAAATCCGAGAACAACGGGTGCGGCGCGAATGGTTTGGACTTCAATTCGGGATGGAACTGGACCCCGATAAACCAAGGATGATCGGTCAATTCGACAATCTCGGGCAGTTTTCCGTCCGGGCTCATGCCTGAAAACACCATGCCCTGCGCAGCAAGCGCTTCGCGGTACTTGATGTCGACCTCATAGCGGTGGCGATGACGCTCTTCGATCTCGGTGGTGCCGTAAATGCCGGCAACTTTCGATCCCGGGACCAGATGTGCGTCATACGACCCAAGGCGCATTGTGCCGCCTTTGTCATCACCCAGTTTACGCTCGATCTTGTGAATGCCCTGCACCCATTCCTTGAGGTGGTACACAACAGGGGTAAAGCGTTTTTTACCAGCCTCGTAGTCGAATTCTTCGGAGCCGGCATCGCCAAGGTTGGCCAGATTGCGCGCAGCCTCGATGACCGCCATTTGCATTCCCAGACAAATGCCAAGGTACGGGACCTTGCGCTCGCGCGCGAATTGCGCGGCCTTGATTTTTCCTTCGGTGCCGCGCTCGCCAAAACCGCCCGGCACAAGAATGGCGTGGAACCCTTCAAGATAGGGCGCGGCGTCTTCACCATCGAAAAGCTCGGCATCGACCCACTCGATCTTGACCTTTACGCGATTCGCCAATCCACCGTGGATCAGCGCCTCTGCGATAGATTTGTAAGCATCCTCGAGCTGGGTGTATTTTCCGACGATGGCGACTTTGACCTCGCCTTCGGGGTGCTCGATCCGGTCTACCACGTCTTCCCAGACCCGCAGGTCGGGCTTGGGGGCGGGGCTGATCTGGAAAGCATCCAGCACGGCCTGGTCCAGCCCTTCGTAATGATACGCCAAAGGTGCCTTGTAGATGCTGGCAAGGTCGAGTGCTGCGATCACGGCATCCGAGCGCACGTTACAAAATAGCGCCAGCTTTTCACGCTCCTTGACCGGAATGGGCCCTTCGGAACGGCACACAAGGATATCCGGTGCCAGACCGATCGAGCGCAACTCCTTGACGGAGTGTTGTGTCGGTTTCGTCTTCAATTCGCCGCTGGCCTTGATAAATGGCAGCAGCGTCAGGTGCATGAATAGGCACTGGCCGCGGGGTTTGTCTTGCGAGAACTGGCGGATCGCCTCGAAAAACGGCAACCCTTCGATGTCGCCGACGGTGCCGCCGATTTCGCACAACATGAAATCGACTTCGTCTTCGCCGATTTTTATGAAGTCTTTGATTTCATCGGTCACATGCGGGATGACCTGTATCGTTTTGCCCAGATAATCGCCGCGGCGCTCTTTTTCCAGAACGTTGGAGTAAATGCGCCCCGAGCTGACCGAATCTGTCTTGCGGGCTGCGACACCCGTAAACCGCTCGTAGTGTCCCAGATCAAGGTCGGTCTCGGCGCCGTCGTCGGTCACAAAGACCTCGCCGTGCTCGAACGGGCTCATCGTTCCGGGGTCGACATTCAGATAGGGGTCGAGTTTGCGCAAACGGACGCTGTAACCGCGCGCCTGCAACAACGCACCCAGCGCGGCCGAGGCCAGCCCCTTGCCCAACGAAGACACAACGCCGCCCGTGATGAAAATGAAACGTGCCATGGCTTGGACGTGCTCCCGTGAAGTGGGTTGGATCAATGCAGTGAAGCATGTCAAAAACGCCGCACTACCACGGGATTTATGCCATACCTGAGTCGCGCGAAATTAGCAACCGGACCACCTTGGCATGAGAGGGTCCGGTTTTTGATACGAGTGTTGGGCTAGCTTAGTTTGCGGTTTGCGGCACAAGTGGCGCATCTGACAGGGAAGGCGGCAACAAATCGCCTCCCAAGGGCAGGTCAGGCAGTGCGGGAGCCGCAGGCGTGTCGACAATTCTGTCTACAACCGATGACCCGTCCGATTTAGCCGCCGCCAGCACAGTCAGCGTGATTGAGGTGCAAATGAACGCAATGGCAAAAGCCCATGTCAGCTTGCCCAGTGCGGTTGCCGCCGCGCGGCCACTCATCACACCACCGCCGCCACCGCCGCCCATTCCAAGCCCGCCCCCTTCGGAGCGCTGCAACAGCACGACCCCGATCAGGCACAACGCCAGGATCAGATGAACGATGAGGATAACATTTTCCATACACAGGCTCCGCACGACAATGGGCGGTATCTAAGAGGTATGTGGTGGCGTCGCAACCCCTGTCTGAAGGGGAAGTTCATCGGATTGCTTAATCTTCGACATCGTCCACGTCGGCCTGCCCCGAAAGTTTCCGCCGGATGATCGACCAACTCAACCCGATGCCAAGCGTGAACGAGAGCGCAACAAGCCCGAGCCAGACCGTTATGGCAGGGTTGTCCAGGTTCAATACGCCCCAATCGACCAGGACCCAGATGACCGCACTTACGAATGCTCCGACCAGAATCATCCCGAAGCCGCCGATCGAACGCAGGGTCGCACGCATGTAGATTACATAACCGATCAGCAGGATCAGCCCGCCCAGCACGGCCAGCGGGATCTGGTCGGACCCGTTGGTTTCGACCCAGCGGGCATAGTTCCACGGGGTCGGGTTGAAGGTCGCTGTCAAAAGCAAAAAGGCGCAAAGCCAACGGATAAGAATGCCGGTCATATGATGGTTCCTACGAAGTGTTGCTGGCTGCCTGACGCAGTCGGGATTATCTGTCCAGAGTCGAAAGGATGAAATTGTTGTTTCGTCTCGCGCGCAGGATCGGTATGGAGACAGCGTTTGCGGATCACCAAAGGAACCATCATGGCCAATGTCGTTGTCGTAGGCGCCCAGTGGGGCGACGAAGGAAAAGGCAAGATTGTAGATTGGCTGTCGGAGCGTGCCGATGTCATCGTGCGGTTCCAAGGCGGCCACAACGCGGGCCATACGCTTGTGATTGATGGAAAAGTTTACAAACTTTCCCTGTTGCCGTCGGGTATCGTACGGGGCGGCAAGCTGAGTGTGATCGGCAACGGGGTTGTTCTTGACCCTTGGTATCTGATGGAAGAGATCGCCAAGCTGCGGGCGCAGGGTGTTGAAATCAGCCCTGCCAGCCTCAAGATTGCAGAAAATACGCCGCTCATTCTGCCTATTCACGGCGAATTGGACCGTGCACGAGAGAATCAGAACTCGGTGGCAAAGATTGGCACGACCGGGCGGGGCATCGGCCCGGCCTACGAGGACAAGGTCGGGCGGCGGTCGGTTCGTGTGGCAGACCTTGCCGATCCGGCGACCCTCGAGACACGGGTGGACCGTGCGCTGGTGCATCATGACGCGCTGCGGCGTGGGCTGGGGCTTGATCCGGTTGACCGTGATGATCTGCTGGCAAAACTGAAAGAGATTGCGCCGTCCGTTCTGGAATATGCGGCCCCTGTGTGGAAAGTGCTGAACGAACAGCGCCGTGCCGGCAAGCGGCTGTTGTTCGAGGGCGCGCAGGGCGCGTTGCTGGATATCGACTTCGGGACATATCCCTTTGTGACCTCGTCTAACGTGATTGCGGGGCAGGCCGCCACAGGGTCGGGGCTTGGCCCCGGGGCGATCGACTTCGTTCTGGGAATTGTCAAAGCTTACACGACCCGTGTTGGCGAAGGCCCGTTTCCAACGGAACTCGAGGATGCCGACGGCATTCGTCTGGGCGAGCGCGGGCGTGAGTTCGGCGTTGTCACTGGCCGCAAACGGCGCTGTGGCTGGTTCGATGCTGTGCTCGTGCGCCAGACCTGTGCGACAAGTGGCGTGAATGGGATCGCTTTTACCAAGCTTGATGTTCTTGACGGGTTCGAGACGCTTAAAATCTGTACCGGATACGAACTGGACGGCGTGGTTCTTGATTATTTGCCCACAGCGGCTGACCAGCAGGCGCGCTGCGTGCCGATCTATGAAGAAATGCCGGGCTGGTCGGAGTCCACCGAAGGGGCGCGCAGTTGGGCGGATCTGCCGGCAGCGGCAATCAAGTACGTGCGTCGGGTCGAAGAGTTGATCCATTGTCCTGTGGCGCTATTATCTACCTCACCGGAGCGGGAAGACACGATCCTTGTGACTGACCCCTTCGCTGATTGAGGCCCGAGCGGGCTGGCGCGATTTTCGCGACTGCCCGTTCGCTGAATAAGGCCCGAGCGGGTCGGCGCGATTTTCGTGACTGTCCGTTCGCTGAATAAGGCCCGAGCGGGCTGGTGCGATTTTCGTGACTGCCCGTTCGCTGAATAAGGAGCGTGCCGAAATGGCGTTAAGTTACAAGGCGCGGCGGCGTTTGTCGCTGGTCATTCTACTGGTAGGGTTGCCAGCGTACATTATGATTTCGGTGACGGTGGTCAATTGGCTGGAGCGTCCGCCAATACTGATTGAACTTTTGGTTTATATTGTCTTGGGCGTGGCTTGGGCGTTTCCGTTCAAATATGTGTTTCGCGGCGTCGGCCAAGCAGATCCAGCCACCAGAGAAAGCGACGAAAGCAACTAGAACGTTGTTACTTCAATGCTTTCTGCCCGGAAAATACCGCGAGTTTGATGACAGTGAAAATTCGCTGCGGCTGGCCCGCTGAATGGCGCCCTTGCGCAAGAGATTGCCGAAAGCCGCCAATCCAGCCTCGCGAGTGATGTCGCTATTATCGTGAAACGATGTGGCCAGACGCATGATTTCGGGATGCGAAAAGATCTGCCTGCCCTCGACGATCACGATATAGGCGGCTGCACATTCCAGAACTTCTTCGAAGCTGCTGGCACCCGATTTGGTGCCAAAAACGATAAATGATTCGGGTTCTCTGGCGGCATGAATGCGCGGGGGCGGGTCTGGCATCCGGTTGTGGGTTTCCATTGCTGCCACCTGCGCGTGCGAGGAGCGGTTGTACTGTTGGTTCTGCCCGTCAACCCGCTGTTCCGAAAAGAGTACCAGCGGGGCTGTCACAGTGTCGTCAGAGGCTTGGCCTTTGACATTGTTGCTTCCAACATGGCTGGCCAGATCGCTGCGGTAAGCAGAAAGCGGGTCGCGTTGATCTGTCTCATCCGGCTTTTGTTCTGCCTTTGTCGCCACGACAGCTGCCTTTAGATGCGCGATCGCTGACCGCCGACGCCGTCCGTCGGCACCCTCGAACTGCGTGTCGGCTTGTGTGTGCAACCGGTCGACGCGCTCTTGCTCCTGAGAGGTGTCGCTCTCCTGTGTGGCGGCTTGGCGATGTGTGCTCCGGTCCGGCTCATCCGGTAGGGGGTGGGCCTCTTCGTGTTCTGGGGCGACCGAAGGCAGAGGGGCATCCGGCGATGGAGTTTGTCCCGACATTGCCTCTGCGCCCTCAGGGGCTGCATCATCAACGTTTCGGGCCGTTCGACGAACGGCAATCGGGGCGCTTTCGTCGGGCTGGGTTAACAAAAGCGGCTCCAACGCGGGGGCCTGTGTTTTGAATTTTGCGTCGCTCGGTGCGGTGGCCGGGTTGGGGCTGTTGTGTCCGGTGCCGCCATGCAGCGAGCGTGCCACGGCATCAGCGATCCGGGATAACTGTGCGTCGGGCGCCGTTTGACCGGCTGTGTCCGATGGGGCGGCGGCTGTGATCGTTTGTTCTGGCGTGGGCGCGGCTTTTTTGAGGGGAGCGAGCGTAGATGCGGAGCCTGCAGCCTCGTGTTGGTATGCTATGTTTTTGTCGGAAGGATCGCCTTGGGTGGCGCTCACGTCACGTTCAAGCTGATGTTCACGCTGGAGTTTCGGAATGCGGTAGGGTTCAGCAGGTGCTGGCAAGGGGGATGCTGGCAACGGCGCTGCTGGCAACGGCGCTGGTGCTGTTCCGAATTGCGGGTTCCGCGCGGCAATTTCTCCAATGAGCTCGGTGACGGATTTCATCACATCCACTGAATCCTCGAATCCCTCGAGACTGCAGGAAAAAGCACCATAGGACACGGTGAGTTTCTTTGGTTTTCCGGCCACTTGATGCCTCGCTGGTTGTTCGGTCTTGCGCGTCAAAGCTGATGCATGTCCTTGTTGAAACTCTTTAGAGTATCATTTCATGGCGGAATTGTGGTTTTGTCCGTCTCGAATGCCACAATTGGCGGGGCCTGATGATTATCAATAGTTTACAACGCGTCACACTTCTTGGTGGGGGAGAGGCTACATCTGCGGACCTTTCGGTTGCGTTAAATTACGCGCCCTGTCTTGTGGCGGCAGACAGTGGTGCGGCACTGGCGGTGGCACACGGTGCAAAGCTGAGCGCCGTCATCGGCGATATGGACAGCCTTTTGCCGGATGTCAGGGCCAGACTTCCGACAGATATCGTGCACCGGATCGACGAGCAGGACACAACCGATTTTGATAAGGCGTTGCGCAATATTGTGGCCCCTGCGGTGATCGGTGTGGGGTTTCTGGGGGGGCGCGTGGATCACGAATTGGCGGTTTTGAACACGTTGATACGGCGGCCGTCACCGATGTGTATTTTGCTGGGGGCGCGGGATGTGATCTTTGTGGCCCCGCCTGCAATCCAGCTTGATTTGCCAGCAGGCACGCGGGTGTCTTTGTTTCCGTTGCGGCGTGTGTCTGGCCACTCTACCGGATTGCGGTGGCCGATTGCGGGATTGGAGTTTGAACCGGGTGGCCTGATCGGAACCTCGAATAGTGCCAACGGGCCGGTCAGCCTTGCCTTTGATCAGCCCGGAATGCTGGTCATTTTGCCGAAATCTTTTCTGCCTTGCGTGCTTGACGCGCTAGGCCCCGCGCGGTGCGCTGTTCAATAATCACGATATAAAGTCCCGCGCACAGCACGACCGCCATTCCCCAAAAGGCCAGACCATTGGGGAAATCCTGAAACAAAAGCCATCCAAAGGCTGCTGCGACAGGGATTTCCAGATACTGCATCGGTGCCAGTGTGGTGGCCGGTGCGAATCGCAACGACCATGTCATCAGCAAATGCGCAACTGTGCCGATGATCCCAAGCCCGAGCAAAAGCAGCACGGTATGCTGTTGTGGCATCACCGGATCGAACTCGACCCACCCCGAACCGTCAAACACCAGCAAAACTGGTAAAAGCAGGGCACTGGCCATTGCGCCGCCAAGGGTCTGAAGGGTGATCGGGTCCATCTCGCGTGCCACGTAGCGTGTGACCAGAATGAAAAGTGCGAACACAAACGCGACCAGAAGTGGCAAAAGGGCTGCAAGCCCGACACTGGAAAAACTGGGCTGTATGACCATCACAGTGCCGCCAAACCCCACCAGACAAGCGTTCAGGCGTCGTGGCCCCACTGCTTCGTGCAGCACGAACCGGCCCAGCAAAAGCAGGATAAAGGGCATGACAAACGCAATTGCGATTGCCTCTGCGAGGGGCAGGAACCGCAAGGACAAAA
>JBLHUT010000162.1:0-8418 GCA_047629975.1 Paracoccaceae bacterium
TCAAACAGATCGTCGCCGTGCACCACCCCGGCATCAAAGACGCCCTACTGACAACTGCCCTGACCCAGTTCTACGAAGTACGCGAGCAATCGGGCCTGAAAAAGAAGCCCTCGACCTCCGAGGTGCTGGACTGGCTGAAACTTTTACTGGCCGAGGATCTCTCCGCCGAAGATCTCAAACGCGATCAGGGCACGTCCCTGCCAAAGCTGCACGGGGCTCTTTTGAAAAACGAGCAGGACGTGCATCTTTTCGAACGGCTTGCCTTTATGGCCCGCAGGCAGCGGTAGTGTACGCCGCCAGCCAAATTTCCGGTGGCTATGGGTGCACAGGCGCAATCATGGCGCAACAGCAGGCCCGCTTGCGGGCCTGCTACGCCCAACATAACGCATGACAGCGCAAGCTGTCCTTGCGCTTGGCGGGAGCCCACCGCGGCCTCACGCTCCCGCACCCCCTTGGCCACGCATTGACACGCACAGCCCTGCCCCCATTGGCCAATCGGGCCGCCGCCCCTTCAGACCCACCGGAGACATCACTTGGACAATCTAAAAGGCATCGTCTGGATGCTTCTTGCGATGGCGGCTTTCGCTGTTGCCGATGCCTTGATCAAATATACCAGTCGTGATGTTCCCATTGGCCAGATCGTGTTGGTTATGGGGCTTGGAGGCACGGCTGTTTTCAGTTGTTGGGCCCTGATTGCCGGTGTTCCCCTAAGGTCCAAGGCGTTTTTTCATCGCGCCGTTCTGATCCGCAATCTGGTCGAGATGGTGGCCACGATCGGTGTGATCACCGCTCTGTCTCTGGTTCCGTTGGCAACCACCTCTGCCATTTTACAGATCAATCCCTTGCTTGTGACCCTGGGGGCGATCGTGTTTTTCGCCGAGCGGGTCGGCTGGCGCCGTTGGAGCGCCATCGCCGTGGGGTTTGCCGGGGTGCTCTTGATCCTGCGTCCGGGGATGGGCGGATTTGACCCGAACGCCCTGTTCGCACTTGTCGGGGCCGTAGGGCTTGCGGGGCGTGATCTGGCAACACGGGCTGTTCCGCGCGGGATACCGTCATTGCAATTGTCCGTTTACGGCTTTGGCACGCTCATGCCCGTGGGTTTGATCCTGATCGCGTTTGGGCCGCCCACCGTCGCATGGACGGCCCAGAACATCGCCCCAATGATGACAATCGTCCTTTCGTCGGTGATCGGATATTATGCGATCACTTGCGCAATGCGCATCGGAGAAATCGCGGCTGTAACGCCGTTCCGCTACAGTCGACTTTTGTTCGCCCTTGTGTTGGGTTTTGTTTTCTTTGCAGAAAAACCGGATGTCTTTGTGATGATCGGGGCCGCGATGGTTGTGGTGTCGGGGCTTTACACTTTGGCACGTCAGCCGAAACCCTGAGCCTCAGTGAAGGGTAAGCTCGCCCACCACGTTGCGCCATTCGCCCGCGCCAATCATCTTGCGATGGCAAAACCGGACCGAGTGGAGTGGCCCCTCGATTTCATGCTGCCAGAACTCGATGAATTCGAACAGCCGGGGGTGGTCCGGGGCCAGATCGTATTGCTGCCAGACAAAGGTGTTCAGCACACTTTGAAAGTCGGGCATCCGGTAAAATATCTCGGCTGTGGTCAGCCCGTATCCTTTGAGCATCAGTTCGGTGTCGGTGTCTTTCATGGTTGCCTCCATTTGAGATGTCTTTCATCATCTTGGCAGACAGGAATTACTTTGCAATGAAAACAATATGTTGGCACTCTAACGGTGTGGCTGCCAATGCCTCGGGCGCATTGTCGTTGCACCTTATATCGTCCACAAGGTATAGAGGGATCACAAGATATAGCGTCATGATGAAAAACCGGGCAGAATTATGAACGACACGCCGGAAACCCCTGAAAATAATGATGAAAATGCGCCTACGCGCAGTGTTCACGATGGGCCGACAATATCTATTACCGACGAGATGAAGTCCTCTTACCTGGACTACGCCATGTCGGTGATCGTGAGCCGTGCCATTCCGGATTTGCGCGACGGGCTCAAACCGGTCCACCGCCGCATTCTCTATGCGATGTCGGAAACCGGAAATACCCACGACAAGAGCTACCGTAAATCGGCCCGCCCGGTCGGTGACGTTATGGGTAAATACCACCCCCACGGTGACAGTGCGATCTACGACGCTCTGGTGCGGATGGCGCAAGGGTTTTCAATGTCACTGCCGCTTCTGGATGGCCAGGGTAACTTTGGCTCGATGGACGGCGATAACGCGGCCGCGATGCGTTATACCGAAGTGCGCATGGACAAACCTGCGGCCTTCCTTCTGGCGGATATCGACAAGGATACCGTCAACTTTCAAGACAATTACGACGGCAAGGATCAGGAACCGACTGTCCTGCCGGCGCGGTTTCCCAACATGCTGGTCAATGGTGCGGGGGGTATTGCTGTTGGCATGGCCACGAATATCCCGCCGCATAACCTTGGCGAGGTGATCGACGCCACGCTTGCTTTGATCGAGACGCCGGACCTGAGCTCGGAACAGCTTATGGAATATGTGCCAGCGCCGGATTTTCCGACCGGTGGCATCATTCTGGGGCGGGCCGGTGCGCGCAAGGCATACCTTGACGGGCGTGGCAGCGTGATCATCCGCGCCAAGACCCGGATCGAGGAGATCCGCAAAGACCGTTACGCGATCATCATGGAGGAAATCCCCTATCAGGTGAACAAGGCCACGATGATCGAAAAGATCGCCGAGCTTGCCCGTGACAAAAAGATCGAGGGCATCGCCCACGTTCAGGATGAAAGTGACCGTGTCGGTGTGCGGGTTGTGGTCGAGCTGAAGCGCGATGCCACGGCCGAGGTCGTGCTTAACCAGCTGTTCCGCTTTACACCGATGCAGACGTCTTTCGGGTGCAATATGCTGGCGTTGAACGGGGGCCGCCCCGAGCAGTTGACCCTGCGCAAGTTTCTGACGGCCTTTGTCGATTTCCGCGAGGAGGTCGTCGCACGGCGCACCGCGTACGAGTTGCGCAAGGCGCGCGAGCGCAGCCACCTGCTGTGCGGTCTGGCCGTGGCAGTATCCAACGTGGACGAAGTCGTCGCAACCATCCGCAGCTCTGCCGATGGCGCCGAAGCACGGCTCAAGCTGATGACACGGCGCTGGCCTGCAAAGGAAATCGTGCCGTTCATCAAGCTGATCGACGACCCGACCCACACTGTGAATGACGACGGCACCTATAACCTTTCAGAGCTTCAGGCCCGTGCGATCCTTGATCTGCGCCTGCAACGGCTGACACAGATCGGCGTGACCGAGATCACCGACGAGCTGGTATCGCTATCTGAAAAAATCGTCGATTACCTGGCGATCCTGCGCTCGCGCGAGCGGATCATGTCGATTATCTCGGACGAATTGCGTGAAGTGCGCGAATTGTTTGCCATCCCGCGCCGCACCGAGATCGTTGACTGGTCAGGCGACATGGACGACGAGGATTTGATCGAGCGCGAGGATATGGTCGTCACGATCACATCGGGCGGCTATATCAAACGCACGCCGCTTGCCGAATTCCGTGCCCAGCGTCGGGGCGGCAAGGGTTTGTCAGGCATGTCCACCAAGGAAGATGATGTTGTCACGACCCTGTTTGTCGCCAACACCCACACGCCACTGCTGGTCTTCACGACCGAAGGCATGGTCTATAAGCTCAAGACGTGGCGTTTGCCACAAGGCGGGCGCACGGCCAAGGGCAAGGCGATCATCAATATCCTGCCGATCCCTCAAGGCGTTTCCGTGGCAGCAATTATGCCTGTGGACCGGGACGAGGCCGATTGGGGCGATCTCCAGATCATGTTCGCCACAAGTGCGGGCGATGTGCGCCGCAATGCGCTGTCGGATTTCACCAACGTGATGCGCAACGGAAAAATCGCCATGAAGCTTCCCGAAGGAGTTGAAATGGTGCGTGCGCGGATTTGCTCGGAAGATGACGATGTGATGCTTGTCACTGCGTTGGGCCGCGCGATCCGCTTCCGCACAACGGACGTGCGTGTGTTCAAAGGCCGCGACAGCACCGGGGTGCGTGGAATCCGGCTTGGTAAGGACGACAAACTTGTGTCCATGGCGATTATCCGTCACTTCGAGGCGACCGCCGAAGAGCGTGCAGCCTATCTGCGGATGCGCCGTGCCATGGCTGGCCTGTCGGATGAGGCAGAAGCCGAAGATGAAGAGGCACCGGCAGATCCGAATTTCAGCCAGGAACGCTATGTCGAGATGTCCGCCGCCGAGGATTTGATCCTGACGATTACGGCCGGTGGCGCAGGTAAAATCAGCTCGAGCCACGATTATCCGTTGCGGGGGCGTGGCGGCCAAGGGGTTGCTGCGATGGACAAGGCGATGCGTGGCGGCTTGTTGCGCGCTTGCTTCCCTGTAGAACTAGATGACCAGATCATGCTCGCGACGTCGACAGGACAATCCATCAGATGCCCGATTGACGGCATTTCTTTCCGCTCGCGCAGCGCCGGAGGGGTAAAGGTCTTTAACACGGCAGTAGGAGAAGAAGTCGTTTCTGTTGCCTATATCGCCGATCAGGGCGATGAAATCGAAGACGATGTGGTGTGACATTTCTGTAAGTTTTTTCTGCACCTGCATCTTGTAAACTACGAAGGGCTGGACGTTACACGTTCAGTCCTTTCTGCTACCCGCCACAATGAATCGCTCCATCGGGAATTCTTAAAAAATGACAACCGCGCCTGCTGACATTCTGTTCAAGCCCACTCGCACAGATCTATCGGAGTTCGGGGCGGCACCTGTTGTGGTTGTCGGGATGCCACGCAGCGGGTCTTCTTTCATGAGCCATCTGTTATCACAGTTTCCCGACTATTATGTGTTTGACGATCTTTACACGATCCCCAAGAGCCGTGAGTTAAAGCTTAGCAGCCCCCTCACCGCACAAGACCTTGATAAGATACTGCATTTCCTGGGCTGGCAAATTCGTGCCCGTCTGCGGTTCGGTCTTTATGCGATCCCGAATATCAAAGACGAAGAAGTCGATGTCATGAACAGCGCCCTGAAACAGGCCTTTGTTGAAAAACCGGGGTCAGTTCTTGATCTACAGCGGGAATGGTTGCACCGGCTTGCGGCCCGCAGTTCAGCGCGAAAATGGGGCTTCAAACTGCCCAAGGCGTTTTTGTATTCCGAAGAGTTGCGAGCGCAGTACCCCGACCTGAAAGTTGTCGTGTTGTTGCGACAGCCCAACGATGTGCTGGCATCCTACAAGTTTATTCCCGAGACATCCCACGACGGCGATCCGGGGCGTTATCACCCCTTGTTTTATGCGATTTACTGGCGTTTGGCGGCAAAGCACGCCCTGCGCTTGCAGCGAGATCACCCCGATAGCACGCTTTTCATCCCTTTTCACGATCTTACCAAGACCCCCGAAGACGTGGCAGCAAAGATCGGGACGTTTCTCGATCAACCAACACCCGAAAAAATCAATCTGCCAGAGCGCCCGAATTCATCGCATTCCGGCGATGGGCAGCGCAAAGAGATAACGGGGCTGGAGGCGTGGCTTGTGAATGTCATCTGCGGCAGCTTGATCGAACGGTTGGGTTTTAAACGCCGCAAGGCAAGCATCAAAATATCGGATATTCCCGATTTTTTCCGCACGACGGTAACGTTTGTGCGTTTTCGCCTCTTTAAACCCAAGTGAGGCGCCTCGTTTTTTTCACCTTTGACGGATCGACAGACGTGTTGTTGGCAGGTAGCAGTAAATCATGATTAAACCTATCCACATTATCGGCGGCGGCATGGCCGGTTCAGAAGCCGCTTGGCAAGCCGTTCAGATGGGCGTGCCCGTTGTCATTCACGAAATGCGTCCCAAGGTCGAGACCTTTGCCCATCAAACCGGTCATCTTGCTGAAATGGTCTGCTCCAATTCCTTCCGCTCGGATGATGACGAGCAGAATGCCGTTGGATTGTTGCATTGGGAAATGCGCGCAGCCGGCGGGTTGATCATGGAGATGGCCGATGTCCATTCTCTTCCAGCCGGTGGTGCGTTGGCGGTAGACCGTGATGCCTTTGCCCAAGGTGTCAGCGAACGGTTGCGCGCCCATCCTTTGGTAAGCGTGTGCGACGAAGAAGTCACCGCCCTTCCTCTGGACGGCCCCGCGATCATTGCTACCGGACCTTTGACATCCGGTGCTTTGGCTGAGGCAATAAGCGCCGAGACGGGTCAGGATGCGTTGGCGTTTTTCGATGCTATCGCACCGATCGTCTATACTGATAGCATCGACATGGACATTGCTTGGCGACAATCCCGCTATGACAAGGGCGACACAGAAGAGGAGCGTACGGCTTACCTCAACTGCCCGATGACAAAGGACGAGTACGAGGCGTTTATCGACGCGCTTCTGGCGGCTGACAAGACCGAGTTCAAGCCGGGCGAGACAGCCGGCTATTTTGACGGATGCCTGCCGATCGAAGTCATGGCCGAACGCGGGCGTGAAACCCTGCGGTTTGGCCCGATGAAGCCGGTAGGTCTGACCAATCCCCATGCCCCCGAGACCAAGGCCTATGCCGTGGTGCAGCTGCGTCGGGACAATGCGTTGGGCACGCTTTACAATATCGTCGGCTTTCAAACCAAGATGAAGTATGGCGCACAAGTTGATGTTTTTAAAATGATTCCCGCGTTGAAAGAAGCCCGCTTTGCGCGTTTGGGCGGCATCCACCGCAACACGTTCCTGAACGCGCCCAAAATGCTTGACCACCAAATGCGCCTGAAATCCAAACCACATCTTCGGTTTGCCGGACAGATTACAGGCGTCGAGGGATATGTTGAATCCGCCGCGATGGGTCTTTTGGCAGGGCGGATGGCGGCATGTGATGCGCTTGGATTACCTTTTGAGGATGTGCCGGCAGATACGGCGATGGGCGCCTTGTTAAGCCATATCACCGGTGGTGCGGATGTAAAAACCTTTCAACCGATGAACGTCAACTTCGGTTTGTTCCGGCCCATCGAGTCAAAAACAGGGCGTCGTGGCCGCAAGGTCAGGTACAAGGCTTATACCGACCGTGCGAAAGAGGCGTGGCTGACGTGGTTGGCTGCGCGCCCTCTTGCTGCAGAGTAACTTCAACTAATGGAAGAGTGCCCGATAAGCATCTGAAGAGTATTGAAAATACATTTTAACATCTCTGGCCGGGCCATCGCTTGGCTTACCAGGAGTGAGCTAGGTGACTTTTAACGTGGCCAAAGCGTCATTTGGCCCGCGGAACTATTTCCAATCTTATGCTCATATTTTTTATATCACATGAAAACAGAAATTTACATGACGTATGTAACCTGAATGATTACCCGGTTCGCGCCTTCTCCTACGGGTCTCTTGCATCTTGGCCACGCATTTTCGGCCATGACAGCCTTTGATTTGGCAATAAAATCCGGCGGAACGTTTCTGTTACGCATTGAAGATCTTGACCGTTCGCGGGTTCGCGATGTCTTTGAAAAAGCAATTTTCGATGACTTGCACTGGCTTGGCCTGACGTGGCCCGAACCGGTCATGCGCCAATCAGAGCAACGCCCTCGTTATGATGCGGCTCTGGATAAGCTCGTTGAACAGGGATTGATCTATCCGTGTTGTTGCACACGCTCGGATATCAAAGACGCGCTTTCAGCTCCACAAGAAGGCGCGCAAGCTTATGGACCAGACGGGCCTGTCTATCCCGGTACCTGTCGCGGCCGCTCCATGGCCGATCGTACGCCGGGTGACGCGCTCAGGTTAAACGTTAGAAAGGCGATGCAAGTTATTGGTAGTAGTATATATTTTCTAGAAACTGGTGGGTTTTCCGATGGCTGGAACGTCATTGATCCTGCCGAGTTCATTGCACGTGTGGGGGATGTCATTCTTGGTCGGCGCAGTACCGACGATATCGCGTATCATCTGGCCTGTACGCTTGATGACGCGTACCAAGGTGTTACGCATGTCGTGCGTGGCCGCGACCTTTTTGATGCCACCCAAATCCACGTTGTCCTTCAAACGTTGTTGGGTCTGCCGACACCAATTTATCTTCATCATGATCTGGTGCGCGATGCCAACGGCAAGCGCCTGGCCAAACGTGATGATGCGCGCGCACTCTCAAAGTACCGAGCCGAAGGGTGTACGCCAAATGACATTCGCCTGAAGTTTGGTCGGTAATTAGCTGATTTTATGGCATTTCGGGATCCATTAACTCTACCTCGGCACCGTCTCGAACCGATGTATAGAAGCAACTGCGCCGGTTCGTGTGACAGGCAGGTCCCGTTTGATTGACAAGAACCAAAAGACAATCACGGTCGCAGTCGACACGAAAATCAACCAGATGCTGAACATTGCCACTGCTTTGTCCCTTCACCCAAAACGATTGGCGGGAACGGGACCAATAAGTGACATTACCCGTCTTCAACGTGCGCGCAATGGAGGC
>JBLHUT010000163.1:0-8306 GCA_047629975.1 Paracoccaceae bacterium
ACGGGGTTCCTGACAATGCCAGAACCACCAATAAGCGAACGGCCGCTGCCCTTCATGTCGCAACGATAGCACAGGCTGTTTCTACCGCGCACAGGCGGGCCCCAACCCGGAACGGTTCTTCAGGATTTCCCTTTCCTCCTCGAGAATGCGGTTCTCGCGCCGAAGCCGGTCATTCTCTTGGGCGAGGCCCAAATCCTCTTTCAACATCACGTCAGTGTCCCGGTGCGCTGTAATCCATTTGTTCAGCGTCGACATCCCGACACCTGAATCATCGGCCACTTGCTTGCGCGTTAATCCACTGGTCAGTGCAATACCCACCGCATCCTCGCGGAATTCGTCCGCCCGTTTCAGTCCCGTAGTTCATCTCCTTTGTTGCAGTAAATGCTATCAAAGGAGCGGCATCAAAACGCGACAGGTCCACCCGTGATAATCGCACGGATGATCCGCACCTCTGTGACGCCAGTAATCATCTGACACGACATGCTGCAGCTGCAGGGTCATCTCCATAAGTGTCTTTTGCACGTGTTGGATGTGGGCGCCCCGTATTCCACCAATCGTTCGCGCTGGCGCAGATATGCTCGCAGTGTCGCAATCCGGGCGGTCGGCCATAAGCTGCCGCGCAAATAGAAATAGAAATGCAGCTGTCGTAGACAACTGGCATCACTCACATCCGTCTTCCGGCCCGGCACATTCCTCGCGTCGCGGGCGTTTACCAGAATCGCCTCAAAACCGTGCTGTTCGAGGATCTCAAAGGCCGGAGCCTTTAGGGTCCTTGCTATGCCATCGTGAGCTATGACTGAATCTGGTGTTTGGGCGCTTTGAAGGTTGGCGGCGTATCAGGTTGATTTGTTGTGGCGTGTCAGCATGCCCAACCAAAGGATATACAGCCCATGGAAACGACTGACAGTGTTGATTTTGCGCGTCGAGACAGGGCCCCCGACGCGTTGGCTGATTTACTGACAACAGGGACGCAGCAATTGATCGCGACTGCTGTTGAGGCAGAATTGGCTGAATATCTGGCACAATTTGCCGACTTACGCACCTAGGCAGGTCACGCAGCTGTGGTACGCAACGGGCAGTATCCTGCCCGACCGGTGCAGACTGGCATTGGCTCTGTGAGCGTACGCATTCCAAAGGTTCGATCCAAGGAAAGCCCGCCCGTGGCATTCCGTTCCGCCCTTGTGCTGCGCTTTGTGCGCCGCACCAAGACATCGGAAGCGGCGCTACCGTGGCTGTATGTGAAGGGGGCATTTCCAGCGGCGGGATGGCCCCCGCCCTCAAGGTTCTTCTGGGCCCTGAGGCCAAGGTCTTGTCGGCAAATACGGTCTGGAGGCTCAAGTATTAGCTGTCAGGCGCATGCAAAACATGCTGCCGAAAAAGTGCGACTGGATCAATAAATACGACCGCTGGAGAGAAGCAGAGCTGGACGATGAGGCCTTCGTCTACATCTGGGCAGATGGTGTTCACAGCAGCCTGCGGGATGAGAACGACAAACTCTGTACCCTTGTGATTATTGGGTTCACAGTCCGTGGCCAAAAGCGGTTCCTGGCCATCAAGGATGGAGTGCGCGAGTCCACCCAGAGTTGGCGAGAGGTTCTGCTCAGTCTCAACAGCAGTGCCCTGAATGCTCCAAAACTGGTCATCGGCCCCTCTCATCGATAGCACGCAAACGACAGCAGGGCAGTGGTGTCTTACGCGCAAGCCGGTCATTCTCTGAAGCGAGGCCAAGATCCTATTTCGACACCGCGCCCGTATCTCCTTGCGCAGTGACCCACTTGTTCAGTGTCGAAAGTCCAACCCCTAAGTCGGAAGCCGCTTGTGGCCTTGGTCGATGACTGAGATCATCAGAATTGCCCTGAGAGATTCAAAAACGTCAGACCATCAGACGTTTGCTTGGGACGTGAAAAAGCCATTCAAAACAACTGGGTTGGGTCAAACAAAAGACCCTCGAGGTGCGCCATTTGAATCACTGCTAGCGCCACACGATAGATGCGCCGAACTCTCTGATGGTTTGGCAGGCTTTGGTTCTATGCCCCCTGACGACGAACACTCGCGCACCGCGTAGCCCCGTCCAGTGCGACGGCATCGCGTTTGAACTCGTCTGTGAATTGCAATCCGGACATCCCGTCGTTCTTGCCTCCCAAATCACCAAGCAAGGCGTCTTGGGGGCCACACTTGTGCAAGGCTTACAACGTATGGCCGCGCCCCTTAACGGGGCGAACAGTACCACGATCCATTGCAACCACGTTTCGCAATCGCTACCGAGCCTGCCAGCTGACAGTAAATTGGGTCATGCGCATCGGAGCCTGAAGACGTATTTTCAAGACAGGATCAAGCACGCAACCCCTTTGGTGTTCAAAACAGAAGCGTCACGCGGCGGTTTTCGCGCCCCTTCTTTTCAACCTTTCCCAAGGTTATCTTGCCTATTTCACCGGTTCGGGCGACGTGCGTCCCGCCACACGGTTGCAGATCAATCTGCGCAGCCCCCTCGCCGATCCGGACCAGCCGGACACGCCCTGCGCCACTGGGCGGCTTGACCGACATCGTCTTGACCAGCCCCGGGTTGGCCTCTAGCTCGGCATCTGTGATCCACGTTTCGGTCACAGGAAGGTCACGGTCAATCAACTCTTGCAACGCGGCCTGAACGGCCTCTTTGTCATCAAGCGGTTCCGGCATGTTGAAATCCAGCCGGCCTTTTAGTGCACCGATCGCACCACCCGACACAGGAAGCGGAATTACCACACTCAGCAGATGCAGGCCCGTGTGACACCGCATGTGCGCATAGCGAACGTCCCAATCCAACAGCTGAACCACAGGTGTGCCCAACGGTGGCAACACAGCCCCGGGCGCAGGGACCAACACGATCGCATCCGCCTGCCCGTTCGTCGCCTGCCCCTTGATCGTCGTGACGACTTCCAGACGCTGGCCCGCCCATTCAAGCCAGCCAGCATCGCCGGGTTGCCCACCGCCTTGCGGATAAAATATCGAAGCCTCCAGCACGATGCCCCCTTGATCGGTATGGGCAATCACCGTGCTTTCGGCTTTTTGAAGGTAGGCGTCACTTAGAAATAGTGGTCGGGTCATGCGGGCGCTCCTGTTGATCGTTATCGCGCACACCGGTTGGTGCGGCCGGGGGGTGCAGGGCCTCCGGGTTGCGCAACCAGACATCGCGCTGTGCAAAAGGGATCTCGATCCCTTCCTCTTTGAAACGCTCTGCAATCGCGTGATGCATGTCGGATTTAGTCGACAGAATGAAGTTCACATTTCTCAGGATAACCCGAATTTCAAAGTTAAGGCTATCAGCCCCGAAACCGGCAAAGATCACCTGTGGCGGCGGGGTCAGAATAACCATCGGGTGCGCCTCGGCGATCTCCATCAGGATCTTTTCGATCCGTCTGTTGTCCGTGCCATACGCCACTCCGATCGGAACGATGAGCCGTCCGGTCAGGTTGTTCTTTGTCCAGTTTATCACATGGCTTGTGATCAGGTCGGCGTTGGGCACGATCACATCCGTGCGGTCGAATGTCTCGATGCGGGTCGCACGCACCGAGATACGCCGGACGGTGCCCATGACACCGCCAACCTCGATCCAGTCACCTTCGCTGACCGGACGTTCGATCAACAGGATAATTCCGGACACGAAATTGGATACGATATTTTGTAACCCGAAACCGATCCCGACCGAGAGCGCCCCGGCAACAATCGCCAGCGAACTCAGATCAATGCCCGCCATCGTGATCGACACCAGAGCGGCCAGAAAAATTCCGACATAGCCGATGCCCGACACGATCGCAGTTTGCCCCCCGATATCGATCCGCGTCTTTGGCAGAACCGAATTGCGCAGTGTGCCCTGAATGACACGGGTCAACGCATATCCGATCAGGAAAACAAACATCAACGTCAGGAATATGGCCGGACTGATCCGCGTGTCACCCAACGAAACGCCCGCCAGAAATCCGGTCCAGAGCTCTGTCAGATCAGCAACCCGCGCCCCCCAGACCAGTGCCAGAACAGGCACCGCCAGACACACCAGCACCATGCCCGCCAGAACGGGAAAAAGCCCCTCCCCCGCAGATGGTCCCGAAGGGGCATCTGCCGAGGCAGGGTCGCTCGTTCCGGCTTGCAGAGGTCTGGCGTGCGTAACAGCAAGGTACATTTCACGCGCAATGCGGTTGAGCACCAGAATTACGCCAAAAATTCCCACTGTTTTGATCAACTGAAGGATAATGCTCTGTGCGAAAACAAAGTACCCGATCGCGCCGGCCACCGCACCGACAATGGCCGCCCCGATCATCAGACGGCCTATCACCACAATCATACGGTCGCGGTAAGGAGCCGCCTCGGCAGCGCCCGGTGGCTTGCCCGGTTCTGACGCAGCCACGTCCACCCGCCCGACCGCCAAAAGCAGTATCCCGAACCGGATCGTGAAAACCGCACCGACAACCAGCACCGGATATTGCAGCATCGCCCGCGCGGCAAAACCGTCCGAGGTCACAGGCACCGCCAAGGCTGCAAGCTCGTACAAACCCAGCGTCAGGCCCATCCCCCAGATCGCCCGCCGCGCAGACGCGTTGCGGCTTTCAGGGAGCGCCAGAAACGCAGGCGGCACCGGATGACGCGGAAAAATCGTCAGCGCCAGCCAACCGGACAGCAAAATATAGCCAACCATCACAACAACAGCCGTGACAAGCGGCGCTGTCGTGGCGGCCAGTGACCCGACCATCGTCGCCCCCAGCGCCATAAATAGCGTCGCCAGCATCGGCAACACCAGATACAGCAGCGACGCCACAAGCAACGCCATCCAACGCCACGCAACGCTTGCCCGCTCTGCTGCAAAATGGCGCAAACGTCCGGTCCAGCGACGGTAACGGAACAGAACAACCAAGCCCAGAACCGTCAGTGCAAGCCCCGCAGGAAGACGCGACGCAACCAGCCGGACCTGAGCAGGTGACGTAGAAATTCTGCGCCAGTCCTCATAGACATCAACCACCCAACCGGTGCCCGCCTCGATCCCCGCAGGCCAGTAAACAGGATTGAGCGGCGACGGACCCAGCTCAAGGTAGTCGGCTTTCTGGCGGTCTCGAATGATGACATCAATTTCCGAGATCAAACCGTTCGCCCGCGAAAACGCCTCTTCGGCGCGGGTCCGGGGCGCGGTAAGCGCACGGAATTGCTCCAACAGGCTTGCGCGGCGCGCGGCAAGCTCGGGGTCCTCGGTTCCATCGGCGGCGACCTCTCCGAGGGCTGCAAGCTGGGTTGTGACCGTGGAAAGCCGCGCGGCGTTGGCGTCTTGCGCTTGCAGGAATGCCGCACGGTAACCGGCAATTTCGCTGCGCAAAACCTCAAGTGCGGCACTTGAGGCACGTTCGGCGGCAACCACACCTTCGGCACGCTCCGCGGTGGTTTCCCACACGGTGTAGTCAATGGCGGAACCATCTTGTGCAAAAAGCGGTGCCGTGCTCAAAAGTAACCAGACCAGAACTGCGCGAAACACCGTTCTATCCTTCCATGACCGACGGAACAGACGCCGGAGGCCCGGACAGGAACCCGGGCACAGGCAGCCCCTGTTGCTTGAGAAACTCGGGGTTGAAGACCTTGGATTGATACCGTGTGCCATAATCGCACAAAATCGTCACGATCGTGTGACCGGGACCAAGATCGCGCGCCATCCGCATCGCACCCGCGATATTTATCCCCGTAGAGCCGCCCATGCACAGCCCTTCGTCCTGCAACAGATCGAAAACGATCGGAAGCGCTTCCTTGTCGTGGATGTTGTAGACAAAATCGGGGGTCAGCCCCTCAAGGTTGGCCGTGATCCGCCCCTGCCCGATCCCTTCGGAAATCGATGATCCTTCAGCCTTCAGCGCACCGTGGGCGTAATACTGGAACAGCGCTGACCCATCAGGATCAGCCAATCCGATCTTCACGCCTTTGGGCTGCAAAAAGGACGCCATGCCAGCGAGTGTTCCCCCAGAGCCGACCGAACAAATGAACCCGTCCACCTTGCCATCGGTCTGCGCCCAGACCTCGGGACCGGTTGTTTCGATATGGGCCTGCCGGTTGGCGACATTGTCGAACTGGTTCGCCCACATCGCACCGTTCGGCAATTCGGCATCAAGTTTTCTGGCCAACCGCTCGGAATAACGCACAAAATTATTCGGGTTCTTGTAGGGGGCCGCCGGAACCTCGACAAGTGTCGCACCGGCAAGGCGCAACATGTCCTTCTTTTCCTGCGACTGGGTTTCAGGGATCACGATCACGGTCTTGTAGCCCATGGACGCCCCGACAAGGGCCAGACCGATACCGGTATTGCCCGCCGTGCCCTCGACAATCGTGCCACCCGGTTTCAGGGTTCCTTTGGCGATGGCGTCGCGGATCATGAACAAAGCGGCGCGGTCTTTCACGGATTGCCCCGGATTTAGAAACTCGGCTTTCCCCAAAATTTCACATCCCGTCTCTTCGCTCGCCTTGCGCAGACGGATCAGGGGGGTATTGCCAACAGCGTCAGACAGGTCTTTGCGGATATCCATGCGGCTCTCTCCTCAGGTTTGGTCCCTGAGTATCGGCCTTTCGGGCGGTGTCAACCGTGTGCTTGCGCGCGCAGGTCCGTCCGGCGCCGTGCAAGCTGCAATGCCGCCAGAACAAGCGGGCCATTACATTCCTCGCCGCGATCAACCATCGCCATAAACGCATCAAACGACAAAACATGGGCGCGAATGTCTTCGTCCTCGCTCGCCAGTCCCCCCAAGCCTGAGGCAGTATCGGGCAAATCTGCAAGCCCGATAAAGGTGTAAAGATACTCTGTCACCGCCCCCGGTGAGGGATAGTAATTGCCGATCGGCACAAGCCCGTTGAGAGACAAACCTGCCTCCTCCAAAGCCTCGCGGCCCGCTGCCTGCTCGGGCGTCTCACCGCCGTCGATCCGTCCTGCAATCGCCTCGATCGACCAAGGCTGCGGATCACCGCGCCCGAATGCGCCCATCCGGAACTGTTCGATCACAAGCACCCGGTCGCGCAACGGATCATAGGGCAACATCACCACGGCGTCGCTTTGCACAAAAACCGCACGCTCGATAACCGTGCCCATCGTGCCGTCAAAACGCCGGTGCCGCAGGTGATATTCTTCCACGGCAAAGAAATGGGCATAAGGTGTGTCGAGACGCTCCAACGCGATGTCATCCGGCCCTGCCCGGTGGCGGAGCGACACGGGCGCTGAATGTGCCGCATTCAGACGGGCCTGCGCCCGCGCGGTCATCACTCCGAAGCGTTGTGCGATGCGCTTGGCGCTGATCTTGCCAAAAGACGCCATGATGTCGGCCGCTGTCGCAAGACCAAGCGCCGCCCAGGTGTCTTGCCAACGGGTAAGCGACCAAGGCGCACCGGGCCGCAAACCATGCCCTTCGTCGGGCCAGTAGACCTGCGCGGCAACGGCCTGACCCTCGACCTGAACGGTGACGTCTGTCAAGGTGTAGCCAAATCCGCCTTCGTAAAAATCCAGCCGCGCGATATCAGCATCGGTCAACCCGAGCAGCAGCAAGCCTTCGGCGCGTTGTGCCGCGGCCTTGACGATGATCGGAAAGTTTGCCCCCTCGACCTCGTGTACCGCATGCTCGGGCAACTCCGCGCACACCCCGTGCGCCGTGCTTTGCGACCCGAGAACCAATTGTAATAGCGGGCGATGCCGCAAGGATCCGTAAACAAACAGCGCCGTCAAACCGATACCACCTCTTTTTCACCAAACACGCCGCCTTTGTCAGACAACGTTGATGTGCAACCATGCATTTGAATATCAGGAAGATGCGAAACGCGGATTAAAATTCTGGCTCATAAATCGCATTGGGGTGCCAATCCGTGCGAATGGCCCCCAAGTCGCCCTCAAGCCCCGGCGATCAATCAGATTTCTTCACCGTTATTTGCGTGACGTCACAATGTCCTGCCAGAAAAGTCGCCGCACAAGATGTGAGATAAAAGTTCCACATCAACCGGAAGCGATCATCAAACCCCAACTTGGCCACCTCTTCCCAGCGCGCGTTGAACGTGTCGTGCCAGCGCCGCAAGGTTGTTGAATACGACTCGCCAAACTCGATCGAGCTACTCACAGCAAGCCCCGCGCGCTCGACCTCCCTGCGCAATGCCGTCGGGCTGGGAAGCATCCCCCCCGGAAAGATGTATTTTTGAATGAAATCAACACCGCGCTTATAGATTTCCCAACGGCGATCGTGAACCGTGATGATCTGCAACGTCGCGGTTTTGCCGGGTTTGAGCCGGTCGTGCAGCGCATTGAAATAGGTCGGCCAGTACTTTTC
>JBLHUT010000164.1:0-8219 GCA_047629975.1 Paracoccaceae bacterium
TGGGGCGCGTGGTGGGGGGGGGCAGCCCCGCAGGGGGGGCGGCCACGCCCCTGATCAGATCGATGCGAGCACGAAATGGGGTGCCGCGTGGGCCAAAGGTCAGGCGCGCACGCTTTTAGCAGTCTTGTTCCCCAACACACCCAGTACTTTGGTCACGATCTGTTCGGCATTCATGGCGGCGACGGCGTACATGTCTGCCGGGCTGGCTTGGTCGATGAACGTATCGGGCAGGACCATCGAGCGAAACACCAGCCCGTCGTCGAACACGCCTTCCTCGGCCAACAGATGCGACACGTGGGATCCGAACCCCCCGATCGCACCCTCCTCGATGGTGATCAGCACCTCGTGACGCTGCGCAAGATCAAGGATCATCTCGCGGTCCAGCGGCTTGGCGAAGCGCGCATCGGCGATTGTAGGAACGATACCTTGGGTCGCAAGCATCTCAGCGGCTTTTTGAACTTCGGCAAGCCGGGTTCCGAAAGACAAGATTGCCACGTCTCGCCCTTCGGCGATCATGCGGCCTTTGCCGATTTCGAGAACCGTTCCGCGCTCTGGCATCTCGACGCCTTCGCCTTCGCCGCGCGGAAAGCGGAACGCGATCGGACCGCTGTCATGTGCCACAGCCGTCGCAACCATGTGCTTCAATTCCGCCTCGTCAGCGGCGGCCATCACGACCATGCCCGGCAGGTTCGCCAAAAACGCGATGTCGAATGCACCGGCATGCGTCGCACCATCGGCCCCCACCAGCCCTGCGCGGTCGATTGCAAACCGCACCGGAAGGCGCTGCAAGGCAACGTCATGCACAATCTGGTCATAGCCGCGTTGCAGGAAGGTGGAGTAGAGCGCACAGAACGGCCGCAGGCCCCCCGCGGCTTGTCCGGCTGCAAACGTCACCGCGTGCTGCTCCGCAATCCCGACATCAAAACAACGCGCCGGAAACCGCTCTGCAAACAGGTTCAGCCCCGTACCATCCGGCATCGCAGCCGTGATCGCGGTAATACGGGGATCATCGGCGGCATGATCCATCAAGGCCTGTGCGAACACTTTGGTGTATGACGGCGCATTGGAGGGCGCTTTTTTCTGCTCTCCGGTGATGACATTGAACTTTGACACACCGTGGCCTTTGTCACGGGCGGCCTCGGCGGGGCCATATCCTTTGCCTTTCTGGGTGATCGCGTGGATCAGAATCGGGCCGTCTGCCCGCGCCTTGACCGTACGCAACAGGCTTAACAATTGCGGCAGATCGTGGCCGTCGATCGGGCCGATGTACGAAAAGCCCAGTTCCTCGAACAAGGTGCCGCCCACAGCCATACCTTTAAGCAGTTCTTTGGCGCGGCGCGCGCCCTCCTGAAACGGTTCGGGCAACAAGCTTACCGCGCCTTTGGCGGCGGCTTTGAAGTCATGGAACGGATTGCCCGCGTAAAGCCTGCTCAGATAGCTCGACATCGCGCCAACGGGAGGGGCGATGGACATCTCGTTGTCGTTCAGAATGACAATCAGACGTTTGCCAAGGTGACCGGCGTTGTTCATCGCCTCATACGCCATGCCCGCACTCATGGCCCCATCACCGATCACGGCAATCGCGTCACCCAACCCGTGCTCGGGTTGCCCGCCAAGATCGCGCGCCACAGCAAAGCCAAGCGCCGCAGAAATCGAGGTAGAGCTGTGCGCGGCACCAAACGGGTCATAAGGCGACTCAGACCGTTTGGTGAAACCGCTCAATCCGTCCTTCATCCGCAAGGTCCGGATACGGTCACGCCGCCCCGTCAGGATTTTGTGCGGATAGCATTGGTGCGAGACATCCCAAATCAGCCTGTCGCGCGGCGTATCGAACACCGCATGAATGGCCACTGTCAGTTCGACCACACCAAGCCCAGCCCCCAGATGTCCCCCCGTCACCGACACCGCATCAATCGTTTCGCTGCGCAATTCCTTGGCGAGTTGCAACAATTCGCGGTCAGAGAGGTTTTTCATGTCTGCCGGAATGTTCACCCGGTCAAGGATCGGGGTATTGGGTGCTGTTGTCATATTCTTTCCTTCCAAACGCCCCTAACGGTCGCGATTCACGACAAAATGAGCCGTCTGGTGCAATATCTGCGCCGCCGCGCCGTAAGGCTCGATCGCCGTACAGGCCTCATCAACCAAGGCGCGCGCACGCGCACGCGCAGGCTCCAATCCCATCAACGACACAAAGGTGGCTTTGCCTGCCTCGGTATCCTTTTGAAGCCGCTTTCCCGCAGCATTCGCATCGCCTTCCACATCCAAGATGTCATCCGCAATCTGAAAGGCAAGGCCAAGCGCACGCGCGTACCGCTGTAACGGCCCCGTATCGGCCTGTGCCAGTACCGCGCCCGCCGTGCCGGACCACTCGATCAAGGCACCTGTCTTGCCCGCCTGAAGTTGGATTATTTCGTCCAGCGTCAAAGGTGTTGTGGCAGTTTCGGCAGCAATATCCAACGCCTGCCCCAGAACCATGCCTTCGATGCCCGAGGCCCGTGCCAAGCCCGCGACCAACGCGATGCGCACCGCAGGGTCCGGCGCACAGGCCGGCCGCGCCAAAAGATCAAACGCCAACGTCTGCAAGGCATCACCGGCAAGTATCGCCGTGGCCTCGTCCCATTTTATGTGAACGGTCGGCGCACCCCGCCGAAGGTCATCGTCGTCCATCGCGGGCAGATCATCATGCACCAGCGAATAGGCGTGCACGGCCTCGACCGCGGCCGCCGCCCAAACCGCCTGCTCAGGGGAAACCCCGTGCAACCGCGCCCCTTCGATTACCAAAAAGCCCCTCAGCCCCTTGCCACCACAAAGAGCGTGACGCATCGCACGGGTGACCGGAACATCGGCCTGTGCGTCCAGAACGCCGTCAAGGCACGCTTGCACCTGCGCGCGCGCCGCGGCAAGCCCGCTGGCAAAGCTCCCGGTAACCGTTTCGCTCACAGCCCGTCAACCGCCTTTGCACCGACCGCCTGACCGTCACCGTTCAGCGTGATCATGGCGACCTTTTCCTCGGCCTCTTTCAGTTTTTCTTCGCAACGTGCCTTCAAAGCCGCCCCGCGCTCATAAAGCGCGATCGACCGCTCGAGCGGCACATCGCCGGCTTCCAGTTGCCCCACAACTTTTTCAAGCTCGGCCATTGCCTGCTCGAAGCTCATCTCGCCTACCGGTTTGTCGCTCATCCGCCCCGCTCCATCAAAACCCGCACATGGGCCGCCGTGCTGGCGGCAAGCGCGTCAAGGTCATAGCCCCCTTCGAGAGAGGATACCACCCGCCCGTCGGCATAAGCGTCGGCAATATCGCAAAGCTTGCCAGTGACCCAGGCGAAATCCTCTACCTCAAGCTCCATCTGCGCCAAGGGATCATCACGGTGCGCATCAAATCCCGCCGAAATGATCAGCAGCTCCGGCTTGAACTGCTCCAACGCCGGCAGAACCTCACGCTCGATCACCCGCCGGAACCCGACCGACCCCGTGCCCGGAGGCAACGGAATATTGAAAATATTGCCCGCTGCTCCGGTTTCATGCGCCGACCCGGACCCCGGAAAAAGAGGCGATTGATGGGTCGAGATAAAAAGACAACGCTCTTCGTCCCATAACAGATCTTGCGTGCCATTGCCGTGATGTACGTCGAAATCGACAACCGCCACGCGCGTCAACTTATGATGGTCCAACGCCCGCTTGGCTGCAATTGCCACATTTCCGAACAAGCAAAATCCCATCGGGGTCGCCTTTTCGGCGTGATGTCCGGGTGGACGCACCGCAGCAAAGGCATTTTGCACCTCGCCTGCCATCACTGCATCCACAGCCGCGACACATGCCCCTGCCCCGCGCAATGCGGCCTTCAAAGTACCCTTCATCATGTGGGTATCGGCATCAAGGGAGACCACCCCCTCCTCGGGGACCGCAGCCGTCATCGCATCGATGTATGCTTCGGGATGCACGCGCAACAGATCCGCTTGCGCGGCAAGCGGAGCATTGCGGCGCTCCAGACCGGCAAATTCCGGCGCGTCAAGCGCCTGCATCACAACTTCCAGTCGCGCAACCCGCTCGGGGTGCCCCGGCGGGGTCACGTGTCCCAGACACTCCGCGTGTGTGAACAAAGCTGTCGTCATTGTTTACGCCCCTCGTTTGTCGGAAATGAAATCCGGTCCCCGACACTGCGCACCGGATCGGACGCCTAGTCAGGCGCAAGCATGTATCCCGCCCCGCGCACGGTCTGTAAATAGCGCGGTTGCTTGGGATCGTTCTCGATTTTTCGGCGCAATCTGGTGATCTGCACATCGACCGCGCGCTCTTGCGCCTGCCCGTCATCGCGCCCCAGCTCCTCGACCAGCCTTGTCCGGCTCACAGCCACGCCGGGACAGCCCGAAAAGATACGCATCAACAAGACCTCTGTTGCTGTCAGCCGCACAAGGTCCGCCCCGCGCCACATCTCGGCCCGCTCGATATCATACCGGATGTCCCCAAGGGTCAGCACCTTGAGAAGGCCCTCCTCTTTTGTCTCGACAGGAACACGGCGCAAGATCGCGTTGATGCGCAACAACAGCTCTTTGGGCTCGAACGGTTTGGCCAGATAATCGTCTGCCCCCGCCTCAAGCCCGGCAATGCGGTCTTCGGTATCACCTTTTGCTGTCAGCAAAAGGATCGGAGTCTTGAGCGTCTCGCGCAGGCTGGCGGTAAGATCCAGACCGGTTTCGCCCGGCATCATCACATCCAGCACGATCAGATCGAACTCCAACCCCGCCAGAAGCCGCCGCGCATGGGCCGCGTCGCGCGCAGCGGTCACGATAAATCCGGCCCGCATCAGAAATTTCTGTAGCAGGGATCGTATCCGTTCGTCGTCATCAACAATCAAGAGATGGGCTTCGACATCCATGGTGCTACTCTCCTTCGGCAGGCTCTTTGTAGTGGCGCCGCATCTCGGGGTCCATCATTGCTTCGAGAACCGTCCGAAAACCTGCCACGGCTTCTGGACCGGCATTGCGAAACGCAAGCCGCATGCGCGCACGCTGTGCATCAGACAAGGCTTGCTCAAGGGCAGCACCTTGCGGGGTCAGGTAGAGGTTTCGCTCGCGTTTGTCGCGCAGACCGACACGGCTCTCGACAAGACCCTTGTCAATCAAGGTACGCAAAACACGGTTCAACGATTGCTTGGTCACTCCGAGGATCGACAACAAGTTGTTGACGGTCGTCCCCTGACTGCGGTGGATAAAGTGAAGCGCGCGGTGATGGGCGCGCCCATAGCCATGCTCTTCGAGAATGCGGTCGGGGTCAGCCGTAAACCCGCGATATGCAAAAAACATCGCCTCGATGCCCTTGCGCAGATGTTCATCGGTCAGGAACAACAGCGTCTCGCCGCCCCGCTTCCCTCTGCCACCCGGTCCTGCTGTCATTTGCCCCCCGTTTGCCGCTTTTCTGGTCTCTTGAGAAAGATTTTATGTCAGCCTTGTTGACTTTACCAGAATCAATTGGTAGCGAATTACAGTTTATGCGCAATATTATGCCCGAACCGGACATTTCTGCGCAACTTATGCAAATGCAAGGGAGGATACGATGATGGCCGGTGGATACGATGATCGCGATGGTATGATCTGGATGGATGGCAAGATGGTTCCGTGGCGCGATGCCAACGTGCACATCCTGACCCATGCCATGCATTATGCTTCTTCTGTGTTCGAAGGCGAGCGTGCCTATAATGGCAAGATTTTCGAAGGGCGGCGCCACTCCGAACGCCTTATCGCAAGCGGTAAGATGCTTGATGTCGCGATCCCCTACTCGGTCGATGAGATCGAAGCAGCCAAATACGAGGTCATCAAGGCCAACGGCCTGACCGACGCCTATGTGCGCGCGGTCGCATGGCGCGGCTCGGGGCAGGACATGGGCGTCAGTTCCTCCAAAAACCCCGTACGCATGGCGGTCGCCTCTTGGGGCTGGGGCAATTACTACGGTGATGCCAAGACAAAAGGCGCAAAGCTCGATATCTCGAAATGGAAGCGCCCCTCGCCAGAGACGATCCCCTGTTTTGCCAAGGCAGCCGGGCTTTACATGATCTGCACCATGTCCAAGCACGCCGCCGAAGCAAAAGGCTGCTCGGATGCCATGATGTTCGACTATCGCGGCTATATCGCCGAGGCGACCGGTGCCAACATATTTTTCGTCAAGAACGGCGAGGTCCACACCCCGACCCCTGATTGCTTCTTGAACGGGATCACCCGACAGACCGTTATCGGCATGCTTAAAGAGCGTAATATCAACGTGATCGAGCGTCATATCATGCCAGATGAACTGGAAGGGTTCGAGCAATGCTGGCTCACCGGAACAGCGGCAGAGGTTACTCCGGTCGGACAGATCGGTGAGTATTCGTTCGAGGTCGGCGCGCTGACACGCGATATCTCCGCAGCTTACGAAGTGCTTGTGCGCAGCTGATAGACCACAGTGCGGCGGCCTTGCATCCTGCTTGGTCGCCGCCTGTATTTTGCCCCCCGATTGCCCCCGAATGCCGCGCGACGCCGCGAACAGTGATACGCCGACAGGGACCTTGGCATAAATGTGGCGGCACCGCGGCAATCTTTGCTCATTTCCGAAAAAGCCTATTTTTATTCAGCAATAACAACCCATTTTGGCGGGTGTACTGCCAAACGCCCTCTGCTAGACCCTTTTGTGGGGCGTAGAGAATGGTATAAAAATGCAAAAAGAGGGCAATATGTCCGCGTTGGTGATTGCAGTCGCCGTCATGGCCACACCCGCAAGCGTTGCAGCCGGGTATTATTATCTGGCAAACAACCAGACGTTCGCGCCCTTCGGGTATGCGGGCGCACAGGATATCGACATCAACCCCGAACTTCCCGAGCACGGACCCGTCATCAGGGTCGCGATAGCGTGGCCTGACACCCAAGCGGATGGTCCGCAGGCAAATACCTTTGCCAAGCAGATCCGCCAAGCCTTTGCCGCGCGCGGCCTCGAGGTCAACATCTCGATCACCGCAGCACAGCAAAAAGCCGCGAGCGTTGTCTTTAACGTCGGGGCAAACACCTATGGCCCCTTTCCGAAATCGCGCGCCGCAGCCGGTGTCGAGGCCTCGATCTCGGCATATTGGCTTGATCCGGACACAGACGAAAGCGATCTGTACTAACCCTGCCAAAGCCCAAACCGCGCAACACCGGCAGGCTTACAGCACCGTGCGCTCGATCACCCAAAAGGCCCCGACACACGCAATCACCACCGAGGCCGGTACAGCAATCACAGAACGGTACCAGTCCCGTTTTCCGAACCACAAACCGACCGTCACAAAGGCCAATGCAATCACCACCAGCTGGCCCAGCTCCACACCGACGTTAAAACCGATCAACCCGACAACAAAGCGCGCAGGATCAAGCCCGACCTCTCCCAGAACGCTGGCAAAGCCCAGCCCGTGCAACAGCCCGAACCCGAAAACGACAGCCGTGCGCCACCACCCCAAAGTGGGGCGCAAGATATTTTCCACAGCCACATAAACAATCGAGGCCGCAATCAACGGCTCCACAATCGAGGCCGGAACCGTCACCAGTCCAAGGCTCGCCATGGCCAATGTCACCGTATGCGCCAGCGTAAAGGCCGTAACCTGCATCAAAAGTGGCCGCACGTGGAGCGAGAAAAAGAACAGCCCCAGCACGAACAGAATATGATCAAGCCCTTTTGGAATAATGTGGGCAAAACCGATCGGGATATAGCGGGCAAAGACCGCGCTTGCGCTCTCGCTTAAGGTGCCTTGCCGTGGCAGGGCCTCGCTGCGTGCGCCACTGTCGAGATATCCGGTATACGCATCTTCGCCCGCGCCCATCTGCCGGATGACCAACGCGCCGAACTCTGGCCCCCACGCAACCGTAATCGCCGCATCGCCCTCGGGCAGCCCCGCCTTCAGGGTTATTTCCGTGTCGCGCGGGACCTCGATATCCGCCTCGGGCGTCACCGTCACGTCAATCAATTGCGGGTCCAGCCGCACATCACCGGCGCGCAGGTCAAAGCGTTGCACCAGAACCGGCCATTCGGCACGGAACCGCGCGGCCAGATCCTCGGCTGGCAAGGTGCGCAACATATCGTATTGCGCCGCCTGTGGGGCCTCGTTGGTGTCTTGCACCTGTGACAGGTCCACACCCGCCAGCAACGATTCCGCCGTAAGCCGGATTCGCAAATCAACCGTTTGCGGTGTTATGGTTACATCCGCGACCGACGGGCGAACCT
>JBLHUT010000165.1:0-8179 GCA_047629975.1 Paracoccaceae bacterium
AACCGCATCGCAGGCCGGACTTTCCAGTCCGTGACGCTTGCGGTTGACTTGAGTTGCAAGAATGCGAATGGGCACCTTCAGGGTTCCGTCCATGGCGATCTGGCGCAGCTTGTGATGCAAAAACGGATTGGCAAACCGCGCGAACAGCTCTGCCTTATAGGCCTGTGCCCCTGCCTGAAGCGGCACCGGCAAAATCGCGGCGGCCTCGTCCATTACCCCGCTTGCAAGGGCTTTGACATCCGGATCGGCGACCGCCTGATGCACAAACGTATGCCCCGCCAGAAGCCCCGCATAGGCCAGACACGAATGTGCCCCGTTCAACATCCCGAGTTTGCGTTGCTCGAACCCCGACACGTCTTGCGTAAACACAGCGCCCGCGCGCTCCCACTTCGGACGAGGTCCGGCAAAGCGGTCTTCGATCACCCATTCGGTAAATCGTTCAGTCGCAACCGCAGCACGCGCCGGAAGCCCAAGCGCATGGACCCGCGCCACCAGACCAGCGTCGGTCGACGGTGTGATACGATCAACCATGCAGGACGGAAAAGTGACGGATTTTTCAAGATACTCATCGATCTCCACTCCGGCGGCATGACAAAAGCGCTTTACAGCGGCTTCCAGCTTGGTGCCATTTTCCGACAGGTTGTCACAACTCAGCACCGTCACAGGCGCACCGTGGCGTGACCGCGCCAGTAACCCCGCAGCAAGCAGCCCGATGGTACTGACCGCAGGCCCTCCGCTCAGATCGGCAACGATCGCAGGGGCATCAAGCTGTAACAGCCCGTCCGGAGCAAGCGCATAGCCTTTCTCGGTAACGGTCAAGGTGATCACGTGGACCTGTGGGTCGGCAATGGCCGCAACCACCGCTGCCGAATCTTCGGCGGCGACCAGCACGGTATCCAGAACATCAATCACCTGAACCTCGCGCCCGTGGGCATCGCTGACCTCAAGCGCATAACGCCAGTTTTGCGGCCGCAGGGCATCGCGCATATCAGGACGGCACAACGAAACGCCTGTGATGCGCCATCCTCCAGCCGCTTTGAAAGTGTACCAAGCCTGATGCGCACGAAAAAAGTTTCCAACGCCAAGATGCAGCAACCGCTTCATTGTAATCCCTCCAGCCGATAGGCAGATTTGACGGCATCAACAGTCAGCCACTGCGCAAGGTCGTGCGCATCCGCCATCGTAAACCGACCCACTGCAACCTGTTGCGCCAAATGGCCGGCGACGGCCTTGCGCCACATTTCATGGCGCGCGGGAATAGACAGCAACGCCCGCGTATCGTCGTTGAACCCTGCAAGATTGAAGTATCCCGCACTTTCGATAACCCGGTCAAAATACCGCGCGATACCAGCAGGGCTGTCATGGAACCACCAAGGAGGCCCCAGCTTCAGGGCAGGCCAATGCCCCGCCATTGGCGCCAGTTCACGTGCATAGGTGCTTTCATCCAGCGTAAAGACAATCAAACCCATCCGTGGATCATTTCCAACCTGATCCAACAGCCCGTCCAACCCTTTTACCCAGTCTATCGGCTTGGGCACGTCCGATCCGGTATCGCGACCATAGGCTGCAACCACGTGCCGGTTGGTGGAACGCTGGCATCCCGCGTGAATCTGCATCACCAACCCGTCGTCCACCGACATACGAGCCATTTCGATCAGCATATGATTATAAAAGCGTATTGCATTGGCAGTACTGATGGTGCCCGAAAGAGCCTGATCCAGAAACTCCTGTACCGTGGCCTTATCCAGAACCCCGGTCGCCAGATCAGGAACATCATGATCTGTCGCACACGCTCCGGCGGCCCGAAAAGCCGCCCGTCTTTGGCCCAATGCCGCAAGATAGCCAGCCACCCGTGTGCAATTTTCCCCCGTCAGCGCCCCGAGTGCGTGCACATCTGCAACAAAACCCGCAGCCGACGGATTAAGGACCGTATCGGGCCGGAAGGTGGGAACAAGACGGGTTCTGTGACCAACAGCGGCAAATCCGGCATGCTCGTGAAGATCGTCCAACGCACTGTCAGTCGTGGCCAGAAAATCGATATTGAACCTATCCAACAGGGCACGTGGGCGGAACCCTGAGGTTTTCAGCGCCGCATCGATTACATCATAGACCGCATCAGCCGTCTGGATATTGAACGGTTGCGTGATCGCAAAAACATTCCTGAAGGTGTAATCAAGCCATTGCCGCGACGGCGTGCCAAGAAACAGGTGCCAATGTTGCGCGAAAATCCGGAAAATCTTGCGGGGGTCGCGTTGGCTGACAGGCACACCGATGCCAAGATCAACCAGTGAAACGCCGTGGGAATACAACATCCGGAAAACATAGTGATCAGGAACAATCAGTAAGTCCGCGGGGTCGGAAAAAGGCTGATTTTCCGAAAACCACCGCGGCGATGTATGCCCGTGCGGAGACAGGATCGGCAAAGATGCGAGCGGTTCAAAAAGCTGTAATGCCTTGTCTGACAGAACGGTCATACACAGTATACCTCACATTGTTGCCGGCGGGCTCCCGCCAGAGCGCGGGGGCATCCAAGGATGCACCGCCCCCCTGTTGGGCGTGGCAGCCGGGCAAGCCCGCCTGCGCCAGCCCACTATACCAACGATAGCTCGGCCTGAATAGCGGCAGCCGCCTCACTTGGGCTGGCTGCTTGTAGGATCGGGCGACCGACAACAATGTGATCGGCCCCGTTGGCAATGGCCTGTGCGGGGGTTGCGATGCGCTTTTGATCGCCGGCATCCGCACCAGCGGGCCGGACCCCCGGTGTGATGATCAGCCGTCCTTTGGCTTCTGGCAGGGCGCGGATCAAAGCCGCCTCTTGCGCGGACGCAATAACACCGTCGGCACCTGCTTGAAACGCACGCTGCGCGCGCTCGGTCACGATCTCGCCGATATCGCCCGGCTTGATCAGACCTGCATCCATGTCGGCCCTGTCGAGCGACGTGAGAATAGTCACCGCAAGAATTTTCATCCCTGTCCCGCCCTTGCCTTCGCTTGCGGCACGCACGACGTGCGGATCACCGTGGACCGTCAGGAAATCAAGCTCGAATTGCGCCAACCCGCGCACAGCGGCCTCGACAGTTGCACCGATATCAAACAGCTTCATATCCATGAATATCCGCTTGCCGTGCTCCTGCTTCAGTTCGTTGGCAAGCGCCAAGCCACCACCGGTGAGCATACCCAGACCGATTTTATAGAAATTCACCGTGTCCCCCAGCCGGTTGGCCAACTCCAGTCCCGCAAGTGCGTTGGGCACATCGAGGGCTACGATCAGGCGGTCAGTCTTGGCATCGGGCATTTGGCGTCTCCAGTTGGGCTGCTTTGTCAAACCCCGCAACACGGGTCATGTCAACCACAACAGGCAGGCTTCTTGATCTACGTCATGCCCCCGATCTTGGTGTTCGTGTATCAATGCCCCTTGCAGCACCGGCTTTCACTTCCCATGTCTGGAACAGGCCGAAAGGATGTGCTGCTTGATGCGGGCATTCGGATACGGTGCTGACGACAAAAGGAGATTACCGATGAACATGGAAAAGTTCACGGAACGATCGCGCGGATTCCTGCAAGCTGCGCAGACCATCGCGATGCGCGAGGATCACCAGAAAATGGTGCCTGAGCACCTGCTCAAGGCGCTGCTTGATGATCCTGAAGGACTTGCTGCAAATCTGATAAAACGGGCGGGCGGTGCCCCTGAACGGGTGGTTGAAGCACTTGATGTCGCGCTTGCCAAGCAACCGCGCGTTTCGGGCGATGCCGGGCAGGTCTATATCGACGGGCAAACCGCCAAGGTTCTTGACGAGGCAGAAAAGATCGCAACCAAATCCGGCGACAGCTTTGTCCCTGTCGAACGGATTCTGACCGCACTGGCGGTGGTGCGATCCGGCGCGCAAAAGGCGCTTGAGGCGGGGGCCGTCACAGCGATGGCACTGAACACAGCCATCAACGACGTGCGCAAAGGGCGCACCGCCGACAGCGCCACAGCCGAGCAAGGCTATGAAGCGCTCAAGAAATACGCGCAGGACCTGACGCAGGCCGCCCGCGACGGCAAAATTGATCCGATCATCGGGCGCGACGAGGAAATCCGCCGGACGATGCAGGTTCTAAGCCGGCGCACCAAGAACAATCCGGTGCTGATCGGCGAACCCGGTGTGGGTAAGACGGCCATCGCAGAGGGCCTTGCCTTGCGCATCATCAATGGGGATGTGCCTGAGTCGCTCCGCAACAAGCGGCTGATGTCGCTTGATATGGGGGCCTTGATTGCCGGCGCAAAGTACCGAGGCGAGTTTGAGGAACGGCTGAAGTCGATCCTGTCAGAAGTCACAAGTGCCGCAGGCGAGATCATTTTGTTCATTGACGAGATGCACACGCTTGTGGGCGCGGGCAAGGCGGACGGGGCGATGGATGCCTCGAACCTGTTGAAACCGGCCCTTGCACGGGGTGAATTGCACTGCGTCGGCGCAACCACGTTGAGCGAATACCGCAAATATGTGGAAAAGGACGCAGCCCTCGCGCGGCGCTTCCAACCGGTGATGGTGGAGGAGCCGACAGTCTCGGACACGATCAGCATCCTGCGCGGCATCAAGGAGAAGTACGAGCTGCACCACGGTGTGCGAATTTCGGACTCTGCCCTCGTTGCTGCTGCAACCCTGAGCCACCGCTACATCACGGACCGGTTTTTGCCGGACAAAGCCATCGACCTGATGGACGAAGCCGGAAGCCGTTTGCGGATGCAAGTGGACAGCAAGCCAGAGGAACTTGACGCGCTGGACCGTGAAATCCTGCAAAAGCAGATCGAGACAGAAGCCCTCAGGCTTGAGGACGACAAAGCCAGCGCCGACCGGTTGGAGAAGCTTGTCGGAGAACTGAACGTCTTGCAAAAAAAGTCCGGCGAGATGACAGCCCGCTGGCAGGCCGACCGTGACAAGATGGAAGGGGCACGCGACCTGAAGGAGCAGTTGGACCGGTGTCGCGCAGAGCTAGATGCCGCAAAGCGCGAGGGAAACCTTGGGCGTGCAGGTGAATTGTCCTACGGGATTATTCCCGAGTTGGAGCGTAAGCTGGCAGAAGCCGAAAGCAGCGAGCTGATGCTTGAAGAAGCGGTGCGTCCCGAACAAATCGCCGAGGTGGTGGAACGCTGGACAGGCATCCCCACGTCAAAAATGCTGGAAGGCGAGCGCGACAAACTGCTGCGCATGGAAGACGAGATCGGCAAACGTGTCATCGGCCAGCAAACCGCTGTGCGTGCCGTGTCTAATGCCGTGCGTCGCGCCCGGGCCGGGTTGAACGATGAAAACCGCCCGCTTGGCAGTTTTCTATTTTTAGGGCCAACCGGCGTCGGCAAAACCGAGTTGACCAAGTCGCTTGCGGAATATCTGTTCAATGACGACAGTGCGATGGTGCGCATCGACATGTCAGAGTTCATGGAAAAGCACGCGGTTTCGCGCCTGATCGGTGCGCCCCCCGGATATGTCGGCTATGATGAAGGCGGTGTCTTGACCGAAGCCGTGCGGCGCAGACCCTATCAGGTCGTGCTGTTCGACGAGGTGGAAAAGGCGCATCCCGATGTCTTTAACGTGCTGTTGCAGGTGCTTGACGACGGCATCTTGACGGACGGGCAAGGGCGGACAGTCGATTTCAAACAGACGCTGATCATCCTGACCTCCAATCTGGGGTCACAGGCTCTGAGCTTGTTGCCGGATGGCTCTGATGCAGCCGAGGCGAAACGCGATGTGATGGAGGCGGTGCGCGGGCATTTCCGGCCCGAGTTCCTGAACAGGTTGGACGAAACGGTCATCTTTGACCGGCTGAGCCGGGGCGATATGGACGGAATCGTCACAATCCAGTTGGGCCTGCTGGCAAAACGGCTTGCAGGGCGCGGCATCACAATCGACCTGGACGAGGGTGCAAAGACCTGGTTGGCAGACGAGGGATATGATCCGGTTTTCGGGGCACGCCCGTTAAAGCGGGTGATCCAACGTGCCTTGCAGGACCAGCTTGCCGAAATGCTGTTGTCGGGTGATATTGTTGATGGCGATACAATCACCATCACGGCTGGCGCAGACGGGCTTTTGGTCGGTGACCGCATCAGCGCGTCAAATCGTACGCCACCTGACGATGCCGTCGTACACTGAACGGTTTTCGCAAAGCATAAAAAAACCCCCGCAGAGAGTGGCTCTGCGGGGGTTTTTAAAAACTGAAGTCGATTACTTGCGACGGCGCGCGATGCCCAATCCGCCAAGACCGGCCAACAACAAAAGGCCAGCAGCAGGAAGCGGCACTGCGGCAGCATCAACAGCGAAGGTCACGCTGTTACCTTCACGACCTGTAACACCACTGATGATAAAGGCGATTGTGTTACCAGAAGCAACGAAGATACCGGAAAACAAGCCCTCTCCGACGGAGGCACTTTCAGCAACTGCAACACTGATCGGGCTACCGGAGTTGACCGAGTAGGTAATGGTGATCGAGTTGGAGCGACCATTCACGCCAACCGAAAATCCATCGTCCAAACCACCACCATCATAGGTCAGATAAGGGTCAATGATGACGTTGCCCGAGATGATCAAGTCGGACGTAGCTGTCAGCGTGCCGGTTATGCCGGCAAAGTTCTCACGTGCAACGTCTGAGGCTGCACCAGCGACTGCGCTATCTCCGACACTGATGCTCGTTGCTGCATCAAAGAAACCCGAAACCACAGTTGCGGCGCTTACAGAGATCGGCGCCAGCACCACCGCGGCCGCCAAAAACACACTTTTAAAATTCATTTTCATAGCGAATCCTTTCCACAAATAGCTCTGGTCGTGTCCAAATTACGTAGTTACTTGATGTTTGTAGTATAAACGACAGTCATGCAACCTTAGTGTTTTATTAACCCTAACATCCTTAAAGTTGTATCGAAAAAACCACGCAGAGGCGAATTAAGGAAAAAGCGGCTCATAAGTCATAAATGTGCTCAGAATTTGTGCGCTTTCTGGGTGGTAAATGCCTAAAAAAAGGGCGGCCACTCGAGGACCGCCCAGAACCAGCACTCTTAAACGGGCCGTCTAGGGGCGGACGTACGCGAATCCCTGCTCCTGAAGCTCGATCAATCTAACAACACCGGACGGAACAAGCTTGGCTTCATCAAGCAAAACCACTTCCGCACCGGCCTTTTTGCTCATTGCGCTGTGCGTATTGCCACAAGCGGAAAAGCTGATGTTATCCATTTCGAGAGAAAGAGCCGCGATTCGCTGTGCAACGGGGCTTTTGCCCGCCACCAGCATGTTTAGCCCGGGGCCATAGGTTACGATCTCGATGATCACATCATCACCGACCGAGTCGTAATAGTTCTGCGTATTGACGGCGTTGTTCAGCGCCATGTTCATAACTTGGGGATCGTTCTGGTTAACATGGATCGCCACACGGTGCATCACGCCTTCGGCCATGGCCAAAGATGCAGAGAAGCACAGGAAAAGCGCAAGGGCCACGCGGGTCAGTGAATTAGTCATTTTATCCTCCCGGTTCTTTGTGAACATTTGCAAGGATAGGCGGTGCCGACGCAAAAATACAATAAATTTGCTGAGAGCACGCTGTCGTTTGAGGATTTCAGCATCGGTCGTTAAGTGAACCGAGGTTGCAAACATGAGAACCCCGCGTGATCTGGAACGCTTTGATCGACGCTCGATGGAAAACCATAGCCCGCCCTGTTTTGGTCAGAAATGTGATCCCGGTCGCACCCGACTTGCCCCCCCATTTTGTCGAGGCCGTCCCTTCGACCTTACGCAGGGCATGCCCCCGGCGCGATCTGCGGTCAGAATTCCGAGGCTGGAGCACTGACTTCAAGCGATTCTGCGGATGGGTCAAGGCAGAACGCGCAATCGTCAAATTCAACCGTCCTGAACGAGATCAACAGGGGGGCTAAAAGCCAGACCACCCGGCCGTCTCGTCGTGGCAAAACCAGAAAAATCATGGCGCGGCGGATGTTTCGGGCGATCTAATGACGCCTACCCGTTGCCGGGACAGGCTCGTGACTTTATGCGGTGTGGTGGATTTGATCGACGGGCTCACTTACGGCCCATGCGTTGCGGGCCGGGCATTTGACGCCAAATCGGCTGCTGTGACTGACCGATGCTGAAATCGAAGCCGTCATTTTGCCAAAAGGCCAAATGTCGGGTCGGGGCCGACGTGGACTGAGACACCTGTA
>JBLHUT010000166.1:0-8080 GCA_047629975.1 Paracoccaceae bacterium
TTGTGCAGGTCTGGTCAAGCTGTGTGAATTGTTGGTCGCCGATGTCGTAAAGGTTCAGCAATTGCCGGATATCCTCAAGGCTGAACCCGAAACGTTTGCCGCGCAAAATGAGTTTTAGCCGCGCACGGTCCCGTTTTGTGAACATCCTGCGGGTGCCGAGCCTTTGGGGGAACAACAGTTCCTTGAATTCGTAGAACCGCAAAGTCCGGGGCGTGACGTTATAAGTCTCGCACATTTCCCTGATTGTCATTGTTGTTTCGGTCACAGAACGCTCCCCTCGGTTAGTGGGCGGCGGCGCGTGGCGACCGCTTTCACAAGAAGCATACAGCAATGCTTGACGTTAACGTAAATGTAACGCCACGTCAAAAATTGATATTCCTGACGGAGTACCTTTTAATTTTTAAAAACAAATACTTGAGGAATTGGTTGAGCGGTGGGGGTGACGTTGCACCCACACATTTACGTGTGAAACACTATTTCAGGCCGGCCAGGCTGTTTGCGGTTTCGTCCCGAAGCTGTTGCAGATCGCCGATCGTGGCCTGCAACTGATCCTGTGTTGCTTGCAGCGCGACAAGTTGCCGGTCGGCCAATTCTATCCACATCTCGAGTTGTGGCACAGTTCCCTGCTCTTCATAGATCAAAAGCCATTGCCGGATCTCTTCAAGAGAGAAATCAAACCGCCGCCCGCGCAGAATGAGCACCATCCGCGCAACATCTCGCGGCGTGTAAAAGCGCGATCGCCCCACTTTTTCCGGTTTTAGCAGTTCGATATATTCGTAATACCGAAGGGTCCGGGGCGTGACGTCGAATTTTGTGCACATCTCTTTGAATGTGAGCCGTGTCTCGGGCATCTGGCCTCCTCCTTGATCTATAGCCTAAGGGGAAGGGGCGGCAGGTGCAATATGGGGGGGCTGTGTCGGGGCACCGGAGGCTGATGATAAAAGCGGTTGCGTCCCGTCGGGCAGCCAGAGATAGTCGGCACCAACGCAGGAGGCGGTAATGTCTGTTGAAAAAACCAAGATTGCGCGCCAGTTTATCGAAGCGATACCATTCTCGCAGGCGCTGGGCCTGACGCTTGACGAGATTTCAGACGGGCGCGCCGTGATCTCGATGCCGTACAACGAAGCCTTGGTCGGAGACCCGACTTCACGGGTGATGCACGGTGGGGCTGTGTCGGCTTTGATGGACAGTTGCGGCGGTGCGGCTGTTGTCTGTCATCCGGAATCCGGCGGGGCGACTGCAACTATCGACCTGCGAATTGACTACATGCGCGGCGCAACCCCGGGGCAGTCGATCACCGCCGAGGCGATCTGCTATCATGTGACACGCTCTGTTGCTTTCGTGCGGGCCACGGCCTTTGATGATGATCGTGACCGGCCGGTTGCCTCTGCGACGGGTGCCTTTACCTTTGAGAGGATCACCAAATGACCCGTGCCGCACCCGAACCCGTGCAAGTGATCAAGGGGCGTCGGGACACGGCGCTCGCGGCCTTGGTCGCAGGGGTTCCGTGGATCAATTTTATGGGCATCCACTTTGACCGGCGTGGCGACGAGTTGACGGCGGTGCTGCCATATCAGCAAAAACTGATCGGGAATCCGATGATTCCGGCCCTGCACGGCGGGGCCACGGCGGCCTTTCTGGAGGTTGCCGCGATCATCGAGTTGAGTTGGGCAATCATCTGGGACGGGGTCGAAAGCGGGCGCATGGATGCCACACTTCTGACCCCGATGACCATGCCACGGCTGCCCAAAACGATCGATCTGACGGTTGATTACCTGCGGTCTGGATTGCCGCGCGATGCCTATGCGCGGGCGCGGATAAACCGGTCCGGCCGGCGCTATGCCTCTGTTCATGTCGAGGCATGGCAAGACAACCGCAGCCGGCTGTTTGCGCAGGCAACAGGTCATTTCCTGATGCCTGACAGCACATCGTAACCTGTAACGGCGACAGTAAGCCTCAAGCTGGCCTATATCTGGCTCAGCGGATAATCTGGGGGCGATACCGAAGGCGCGCGGTGTCCCCCGGAAGGTGCCGGTTGAGCCGTCGGTTGATTGCGCCAAAGCCAAGGATCACAATCAAAGTGAGCGCCACAAAATACCCCGCCACAATCGGATAGGGTATAAACGGGTTAAAGGTCTTGTCCGCAAAATAATTGGCATAATAGAGAGCATCACCCTGTTGCCGCCATGCGGGAAACCCCGAGAAATAGACAAGCGTGGTCGCATGAAACAGGAAAATGGCCTCGTTCGTGTAGGACGGCCATGCCAGCCGCAGCATCGTCGGCCAAGTGACGCGCCGGAACTTTGCCCAGCCTGTCATGCCATACGCATCGGCGGCCTCAAGATCGCCTTTGGGAACAGAGCGCAGCGCGCCATAGAAAATCTCGGCGGCATAAGCGGACGTATTGAGAAACAGTACCAACAACGCACCGGCCCATGCCTTGGTGAGCCAACGTGTCTCCATCGTCAATTCGACAAAACCGAGGTTGATGTCAAAGCCGGCCTTGGGCAGCAGCACGAAAGTCTCGTATGCCAGAAAAAACTGGATAAACAACGGTGATCCACGGAAGAGAAAGATAAACCATTCCGCCGGTTTGCGGGTCCAGCGCGAGGAGCTTGCCTTTCCCATGGCAAGGGCTGTCGCGAACACGAACCCGGCGAACAACGCCAAAAGACCGAAATAGATGTTCCAGATCATCCCCGAGCCGATCAACGTGACCTGTTCGCACAAGGTAATATCGGCCTTCGGCAGCAAGCGTTCACCGTATCCAAGCGAACGCAAGGCGTAGGACTGGATGGTTTCAAGACAGCTCATGCCGCGCGCCTTTGTGCTTCGCCCGCCATCGTTGCCTGACCGTGGGACAACCGCTGCGAGACACGTGCGATGACGATTTCAGACAGCCGCGTAAAGGCCAGATAAAAGACCAGAAGGGCCAGAAAATAATAGAGCCGCCAGTCAGGGTGCGGGAATGAATAGGCCGATGTCTTTGATCCGCCAAGTTCACGCGCCCAGTACACAATATCCTCGACACCGAGCAAAAACAAAAGCGGGGTAGCTTTGATTAGGATCATCCAGAGATTACCAAGCCCCGGCAGCGCATAAACCCACATCTGCGGCACCAGCACGCGGCGAAACGTCTGCGCCCGCGTCATTCCGTAAGCCGCAGCGGTTTCAATCTGTGCCTTGGGCACGGCATTCATCGCACCGTAAATCACGTTGGCGGCGAATGCACCGAACACGATCGCAAACGTAAATACCGCAAGCATAAAGTTATAGGCCTCGTGCCAGATTTGTGGCGAGGACGACAGCGGCAGCTTTGCCTGATCGCAAACGATGAAGTTCACGCCTTGCCGCACGGGCTCTGTCCAGTCGGGGCACAGGGCCTGATGGCGCAGCCATTCCAGCCCTTGATCCAGTGCGATAACGAAAAACAGGAAAAAGGCGATGTCCGGAATGCCCCGCACCATCGAGGTATAGCCCTTGCCGATCAGCCGCAGCACAAAGATCTCGGACCGCGAAGCAACGGCACCCAAAAAGCCGAAAGCCAGCGAGATCGGGGCCGTCACCGCCAGCAACAGAAGCACCGTGCCGAACGACGCGTAAAAGGCCATGTGTTTGCCCGTGGTCAGGTAACAGCCCAGCCACAGCAAGCCGTCGATACTGCTTGGGTCGGAGCAGGCCTCAACCACAGGGGTTACTCCTCGACCAATTCATAGCGCCACCGGTGGTGGCTGAAAAGATAAGGCGTGCCGGCCTCGTGTTCGGCCAGCTTTGCCTTGATGCGGAAAATGGTGCCAACGGGGTGTTTGGTGCGTAAGGCACGCGAACATTCCACCTCCATATCCACGGGAAACTGCTGTCCGGGGACAGGGCGAACGTGCACATTTGCCGCTTTACCGGGAATATCGGCCGAGAAGGTTTCGACCAAAACGATGTAGGAACGTGCAGGGAGCTTTGCCATCAAGGGGCTTTCATGAGTTTGGAGCGACGGAAGGCCGGATCAACCGGCCTCCCGCAGGGATATCAATAAGTTGCAGCGTCGGGGCCGAACCATTTCGTGATCATCGTATTCAGCGTTCCATCGGCCTTCATTGTGGTAATGGCTGCATCGAACTTGTCACGCAACTCTGTATCGGATTCGCGCAGGCCCATGCCGACACCGCCGCCAAGTTGTACGTCTTCCATCACAAAAACCAACTCGCCGTTGGATTCCGCGACGATCGGCACAAGGTAGTCCTTGTCGGCAAACACGGCATCCGCCTCGCCGTTTCTGACAGCCGCAACCGTTTCGTCAGGTGTCGCAAATTCCACAAGCGTCTGGCCTGTGGTGGCCACGTAGCCGGCCTGAATTGTGGAGGTTTGTGCCGCAACAACGCTGTCGCTCATCACCTCCGAATCGGCCAGCGCCACAAAGGCGGAAGCGGCGGGGGGGATATAGTTCTGTGTGAAATCGATGACTGCTTCGCGCTCGTCGGTGATGCTCATGCCGGCGATGATTGTGTCATAATTGCCGGAAGTAAGGTTGGGAATGATCGAGTCCCACTCGTTGGTCACCCATTCGCAGGTCAACTCGGCGCGGGCGCACAGTTCGTCGCCCAGTTCGCGCTCGAAGCCGTCAACATCGCCGGCGTCATTGATGAAGTTGTAGGGAGGGTAGGCGCCCTCGGTGCCCATGCGGACTGTTGTCGCGTGGCCGGCGGCGAATGCCATGCCGGCACAAAGCGTCAGGGCGGCGGTGGTCAGTGTCAGTGCTTTCATCGGGTTTTCCCTTTTGGTTGAAGATTGGAAGCGCCATTTACGGGACGTTTATCGGCAAAGGATCGCATTTTTCAGGCATTGTCGAGCTTGTACCTTGCGCGTCAGGGCCACAATACCGCGTCGGGTGGGGGGACGCTGCGGCGTCATGTGCCAAACATTCCGGTATTGCTCAAAAAGCCCTGCAATCGCTTGGTTTCAGGGGCACCAAAGAGCGTCTCTGGCGGGCCTTCCTCGCCTATCAGCCCCTGATGCAGGAATACGACATGAGAGGACACATCGGCGGCCAGTCGCATGTCATGTGTCACCAGCAGCATCGTACGACCCTCTTCGGCGAGGGCCTTGATCACCTTTATGACCTCCTGCTCCAACTCGGGGTCAAGCGCGGATGTCGGCTCGTCGAACAAAAGGGCCTCTGGTTCCATGGCAAGCGCGCGGGCGATGGCGGCGCGCTGCTGTTGCCCGCCGGACAGTTGCGCCGGAAAGACATCGCATTTGTCGCCGATCCCGACCTTGTCGAGCAAGCCGCGGGCAAGGTCCTCGACCTGTGCGGGGTCGCGTTTAAGGACGGTCACGGGGGCTTCCATGACGTTTTGCAAAATGGTCATGTGCGCCCACAGATTGAATTGCTGAAAGACCATCGAAAGGTTGGTGCGTATTCGGGTGACCTGTTTCGCATCTCCGGGGCGGCGCGAGGCACCGCGGCCTTTCCATGTCACAGGCTCGCCCTGAAAGACGATTTCGCCCTGCTGGCTGTCTTCGAGCAGGTTGGCACAGCGCAAGAGCGTGGATTTCCCAGACCCCGACGACCCGATCAACGAGATGACTTCGCCTTTTCGCGCGCTCAGGCTGACGCCTTTGATCACCTCCAAAGCCCCGTAGGCTTTGTGGATGTCGCGCAGTTCAATAACAGGTTGATCGGACACGAGGCGGCACTGCTTTCATAAGAGGGTCATGCTTGACACAGATTAAGGCCAAAAAAACGGCATTCATCAATGCCTGACTGCGGTCTTTTGCGCTTTAAGATGCCTGAAACGGCATTGAGAGTGAAAAATCAGATATTGGCCCCCCGAAAAGAACAGCTATGCCCCGTTTAACAGCACATGAAGCCCGATATCGGCAAAGCCCGCAATGCCAAGAGTGGCGCGCGTGGACACATCAAGCCCGTTTAGCGCCGAAAGCATGGCCACCCTGATAAGTGCGGGGTCGTTCGCCAGCGCGGTAATAAAGGGAAGCCCCGGCGTAATGTCCGTGTGCGCGATGATCCGCAGGTTTTCGGTAAACGGCTCGAACTGCTGCAAGGTCCGAAAGGTCACCGCGTCTATGGACGCCAGATCGGCGTTGCCTTGTGCAACGGCAAGGGCGCTTGCGCGATGACCGCCGGTTTCCAGCGCGGGATCAAGCAACACAGAGTTTTGGCGTGCCCAGTCAAAGGCGGCGGCCCACCCCGATTGGCTATCGTTGCTGTTATAAGCGAGCGTCGCGGTGGCAAAATCCCGGGGCGCAGTGCGGGTGTCATTTGCGCGGGCGATAATCACAGAACGGTAAAAGCCGCCTTTGACGTTCGGTAATCCGTAATCGGCCGAGGCGACATAATGTACTTTGTCGTGCAAAAGGCGGCGAAAAGGCAGGCAGCAAGTCTGCCCCAGCAAAAGATCGGGCCGCAGCCATTGTGACCTGATGTCGCCATCCCGGTGCAAGGCTTCGGGGGTAGGGATGCCTGCGTCGCGCAACCTGTCTCTGACGGCTGCCCAAAAGGCGTCATTCGCGGCTTGTTGACGCGGGTGGTCGTACATCGGCAGGGCGGCTATCACGCCTTTCGCGCCTCGATCCGCTGTCGTGCCAACGCACTGTCGCGGTCTGTCACGCCCAGCAAATTACTCACCAGCCGTACCAGTGTTTCTTCGTCGTGATCACGCACGCCGTCGGCGAGGGTGACATCCCAAAGCGCCTCTATCACGGCTTCGCGGTCGTCATAGGCCACGGCGTCCTTGATGGCACGGGTAAAGCGCACGGTGTCGGGTGATTCGGCCTCAAGCTTTTCGGCCTGACTGCGCAGGCGGGCTGCCTCGAACGGTGACAAGCCGAAGCGCGCCGCCGAAATGCGGTCGATCCTTATTTTTTCTGACTCCGCATAATCGTGATCAGCGCGCGCGATACGCACCAGAAGTGCGGTCAGCGCCAGACGGGCATCAGGGTCCGGAAGCGTGGCGGGGGCGGGTGCCGTGAGGCGTTTTATCAAATCTGCAAACATAACCGGAACATAGGTCGTTTGGTAGGAAACGCCAAGCCGGTCTAGCCGTCGTAGCCTTCAAATATTGTCAGAGTCCCGTCCGAAGCCGTCAACCTCAGGCGCTTTGCGTTCTGATATTCAGGGTCCTCGTAACAGGTCAGTGCGGTTTCGTAGCTGTCAAACTCGATCACCACAGTGCGGGGAAACGCAGTCCCTTCCTTGACCTCCTGTGGCCCCCCGCGAGAGATAAACCGCGCGCCGTAGCGGGCAAGTACGGGACCGATAGCGACGCGGTAGGCATCATATTGGTCCGCGTTCTGGACGATATTGTTTGCGATCCAGTAGCCTTTTGCCATCGTGTAGGTCCTTTTTACTCAGAAGGTTGCTTGTTCAATAACGACGACGTCAAAATCTGTGAGGCGGCTGCGCAAGCTGTCTGTCGCTTCGTATTCTTCCGATGCGAGACCGGCTTGTGCGCTGTTGATATCGGGAAACGCGGTGATCTGAACAAAGCACTCTTGGCCGTCGGGCAAAGTGTCAACCTGCTCGTCGCTCTCAAGGTGGTGCGCGCCAAAGCTGTTGAAAACAGGCTCCAGAACGCGTAAAAACGCATTGAATTCTGCGCGATCCTTTGACGCGCACGTCATTACCCAATACCCGACAGGCAATGGTTTCCCCCTAACAGCCCCACGTCCACTTTGCCGCCTTCCGGCAAAAAGGAAAAGGATGAAACAAATATTTGGTTAATTATTCAAAACGCTTTGCCAACAAATGACCGAACGCCAAATTTGTTTGCCTGAGATGTCAGATGGGATCAGACAAGACGGCTTACTTCCTTGGCTGCGCGCACGAAATCCGAGAACAACGGGTGCGGCGCAAATGGTTTGGACTTCAATTCGGGATGGAACTGGACCCCGATAAACCACGGATGATCGGTCAATTCGACAATCTCGGGCAGTTTTCCGTCAGGGCTCATACCTGAAAACACCATTCCTTGCGCAGCAAGCGCTTCGCGGTACTTGATGTCGACCTCATAGCGGTGGCGATGACGCTCTTCGATCTCGGTGGTGCCGTAAATGCCGGCAACTTTCG
>JBLHUT010000167.1:0-8072 GCA_047629975.1 Paracoccaceae bacterium
CGCTCGGACAGCAGCTGCCAAAGCGATAGGACAATTGCCAAGATCCCCAAAATGCCCACACAGGTTCGTGCTGTTCCCAAACGTCGCATCACCTTGTTCTTTCCTCTTGGTTTGCGTTACCCATCAAGCGACATAGCGGAGTCAAAGAAAATGGACAGCTCTCTTCCTTTAACCCGTGATCTCGTTTTTATCGGCGGTGGCCATGCCCATGCATTGGTATTGCGCAAATGGGGCATGAACCCGTTGCCAGGCGTGCAGGTGACACTGATCAACCCCGGCCCGACCGCGCCCTACACCGGTATGCTTCCGGGATATATCGCAGGGCATTATCCGCGCCACGCCCTCGAGATCGATCTGGTAAAACTGGCGCGCTTTGCCGGGGCGCGGTTGGTTCTGGGCGCGGCCAGCGGCATCGACCGCGCGGCGCAAACGGTTCAGGTGCCCGGACATCCCGACCTGCGCTATGACGCAGTGTCGATCGACGTGGGCATCACCTCTGATATGCCGCGCCTGCCGGGCTTTGCCGAGCACGGTATTGCCGCAAAACCGCTGGGCGACTTTGCCCGCGCGTGGGAGACATTTGCCGCCACGACAACCGGACAGGTCGATCTGTGCGTCATCGGTGCGGGTGTTGCAGGGGTCGAGCTGGCGCTGGCGATGCACCACCGGCTGGCCGGCAAGGGGGCACCACCGCGCGTCACGATCGTGGACAGGGGCGAGGCTCTTGCCGGATTATCGCCCCCTGCACGGATGGTTCTGTTCGAACGTCTGCGCGCGGCGGATATCCGGGTACTTGGCAACGTAGCGGTGCAACATGTGACCGCAACCGGCGTGCATCTTGAAGACGGGCGCATCCTCGCCTCCGATTTCACATTGGGGGCTGCCGGGGCACGCCCCCACGACTGGCTTGGCGATCTGGGGCTGGAGCAAGAGAGTGGATACCTGAACGTTAATAAATACTTACAAACCACAAGTGATCCAAAGGTTTATGCTGTGGGCGACTGTGCGCACATGGGCTTTGCGCCGCGCCCCAAGGCAGGGGTTTATGCGGTGCGACAGGCACCGGTCCTGTTTGACAACTTGCGCGCGGATATGGCGGGTGGTCGGCTGCGGGCCTTTGCGCCTCAAAAAGATTTCCTCAAGCTGATCTCGCTGGGGGCCAGATCAGCGACAGCGGATGTGTACGGCACAGGGCCAACCGGCGCGTGGCTCTGGCGGCTCAAGGACCACATCGACCGGACATTCATGGACAAGTTCACGACACTGCCTGCCATGCCCATGCCAAAGCTGCCTGCGGCACACGCAAAGGGCATGGAGCGTGCGATCGGCGTGACCCCGCCTTGTGGGGGGTGCGGCTCAAAGGTGGGGGGCGATGTTCTGGCAAAGACACTGGCAGACCTGCCCGCACCCGCGCGCGCCGATGTGGCCTCGCGCCCGGGCGACGATGCCGCGATCCTGCGGCACGGGGCGGGTTGGCAGGTCATGACAACCGATCACCTGCGCGCCTTTACGCTGGATCCGGTCACACAAACGCGCATCACCGCCATTCACGCGCTTGGCGATATCTGGGCAATGGGGGCCGCACCACAAGCCGTCACCGCCACAGTGATCCTGCCCCGGATGGTCGACGCCCTGCAAGCCGCGATGCTGTCAGAAATAATGCAAACCGCCAGTGCGGTATTTCGGGCCGAGGGTGCGGACCTTGTGGGCGGGCACAGCTCCATCGGTGCGGAACTTACGGTGGGGTTCACAATCACCGGCCTGAGCGATACCGCGCCCGTGACTGTCGGCGGTGCCTTGCCGGGCGATGTTGTGATCGTGACAAAACCCATCGGTTCCGGAACCCTGCTGGCCGGAGAGATGCGGATGCGCGCCAACGGCGCCGACGTGGCGGCAGCCTACACACTAATGGCCCAATCCCAATCGAAAGCGGCACGCATTCTGTCGAAGGCACATGCCATGACCGACGTGACGGGCTTTGGGCTGGCGGGGCATCTGTGGAATATCTGCCAGACTTCCGGCGTGGCGGCAACGATCACCCTATCGGACGTGCCGGTGATGAACGGCGCACTGGATTTAGCGAACTCGGGCCTGCGCTCCAGCCTGTTCGCGGCAAACCGCGCGGCGTTGGCCGGAGTTGTCCAAAGCAGCCTCGCGCAGGACGCACGCGCCGATTTGCTGTTTGATCCGCAAACTGCCGGAGGGCTGCTTGCCTGTGTCGCCCCACAAGAGGCCGACGCCTGCCTTGCTGCCCTGAAAGCTGCCGGATATCAGGCCGCACGGGTCGGCGTGCTGCAAAGCGCCCCTCCCGGCATTTCGATCAGCTAAGGTCGCACACGGCCTGTGTGATCCGCTCTGCTGCGGATTGCAGCCCTTGAGGGTCCAGCGCGATGTCGATGCGCGCAGCCCCGAAAGCGGCCTCTTGGCGGCTTTTGGCATAGCGGGCGTCGTAATGATGCTCGATCAGGTCGCGCGCAAGGTCGCGAAAGGCTTTGTCAGCGATCATCGTCGACCACTGCGCGATCTTGTCGTGCCCGACGTGGTTCACCAAGCCCGCCAGCTTCTGCTCCAGCCGGTCCGGATCCGCCGATAAATCGGCATAGGCCTGTGCCAGATACGTCGCACGGTCCCCAAGGGTGGCGGCAACGGTGATCCGCGGCGCCGCGAGCATCGCCGCCCAGAACGACGGCGGCACAAGCAGGTTGCCGACCTTGCTCGATTCAGCCTCCACAAGGATAGGACGGGCCGGATCACAAGCCGCCAGCTTGCCCATCAACGCGGTTTCGAACGCCTTCTGCGAGGGCTGCCCGCCCGGGCGCGGACCCAGAACCGAACCACGGTGATTGGCCAGCCCCTCAAGATCGATCATCTGGACCCCGCGTTGGGCGCACAAATGCAACAGATCGGTCTTCGCCGTGCCTGTATCCCCGTCCAAAAGGATCAGCCGATGCGCAAGCGCCGTATCATAAAGCGCCGCCACCACCGCCCTGCGATAGGTTTGATACCCGCCCTCAAGAACCTGAACACGCCAGCCGATCTGCTCGAGGATCGACGCAAACGAGCCCGACCGCTGACCGCCGCGCCAGCAATAGACCAAGGGCTGCCAACTGCCCGGCTTGTCGGCAAGCGTGGTTTCCAGATGCGTGGCCGCATTGCGTGACACCAACGCCGCCCCGAGTTTGCGCGCCTTGAAAGGGCTTTCGAGGGTATAGATTGTGCCGACACGGGCGCGCTCCGCATCAGACAGGACCGGCAGGTTGATCGCCCCCGGAATGTGGTCTTCGGCAAATTCGGCAGGGGCGCGCACGTCGATCACCGTATCAAACGGAACATCGGACAATCGGGACAGATCGGGTAAGGTATAACGCATGGCGGCCACCTATCGCGTTTGTGTCGCCAAAGGAAGATGCCTTAAGCGCAGGGCCATTTGCAAAACGTGCGCGTCCTTTCGGTAATCCTGTCCCTTCAGTGATAAAGGCGCCACAGGCACGGCACGGCACGAAGGCCCCGTGACGCCGCGCCAGAGTGGGCTGCGCCGATACCTGCGCCTGTGTGCAACAGACCAAAGCGGCCCCCGCACCGCCCCTTGTCAAACAGTACCGGCCCCTCGGTCAAACAGTCTCGGCCGCGCCTATTCGCGCGACCGCAAGACCCCCGCAGGCCGCGCCGCAAGCGGACGCCACGCAAAGCCGAGCCCCGCCAGCAACGTCACAACCACACCGCCAATCACAATGCCGATGGCCGATGCCGGCTCGAACCGGTATTCGGATTCCATCACGAACGTCAGAACGGCCCAGCCAAAGACCGCCCCCGCGAAGATCGCAACCAACCCCGCAGCCAACCCCAGAAGCGCCGAGCGCAAGGCAAAGTACAAAAGGATCTGTCCTCGAACAGCCCCCACCGTCTTGAGCACAGCCGCCTCGAACACCCGCGCCCGCTCTCCCGCTGCCGCAGCACCGATCAGCACGATCACACCGGTGATCAACGTCGCCGCCGCTCCGTACGTAATCGCCGCCGCCAGACTGGCCAGAACATTTGCCACCTGATCCAGCGCATCGCGCACCCTGATTGCGGTGATATTGGGATACGACCGCGCCAGATCGCGCAAAATGGCCGCCTCGGAACTTTCATCGGCGTAGATCGTCGCGATGTGGGTGTGCGGCGCACCAGCAAGCGCGGCAGGGTTCATCGTCAGCACAAAACCGATGCCGGCAGTCGAAAAATCGACCTCCCGAAAACTGGTGATCGTGCCGGTGATGTCGCGCCCCAGAATATTCACGGTCATCGTATCGCCAAGTGACAGCCCGATTTCTTCGGCTTCCTCCGCCGCAAAGCTGATCTGTGGCGGGCCGGAATAATTTTCAGGCCACCACGCCCCTTCGGTAATCCGCGTCAAAGGTGCCGGCGATTCGGCGTAAGTCAGACCACGATCCCCGCGCACAACCCAGTGCGAGCCTGCGACCTCTTGTGCGGGCCTGCCGTTGATCTGGCTGACCACGCCGCGCAGCATCGGGGCTGTTTCGACCTTTGAAACACCCGGATCGCTCTCCAGCCGCTCCAGAAACCCCGGCAACTGGCTCGTTTGGATATCGACCATGAAATAGCTCGGAGCCACCGCTGGAATGTCCCGCGCGATCGCACTGCGCAGGTTCCAGTCGATCTGCCCCACCGCGGCCAGAACCGTCAACCCCAAGCCAAGCGACAGCACCACCGAGCGCGCCTCGCCGCCCGGTCCGCCCACAGCCCCCAGCGCCAGACGCAGCGCCGTGTGTCCGCGCACGATCCGCGCCCGCGCAAGCCGCTTTGCCGCCAACCGCACGCCAGCCGCCGCCGCAACCAGCAACAACAACGCCCCACAGATGCCACCCGCCGCATAAAGCGTCAGCGTCGGCACACTGGAAAACGCCGTGGCCACGCCGACCAACGCCACCAGAACAAGCCCCGTAGCCAGCAGAAATACCGGCCTTGGCAAGCCCCAGCCCACGCCTCCCGCATCGCGGAACAAGGCCGCGGCACGCACCTGCTCTGTGCGCGCCAACGGCCACAGCGTGAACAAAAGCGCCGTCAGCCCCCCGTAAATCGCCGCCTCGGCCAAAGGTCCGCCGTAAACCCCCACCGCGACCGGCACCGGCAATTGCGCCTCCAGCACAGGTGCCAGCACCAACGGGACAGCCGCCCCCAACGCCAGCCCGATCACGATGCCGATCACAGCAAGCACGCCGATCTGCATCATGTAGGCTGTAAAAATCACCTTTCCCTCAGCACCCAAAGTCTTGAGGATCGCGATCACCGCAACTTTTGTATCCAGATAGGATCGCACAGCCGCCGATACCCCGACCCCGCCGACAGCCAGCCCTGCAAGGCCAACCAGCACCAGAAAGGCCCCCAGACGCTCCACAAAACGGGTCACGCCCGGTGCCCCGTTGCGACTGTCGCGCCAGCGCAGGCCGGTTTGGGCAAACTCGGCCTCTGCGCGTGCCTCGAGCGCATCAAGATCGGTACCCTCGGGAAGCGCCATGCGGTAGTGGGTCTCGAACAGGCTTCCGGGTTCCAGAAGGCGCGAATTCTCAAGATCGGATGTCCGCACGATACTGCGCGGGCCAAGGGAAAACCCGCCCCCCGCCTGATCGGGCGCAGACACCAGAACGGCCGACAGCACAAAGCCTTGCGTGCCAAGCTCGAACCGGTCGCCAGGCACAAGGCCCAGCCGGTCAACCAGCACGCGGTCCATGACCGCACCGGGCAACCCGTTGCTCCCGTCCAGCGCCTGCCGGAGCGGCATCGGAGGGTCCAGAACCGTTTGCCCGTAAATCGGATAGGCATCGTCGATGCCTTTGATCTGCGTCAGACCGCGCTCTTCGTCGGCATCCGGTCTGGGCACCACGACCATCGAGCGGAAATCGACGACTTCAGACACCTCGAGCGCCTGTTGCTCGATCCATGCCCGCTCGCTGGCCTCGGCAAACCGGTAGGTAAAGCGCGCCTCGGCGTCACCGCCAAGGATCGTGGCCCCTTCGCGCACCAACCCTTCGGTGATGCTGACCCGCACAGAGCCCACAGCCGCAATCGCCGCCACCCCCAGCGCCAGACACGCCAGAAAGACACGGAACCCCTTGAGCCCGCCGCGCAACTCCCGGCGCGCGATACGCCACGCAATTTTGAGGGTCGCGCTCATTCTGCGGCCTCCGAGGCGCGCGGGGGTGTCGTCTTGGTCGTGTCCTCGGCAATCAGCCCGTCGGCCAGACGCACAATCCGGTCGCACCGTTCGGCAAGCTCGGGCGCGTGGGTCACAAGAATAAGCGTCGCACCGTGGCGGTCGCGCAGGCCGAACAACAGCTCCATGATCGCCTGTCCGGTGGTCCCGTCCAGATTGCCCGTCGGCTCGTCCGCCAACAGGATGTCCGGGCGCGGGGCCGCCGCACGCGCAAGTGCGACACGCTGCTGCTCTCCGCCCGACATTTGCGCGGGGTAGTGATGCGCGCGTTTGCCCAGCCCCATGGCCTGCAATTCTGCCTCGGCACGGTCGAACGCATCCCGCTCGCCCGCAAGCTCGAGCGGGGTTGCAACATTTTCAAGCGCTGTCATTGTCGGGATCAGGTGGAAAGACTGGAACACCACCCCCATATGATGACGGCGGAACCGGGCCAGTGCGTCTTCGTTCATCGCGGACAGGTCTTGCCCCATTGCGGTGATCTGTCCGGCGGTGGCGCGCTCCAGCCCGCCCATCAGCATCAGGAGAGACGATTTGCCCGAGCCCGAAGGACCCACCATGCCCACAGTTTCCCCCTTGGACACCTGCATCGAGATACCGTGCAGAATTTCCACTTTCCCCGCATTGCCTTCAAGCGAGAGCTTCACATCGGTAAGCGAAAGGATCGGGTCGACCATCAACAGGCTCCAAAAAATTTACAGTTACCCCTTGCAAGATGGGGCTAGACGCGCCGGGCGCAAGGTCTTGTGCGCGATTGCCTTTGCAACTGCGGCATCTGGTGCCTTTGCGGAGCCGATAAAGCTTGCCGCTTTGGGCGACAGCCTGACACAAGGATACGGGTTGGTACAAGAAGAGGGCTTTGTGCCACAACTTCAGGCATGGCTGCAAGCACGCGGCCATGATGTGACGATCCTGAATGCGGGGGTGTCGGGGGATACCACGGCGGGCGGCTTGTCACGCGTGGACTGGACGCTGACCCCCGATATCGACGGAATGATTGTGGCGCTTGGCGGTAACGACCTGTTGCGCGGGTTGCCACCGGAAATGAGCCGCACCAACATTGACGGTATTCTCAAGCGCGCGGCCGAAAAGCAGGTCGAGACGATGCTGGTGGGCGTCGAGGCACCTGGCAATTTCGGCACCGCATACAAAAAGAGCTTCGATGCGATCTATCCCGAACTGGCGGCGCAATACGGCGTGGTCTACATGGCGGATTTTCTTGCCGGTTTGACCACCCTGCCCGACCGCGCAGCCACAATGCGCCAGTATATGCAGGCCGACGGCATCCATCCTAATGCCGCCGGTGTCGCATTGATCGTGGAGGCAATGGGCCCCACCGTCGAGGAGCTGCTCGGGGATGTCAAAGACGGGAGTTGACGCGGCGGTACTGCCTCGGCATCAACACGGCTCAGGGGGGCACAGATATGACAAGCAGCGACATGACAAGCACCGGCAACACTATCATCGAGACACTTACCGCGATTGTCGGGCCGGCACATGTGCTGACCGGCACCGATACCGACCGGTTCGCGCGTGACTGGACCGGCACATGGGTTGGTGCGCCGTGCGCCGTTGTGCGCCCGGCCAACACAGCCGAGGTCGCCGCTTGCGTTACTGCCGCCGCGAAAGCCGGCATTGCAATCGTTCCGGTTGCAGGCAACACCGGTCTGGCGGGGGGCACCCATGCCCCCGGCGCGTTGATGATTTCGGTCGAGCGTATGAACCGGATCATCGAAATCCGCCCCGAGGCACGGATTGCCGTGGTTGAGGCCGGTGTCGTACTCAGCCGTCTGCACGAGGCCGCAAGCGCCCATGATCTGTGCTTTCCGCTGACCTTCGGGGCGCGCGGTTCGGCGATGAT
>JBLHUT010000168.1:0-8063 GCA_047629975.1 Paracoccaceae bacterium
TCGGCAGAGCAGGGGCTGTCGTATTTCGAAATCGGCTCGAACCGGGCATGGAAATCGTTGGTGTGCAGGATGGTCAGCGCATAATCGGCCGACGCAACCCCCGTCGTCATCGCAAGTGCGGCGACGGAAGAAAGGAAACGAACTGACATATTTGGGTTCTCCAGGTTGGTATCTGACATCAGACTGACGTTGGTTGTCGCGGGAGTCAAAGTGTTGTCACGTCTTGCGCGCCGGCATCGGCAAATAGATCTTGTTCACAGCGGGGACGTGCAAAATGTTTGGGCAAGGGCAAGGGCAAGGGCAAGGGCAAGGGCAAGGGCAAGGGCAAGGGCAAGGGCAAGGGCAAGGGCAAGCAAGGAGGCGTCACGATACGAACCGTTTTGTCTGTGGACTTGACGCGGTAGCCATAGGCGGGCATTTCAGCTTCATGATGATCTTCAAGATTTTTCGCCGCCCCGAGTGGGAGGCCTTTCGCAAAAGCGGACAGACAAAGGGCGCGCCGGTTGACCTGTCTGACGGGTATATCCATTTCTCGACTGCCGCGACGGTGGCCGAAACCGCCGCAAAGCATTTTGCGGACCAAAGTGATCTGGTGCTGGTGGCTTTTGACAGTGACACCCTTGGCGATCTGCTGCGGTGGGAGCCGTCGCGAGGCGGGATGCTGTTTCCCCATCTGTACCGCGAGCTGAGGATAAACGAGGTGCTTTGGGACAAATCCCTCCCGTTGGGTGCCGCAGGGCATATCTTTCCGCAAGGTGTCGTTTGAAGCCGCTTGAACGTCTGGGGCTTGCCGCGTTGCGCAAGCTGGATCCGGAACTGGCGCATGGCCTGTCGCTCAGGGCGGTGAATGCAGGGTTTGCGGCGTTGCCGGGGCCTGTGACGTCGGACCGGTTGAAAACCGACCTGTGCGGATTGGCGTTGCCCAATCCCGTGGGGCTTGCAGCAGGGTTCGACAAGAACGCCGAGGCGCTGCGTCCGCTGTCGCGGGCGGGTTTCGGTTTTATCGAGGTCGGGGCGACCACCCCGCGCCCGCAAGTCGGCAACCCCAAGCCGCGGCTGTTCCGCCTTGCGCAGGACGAGGCTGCGATCAACCGGTTCGGTTTCAACAATCAAGGGGCTGATGCGATGCTTGCGCGGCTGGCGCGGCGTCCGAAAGCGGCAATAATCGGTTTGAATCTGGGAGCCAACAAAGACAGCGCGGATCGTGCGGCGGATTTTTCGTCGGTACTTGAGACGTGCAGCGTGCATCTTGATTTTGCGACTGTGAACGTCTCGTCGCCAAACACCGAAAAGCTGCGTGATTTACAAGGTCGCGCCGCCTTGGAGCGGCTGCTGCGCGATGTTCTGGCCACGCGCGATGCGCTTGATCGCCCGATACCGGTCTTTCTGAAGATCGCGCCGGATCTGTCACACGCAGAGTTGGCCGATGTTGCCGAGATCGCCTTGAGCAGTGGTATCGACGCGGTTATCGCCACAAATACCACGCTTGATCGCACCGGTTTGCACGGCCCTCACAAGGCTGAAAAGGGCGGTCTGTCCGGTGCGCCGCTGTTCGAGCGCTCGACCAGAGTTCTGGCGCGCTTTTACCACCTGACCCAAGGCAAAATTCCGTTGATCGGCGTGGGCGGTGTTGGATCCGCCGAGCAGGCCTATGCAAAGATCAAGGCCGGAGCGAGTGCGGTGCAACTTTACACCGCAATGGTGTACGGCGGGCTATCGCTTGCTGCGGATATCGCGCGCGGGCTTGATGCGCTTGCGCGGCGCGACGGGCTTGCCAATATTGGCGAGGCGCGCGGTCAGGACACCGCATTCTGGCTGGATCAAAGCGACCCTTTGTGAACAAGGCCGGCCCACGGGGCTGTGTGGCCTCTTCCCTCCGGCAAGGGGCTCGGATAACATGATCCCGAAGTAACTTCGAGGTTTCGCTATGCTTATCGGTATCCTTCAAACGGGCCATGCGCCGGACCAGATGCGCCCGATCCTTGGCGATTACAATACCATGTTCGAGGAATTGCTGTCTGGAAAGGGGTTCACCTTCCAGACATGGAATGTGGCAGAGATGGATTTCCCCAATTCGGTTGCGGCCGCAGATGGCTGGCTGATCACCGGATCGCGCCACGGTGTCTATGAGGATCACCCGTTCATTCCTCCGCTGGAGCAGTTTATCCAGTCGGCATTTGTTGCGAATGTGCCGGTTGTCGGCATCTGTTTCGGGCACCAGATCATGGCGCAGGCGATGGGCGGCAAGGTCGAAAAATCCACCAAAGGGTGGGGGGTCGGTCGTCAGGCGTATCTGTACGGCGACGAAGAGATCACAATGAATGCGTGGCATCAGGATCAAGTGATCGAAAAGCCTGCCCTTGCCACGACAATTGCGAGCAACGGGTTTTGCGCGCACGCGGGCCTGCTGTATGGACAGCGCGGATTTTCGGTGCAAGCGCATCCCGAATACGGTGATCAGGTTATTCAGGGGCTCATTAATCTGCGCGGGGTCGGGGTCGTGCCGGACAATCGTCTTGCTTATGCACAGAGCCAAATGGGACAGCCCAACTCGAGTGCGCGCATCGCGCAGGACATCGCAGAATTCTTCCACTTGCCCAGAGAGGCCGCCCAATGAGTGACGCTTGGCTTAAAGAAATTCCGCAGGCTGCACAGGACTACATCGAGGGCAGTAAACTGGACGAGGTGGAATGTGTCGTGTGCGATTTGGCAGGTGTGTCGCGCGGAAAGGCCATGCCTGCGAGCAAATTTGCCCGCCAGACGCATTTCTACCTGCCTGATTCGATCTTTTTGCAAACAATCACCGGCGAGTGGGCCGATGTTGCGGGCCGTGAGTTCACAGAGCCCGATATGGTGCTTGTGCCTGATTACAGCACAGCCACAGCCGCACCGTGGGCCACCGACTATACGCTTCAGGTGATCCACGATGTGGTCGACCGAAGCGGCAACCCCGTTCCCACCGCACCGCGCAATGTTTTGAAAGCGGTTGTTGCCCAATATCAGGCCCTTGGCCTGACCCCGATTGTTGCGCCCGAGATGGAGTTCTATCTGGTTGCTCCCAATCTTGATCCCGCAAAACCAATTGAGCCGCCGATGGGCCGTTCCGGGCGCAGGGTGGCCGCGCGACAGGCCTATTCGATGTCGGCGATTGATGAATACGGTCCGGTCATTGACGATATCTATGATTTTGCCGAGGCGCAGGGATTCGAGATCGACGGTATTCTGCAAGAAGGCGGCGCAGGTCAGATCGAGATCAACCTACAGCACGGCGACCCGATCAAACTGGCAGACGAAATCTTCTTTTTCAAACGGTTGATCAAAGAAGCCGCCCTGCGCCACAATTGCTATGCGACATTTATGGCCAAGCCCATCGAGGACGAACCGGGGAGTGCGATGCACATTCACCATTCGGTGGTTGACAGCACAACGGGAAAAAACATTTTTTCCAACCCTGACGGTTCGGAAACAGAGGCCTTCATGCACTTTATTGGTGGTATGCAAAGCCATATGCCGTCGGTTATTGCGTTGTTGTCCCCGTATGTGAACAGCTATCGGCGCTATGTTCCCGACCTTGCGGCGCCGATCAACCTGTCCTGGGCGCGTGACAACCGCACCACAGGAATTCGTGTTCCCATTTCCGACCCCGAAGCACGTCGTGTTGAAAACCGCATCGCCGGCATGGACTGCAATCCGTATCTTGCGATTGCGGGGTCGCTTGCCTGTGGGCTTTTGGGGCTTCAGGATAAAACCTTGCCCGCCGCCGAGTTCACCGGTGATGCCTATAGCACAAATGCCAAAGGCGATATTCCACGCACATTCGGTGAGGCGCTTGATATTTTTGCCAATGCGACCCCGATGCAAAATATCCTTGGTGCGGATTTTTGTAAGACCTACCGGGCGGTAAAAGAGCTTGAGTATCACGGTTTCCTACAGGTGATTTCCCCGTGGGAGCGTGAACACTTGCTGACCAACGTGTAGGATATAGGGGCCGAAACCGGTTTTGGGGGCGCAACCCGCGCAGGGCGGGGACCAGCTCGTTGCGGCGCGCACCTCTTGCTTTCGCAGCAAGGGGCGGGCTAGTTGCATGAAACGCAATCTCTGAAAGTTTGAAAATGTCCAGCTTTGACCGCTCTGTTAAAATCGCCCCTTCGATCCTGTCGGCGGATTTTGCCAACTTTGGTGCTGAATGCGCTGCAATCGAGGATCAGGGCTGTGACTGGGTGCATGTCGATGTGATGGATGGTCACTTTGTACCCAACATCACCTTTGGTCCTGCCACCTGCGCGGCGATCCGGCCGCATATCAAAACGGTGATGGATGTGCATCTGATGATTGCACCGGTGGACGGCTATATCGATGCCTTTGCCCGGGCTGGTGCCGATGTAATTACCGCGCATGTCGAAGCGGGCTCGCATATCCACCGGACATTGCAGGCGATTCGTGGCGCGGGCGCAAAGGCAGGTGTCGCCTTGAACCCCGGCACACCGGTAAGTGCCGTCGAGCATCTGTTGGATATGGTTGATCTTGTGTGTGTGATGACCGTCAATCCGGGCTTTGGCGGGCAGAAATTCATTCACAGCCAGATCGAAAAAGTGCGCATGTTGCGCGCCATGATCGGCGATCGCCCGATCCATATCGAGATTGATGGCGGAGTTGATCCGACAACCGCACCTCTGGTGGTCGAAGCCGGAGCCGATGTACTGGTGGCCGGATCGGCGGTCTTTCGCGGAGGTTCTGTTCAGATGCCACAGGTTTACGGTGCCAATATGGCTGCGATCCGTGCGGCAGTTGCCGGATGAGCCGGCCCTACGACGCAGTTATTTTCGATCTGGACGGCACGTTGGTCGATTCCGCACCTGACATCCATGCCGCGGCGCTTGCGATGCTGAAGGACCACGGCCTGCCGTCGATCACGTTCGAGCAGGGGCGTAGCTATGTCGGGCACGGCGTGGATATCTTTGTCAAACGGTTGCGTGCAGATCAGGGGCTTGATGACGCGTTGCACGCGGGCATGGTCGAAACCTTCCTACAACATTACGAGGGGGCGGTGGCCCTCAGCGTTTTGTATCCGGGTGTGCAGCAGACGCTTGATTTGTTTGCTGCGCGGGGTTTGGTTATGGGCCTTTGCACGAACAAGCCGATGTCGCCCACGCGGGCGGTTCTGCAACACTTTGGTTGGCAAAGTTGCTTTGGCACCGTGCTGGGGGGCGACAGTTTACCGACACGCAAACCCGATCCTGCGCCATTGCTGCGTGCTATCGCCGATTTGGGAGCATCCAATGTGCTTTATGTGGGGGATAGCGAAGTGGATGCCGAGACGGCACAACGCGCCGGAGTGGATTTTGCCTTGTTTACCGAAGGGTACCGCAAGGCACCTGTTGACACGCTTTATCACACCTATCTGTTTTCGGAGTTTGTAGAGCTTCCGGCTCTTGCCGGTGTCTGAACCCGGTGGCTGAACACGGTGTCTGAACCCGGTGGCTGAACACGGTATCTGAACACGGTATCTGCAAAATAAAATGGCCGGCCTTTTCGTAAGGCCGGCCATTTTATGTCTTGTTCAGCACGTTCGCATTAACCTGGCGACAGGCCGCGAAGTCGTTCTGATCTGCGACGCAGCACTTCGACTGTTGTTAGCAACCCGATAGAGAAAACCACCAGAATTGTCGCAACAGCCAGAATGGCCGGGCTGATCTGTTCGCGGATACCGTTCCACATCTGGCGAGGAATGGTTTGTTGATCGAAGTCGGCAACAAACAGCACCACAACAACCTCGTCAAAAGAGGTCACAAAGGCAAACAGGCCGCCCGAGATAATACCGGGAAGGATCAGTGGCATGACGATCTTGAAGAACGTCGTTGTCGGGGTTGCACCAAGGTTTGCCGCAGCGCGGGTCAGGGAGTGGTCGAACCCGACCAACGTTGCTGTAACGGTGATGATGACAAACGGAATGCCCAATGTGGCGTGGGCCATCACGATACCAACGTAGGAACCTGCCAAACCGATTGACGAGTAGAAAAAGAACATGCCGGTTGCAACGATGATAATTGGAACGATCATCGGAGAGATCAGGATCGCCATAATTGTCCGTCTGTACGGCATTTCCGAGCGTGACAATCCAAGTGCGGCCAGCGTGCCGAGGCATGTTGCAAGGATGGTCGAGAAAAAGCCGATGATCACCGAGTTTTTGGCAGCCGTGATCCATGCCGAATTCGCCCAGGCGTCACTCCACCAATTGCCGTCGCGCTCAAGTTCGGGGGCATCCATGCCGAAAGTCAGCAATAGATCATACCAGCGGGTTGAGTACCCTTCCGCGTCAAAACTGAGCATCTCGGGGGTGAAGGTAAAGTAGGGCTCCGCATTGAACGAAAGCGGGATGATGATCAGGATCGGTGCGATCAGGAAAAAGAAAATCGCAGCACACAGGACAAGATAGACATAGTGCCAAATTCTCTCGAGTTGTGAGGCGTGTTTTGGTAAGGCCATATTCGTCTCTCCGGTTGGGGCGGTTCGGGGAAGATCCCCCGATGCCCCGCGATAGGGTCAGCAGATGAAAGCAGGGCTGGTGCGGATCAGCCGAGCTTCAGGTTGTCGATGCCAATCAGGCGGTCATAAAGCCAGTAGAGGATAAGAACGCCTGCCAAAAGCAAGGCTGCCAATGCTGCGGCGAGTGACCAGTTGAGGCTGGACGTCATGTGGAAAGCGATCTCGTTCGAGATCAAAGTTCCCTTTGCACCCCCGACAAGAGCCGGAGTGATGTAATAGCCAACCGCAAGAATGAACACGAGCAGCGACCCTGCGCCGATGCCGGGCACACATTGTGGCAAATAGATCCGGCGGAAGGCCGTCCAGCTGGTGGCACCCAATGATCGCGCTGCTCTGACATACGAGGGGTTGATCACCCGCATCACTGAAAACAGCGGCAGCACCATGAACGGAAGCAGGATGTGCGTCATCGCAATCACCGTCCCGATCTCGTTATAGATCAGTTGAACGCGGCCATCATCGCCAACTATGCCCAAAGCGACCATCACATCATTCAACACACCCTGACTTTGCAGCAACACGATCCAGCTTGTTGTCCGGACAAGGAGCGATGTCCAAAAGGGCAACAACACGAGGATCATCAAGAGGTTGGAATACCTGAGCGGCATTGTAGCGAGCAGATGGGCAATGGGAAAAGCAAGGAAGAAGCAGGTCACTGTAATGATGACCGACAAAATACCGGTGCGTATAAACAGTTTCACACGGATCTGGCGGTTTTCGTCAACGGCGACGATCTCGTTTTCGGCGTTACGCGTCAGATCGAGGGCTGCCAGATAAAAGTTGATCGAATAAGGCGAAGAGGCATTGCGCATGGCTTGCCACAACAGCGGATCGGCCCAGTCTTCGTCGATAGCAAGTATCGAGTCTTTGAAGGGCGCTTCAAGCTTTGGCGCGCGCCGCGCGGATTTTGTAAACAAAGAGCGGGTGCCGGGGACTTCGTAGTTGATCCTTGTGCCAACCTCGCCCTGTCCACGAAGGTCGCGCAACTGGATCAGGTCCTGTGCAAGTGCTGCAAATGCAGCTTCATCAGGAGCGGTTTGCGCAGGGGTCGCATCGAACCACTCCTGCAAGTTGACCATGATCGGCGTTTCTTCTTTGGTGCCTTTGTCAACGTGGACGGTGAAATCTGCGTTGTAGATCGATTGATGAAGCATCTGCCCGATGGGCACGATAAATGCCAGCAACACAAATACCAACAGGGGAGCCACCAGATAGAATGCTCTGCGGCGGGCACGTGCCTGCGCGGCGATCAGCGCTTCTTTAAGCGGTTTGCCGTCGGCAGTCGTCAATTTCGCGGGAGCAAATGCTGCCTCTGCCGGACTGATATCCGACGTTGCACCTGAACTGATATCTGCCATTTGGGTATCGCCTTTGTGTTGGCGCCCTCGGCCGTTTGGCGGCCGAGGGCCTTGTGACGCCCCACATCAGAGTGGGGCGTCTTTTTTTGTCATCGGCAGGTGTTTACTGTGCCAGCCACGCGTTAAAACGCTCGGACAATTCTGTGTCGCGGTCAGCCC
>JBLHUT010000169.1:0-8026 GCA_047629975.1 Paracoccaceae bacterium
GGTGTTTACCGCATGCTTGATGCCGAAAGTCGTGTGCTTTACGTGGGCAAGGCGCGCAATCTCAAGGCGCGTGTATCGAATTATGCGCGCCCCTCGGGGCATTCGGGGCGCATTGCGCGGATGATTTCGGAAACCAGCCGGATGATGTTTCTGACGACCCGCACAGAGACAGAGGCGCTTTTGCTCGAGCAGAACCTGATCAAGCAACTCAAGCCGCGCTACAACGTGTTGCTGCGCGACGATAAGAGCTTTCCGAATATCCTTGTGGCCAAAAACCACCCCTTTTCGCAGATCCGCAAACACCGCGGTGCAAAAAGTGACAAGGGGGCGTATTACGGCCCGTTCGCCAGCGCCGGTGCGGTGAACCGGACGCTGAACCAGTTGCAAAAGGTGTTCTTGTTGCGCACCTGCACGGATGCGGTGTTCGAAAGCCGCACGCGTCCTTGTTTGCTGTTTCAGATCAAACGCTGTGCGGCGCCGTGTGTCGGGCGGATCAACGCAGATGACTACGCAGGGCTGGTGAATGACGCAGAGCGGTTCCTGCAAGGCAAGTCGACCAACGTTCAGGCCAAGCTGGGCGAAGAGATGCAACAGGCCAGCGAGAACATGGAGTTCGAGCGCGCCGCCGCCTTGCGTGACCGTATCCGTGCGCTGACACAGGTACAGACGGCGCAGGGGATCAACCCGCGCGGTGTCTCCGAGGCTGACATCATCGGGCTGCACATGGACGGCGGTCAGGCCTGCGTGCAGGTGTTTTTTATTCGCGCCAACCAAAACTGGGGCAATCGGGATTTCTACCCCCGAACGGGTGGCACCGACAGCTATGCCGAGGTGCTACAGGCGTTCTGTGGACAGTTCTATGACGGCAAAGAGCCCCCCCGGCAGGTGATCCTGTCCCACGACATCGACGACAAGGATCTGCTTGCCGAGGCGCTATCGGGAAAGGTCGGCCACAAGGTCGAGGTTCTTGTGCCGCAACGGGGCGAGAAGGCCGAACTGGTGTCGGGGGCCGTGCGCAATGCCCGCGAAAGCCTTGCGCGGAAAATGTCGGAAAGTGCCACCCAGACCAAGCTGTTGAAGGGTTTGGCCGAAGCCTTTCAGCTTGATGCTCCGCCGACCCGGATCGAGGTGTATGACAACAGCCACATTCAGGGCACCAATGCCGTGGGGGGCATGATTGTGACCGGACAGGACGGGTTCTTGAAAAGCCAGTACCGTAAGTACAACATCCGCGGCGAGGATATCACGCCGGGGGATGATTTCGGGATGATGAAAGAGGTCCTGACCCGCCGCTTTCAACGCCTGCTCAAAGAGGACCCCGACCGCAAATCGGAGCTTTGGCCGGATTTGTTGCTGATCGACGGTGGCGCCGGTCAAATCAGTGCAGTGGCACAGATCATGACTGAACTCGGCATCGGGGATGTGCCCTTTATCGGGGTGGCCAAAGGCGTTGACCGTGACGCGGGCAAGGAAGAGTTCCACCGCCCGGGGCAGCGGCCTTTTGCACTCAAGCATAACGACCCGATCTTGTACTTTGTGCAACGGATGCGCGACGAGGCGCACCGCTTTGCCATCGGAACGCATCGTGCAAAACGGGCCAAGCAGGTGGGCGCAAACCCGTTGGACGAAGTGGCAGGGGTCGGGGCGACCCGAAAACGGGCGTTGTTGCGACATTTCGGCAGCGCCAAGGCCGTCGGGCGGGCCAATCTTGCGGATCTCAAGGTCGTTGACGGGATTTCCGACGCGCTGGCACAAACGATTTACGACTTTTTTCACGAACGGGGCTGAGGCTGGATGCGCGGCAAATTCAGCCTGAAGCCCAGAGAACAGGCGCAGTCTCTTTCCCCCGCCCTGCGAACGCGATAGACTTAGGCATGCGGTGGACAATTCCAAATATTCTGACAGCCTTAAGGTTGATCGCGGCGCCCGGAGTGGCGGTGATGTTTTTGTATTTCAATCGGCCTTGGGCGGATTGGTTCGCCCTTATTCTGTTCAGTGTTGCGGCCCTGACCGATTGGGTCGACGGATACCTTGCGCGGGCGTTGAAGCAGGAAACCCGACTCGGGGCGATGCTGGACCCGATCGCGGATAAAGCGATGGTCGTGATTGCATTGTTGGTCATCACGGGCTTTTCCGGAATGAACCCGTGGATTTTGCTGCCCTCTACTTTGATTTTGTTCCGCGAAGTGTCTGTCAGCGGGCTGCGCGAGTTTCTGGGTGACCAGTCCGGCGCGCTCAAGGTCACAAAACTGGCCAAGTGGAAGACGACGGCGCAGATGGTCGCAATTGCCATTCTGTTCGCACGAGGCGCGTTCGAGCATTACATCGGGATGCTGACACAAGGCATGGACGAGGCAATGGTCGCGGCGGTGTTGTCGGGGCGCGAAGAGGACGTGTTCGGATTGCGCTGGTTGGTGATCGGCTGGGATGCTTGCTGGTACGGGGGGGTTCTGTTGCTTTGGTTGGCGGCTGCGTTAACGCTTGTGACGGGGTGGGATTATTTCCACAAGGCATGGCCCTATCTGAAAGAAGAGAGAAGCGATGATTGATGTGCTGTACTTCGCGTGGGTGCGCGAGCGGATCGGGTTGCCCAAGGAAAAAGTGGAAACGGGTGCGGCTACGGTTGGCGAGCTTGTGGCCGAGCTTTGCGCGCGCGAGGAGCGGTATGCTGCGGCCTTTGCAGACCTGAGTGCGGTGCGTGTCGCGCTGGATCAGGAGTTGTCGACCTTCGAGGCACCACTGATCGGTGTGCGCGAGGTTGCGTTCTTTCCGCCCATGACCGGCGGCTGAAAAGGGGCTTGATCATGGCGCAAGTGCGGGTACAGCAAGAAACTTTTTCGCTTGGCTCCGAGGTCGAGGCATTCAGCACAGGGCAGCATAACGCCGGTGCCATCGTCAGCTTTGCCGGAATCGTACGTGACGACAGCGGTGTGATGTCGGAAATGACGATCGAACACTATCCGGGAATGACCGAAGCGGCCTTGCAAAAAATCTGTGACGAGGCCGTGTCGCGCTGGTCGTTGGCGGATGCGCTGGTTATTCACAGGTACGGGGTTTTGCGCCCCGGTGACAAGATCATGATGGTTGCCACCGCGGCACGTCACCGCAAAGACGCCTTTGAGGCTGCCGAGTATTTGATGGATTATCTCAAGTCGCGTGCGCCGTTCTGGAAGCAGGAGCGCGGCGCAAACGGTGAAAGCTGGGTCGCGGCAAAAGACACCGACGAAGACGCCCTGACCCGTTGGTAGCCCGAAAGTTTTTTGCCACGCGCGGGGATCAGATCCCGTGATGCGCGATATATTCGCGTAACTCCTCGGCTTCTCTGCGGGCGTTTTGCAGGCCACTCATTGTCGCTCCCAGCTCTGCTTCGGTCTGCGTCAGTTTGTTGGTCAACTCGGCCTCGCGCTGCTGCATATACGTTATTGCCTGATCACGGGTTTCCTCGGCATCGTGCAATTCCTGGGCCATTTTTTCCAACTCGCCCATGTCGGCTTGCGTCACGCGGCTTAACCGGTGGATCAGCCAACTTGCAAACCACCCCAGAAGGAACGCGACGAACAAGATGATCGCGGTCACAAGGATGAATTCTGTTCTATTCATTCGGTGTCTCCTCGGGCTGCGGTGTCGCTGTGGGGGTCTCGGCGGTCGGGTTCGGGGCTTCGTCCGGAATCAGGGGCGGGTCCTCGCTGGCCGGGTCCTCAATCAGGCGAAACTCGATTCGGCGGTTTGCTTCACGGCCGGCCTCGCTGTCGTTATCAGCGATGGGTTCCGCCTCGCCAAAGCCGGTGGCAGCGATCCGTCCGGTCAGCACACGCCGTGCAACCAGCGCATCCAGAACAGAGTTGGCGCGCTGTTGTGAAAGCGACAGGTTCATTTCCTCGCGGCCCTGACTGTCGGTGTAGCCGGCGATTTCAAGTTGCATCTCGACATCCTTGCACGCCTTCAGCACGTCGGCGACGGTGTCCATCACCCGCACGGCGCTTCCTGTGATTTCGGTTGATCCCGGGTCGAATGTAATTTTCGTGGTGGCCAGAATGCCGGTGATCTTGTCCAGACATTCCTGAGGGGAGGGTAACGCGAGGACAGGATCAAACGACTTGTTGTAGCGGGCCTCGATTTCAAAGTTTTGTCCGCCGCCCAACTGGTCGGACAAAAAGCCCGAGATCGTGTCAGAGGCATTCGGGTTGCCGGTCACGCCGCGCAACTGGATGAAGTCGGGTTGGACGATGACCGAGCCGTAAGTCAACTCCGAGAGGGCCTGCAAACCGGCGAGCACCCTGATCGGCCAGCCTTCGGGCACGGACGAATCGATGCGCGTGGCGACATAGACCGAGGTGGACCCGAATCGCGCCTTGGCAAAGGTGGTTACGGCGTCGCGGACCTGTTCGTCGGTGACCCGTCCGCGCAATTGCACCTGCCCCTCGGGGCTGCGGGTCGCGATAAATTCCGGCGGGCCGGTATCGGTGGCGCCAGATCCGTCGATCGTGACGGGTTCGGGCAGCACGGATTGCAGGGAAAACCCGTCGGGCAGGTTGCTCTCCAATGCGCCGACCACCTTGTCAAAAATCGCTTGCGAGGTTTCTGGAAGCGCCACAAGAGTGACTTCGGTATCCGAGAAAGTCACCGTGCCTCCGCCCAGATCAGAGACGGCGCTGATCCCCTGCTCGACCGCGTCCGGCCATTGAGGGCTCGGGACACCAAGTCCGAGTGTGCACACGACCTTGCCGTTCAACCCGGCCTTGCGCGCGGCCGACAGGATGCGCGCCCGACCCACATTGTTATCTGCCGAACAAGCGTCAAAGCGGGCGGGGGTGCCACCCAGCGGATCAGACCGGAACCGCAATGTGAACGGGGTAATCACAGGGCGCGGCGCGCTGATGTCGAGGGCCAGCCGTACAGACCGCGGAACCCGGCGTGACAGGTCGGCCTCGATCCGGGCTTTTTCGCCGGCGCTTGAGGAAATTGCCATGATGCGGACCTCGCCGGCGGCAACCGAGATTTTGGACCTTGGCAGTTCTGCCAGCGCCTCAAGCGCGAAATCCATCGCAAGGCTCCAGTTGTCGGGCACGTCGTATTGTGCCGACTCAAGCAGATCGGCCACCTGAATATTATCGGAAAGGTTGCTGATTGCGCTGTCCAGACGCCGCCGGTCATACTCTTGCGGGACCAGCCCGATCATTGATACGCCGTCGTCATTGCGCAGCAACTCGACAGAGAATCGCGGGGCGGCAAGCGGTTGTGCGTCGATCACATCCATGCCGTCGATCACGCGTGTGGGGTCAACGACACCGCCACTCAATACCAAAGCGCGAAATCGCATCGCCTCGCTGGGCGAGGTGCCTGTCACGATCACCTGAAGTCCGTCCGTTGCCACATCTGCCCAGTCGAAACCTTCGGATTTAAGGATTTGCCTCACCGCCGTGCTGGACACTTTTTCAATAACGTTGACCGCGACAAAGGCGGACATTCCACATAATGTGGCGGCAAGCACCAGCGCAGAGCCGGTTATGAACGAGGGGCCTAGGCGCATGGAGGGTGCAATCGGTATGGTCGGGTACAACGGGTGTAAAGCGGTGTCGGGGCGGGATCAATCACGCAAGTAAAACAAGGCATAGAAAGGCGACAGGTATCAGCCCAGCATTTCGATTCGAGCGAAATATTGCCAGGCAGGTCTCGGGCGCGCTTGTGTCCAGTTTCGCCAATTGCCATGCCATATGCCACCCGAATCCCCAGACGCCGATCAAGCCTGTCACCAGTGCGGTCGTGCTGTGCGGCTGCGCCAATGCGATAATCATCGCCAGCGTCAGCAGAAACACCGTCAGCACCATGAACCCGCGAAGCCAGCGGCGGCTGTTCTCTCCGAACAGGCGGGCGGTTGACTTGACGCCGATCAACGCGTCGTCTTCGGTATCCTGATGCGCATAGATCGTGTCGTAAAACAGCGTCCATGCAATGCCACCAAGGTACAAAAGCACCGGTGCCGCCGAGAGTGATCCTGTGTGTGCGGCCCAAGCCAGTAATGCGCCCCAGTTGAACGCAAGGCCCAGAAACACCTGCGGCCACCACGTAAAGCGCTTGGCAAAGGGGTAGATTGCAACCAGCGCGAGTGACCCGATGCCCAACATAATGGCCGTCAGGTTGAACGTGAGCAAGATACCGAACGCTAGCAATGACTGGGCAATCATCCACGCCAGGGCCTGTTTCGTGGTGACCTGCCCCGAGGGGATCGGCCGCGAGCGTGTGCGGGCGACTTTGGCGTCGATGTCGCGGTCTGTGATATCGTTCCATGTGCAACCCGCGCCGCGCATCAGCCACGCACCGATGGCGCAGCCGGCCACAATCCACAGATCGAACAGGCGCGGTGTGCCTGCCGCAGCCGCCAGAAGAACACCCCACCAACAGGGCAACAGCAACAACCACGTCCCGATCGGGCGGTCGGCGCGTGACAAGCGTAAATAGGGCCGGGTGACGGCGGGCGCAAACCGGTCTACCCAATTGCCGCGTACTGCGTCGGAAACCTGTCCGTCTGGCTCTGGTGTATTTGTCGTTTGGGTCATAGATTACAGCCATGGTGGCGAAAGTTAGACTCTATGTAGACCACCCTTTGGGCGAGGGGCAAACTGTTCCGTTGACACGGGAGCAGTCGAACTACCTGTTTGCCGTGATGCGGCTTGCGGTCGGGGCGCAGGTTTTGCTGTTCAATGGTGTCGCGGGCGAATGGTGCGCCGAGGTCGTGCAGGCGAACAAGCGGGGCGGCATTCTGGCCTGCCTTGTGCAGTCCGCCCCGCTAGTGAGGCCGCCGGACTTGTGGTTGCTTTTTGCGCCGATCAAGAAAGCGCGCACCGATTTCATCGTTGAAAAGGCCGCCGAAATGGGCGCGTCACGGATCGTGCCGGTTCAAACCGCGTTCACCAATGCCGACCGCATCCGGCAGGACCGGCTTCAGGCCCACGCAGTCGAAGCCGCCGAGCAATGTGGCGGAACATTCGTGCCAGAGGTCACAGAGCTTGCCCGACTTGGGGATGTTCTGGAGCATTGGCCGGCGGACCGTAAGCTGATGTTTTGTGACGAAAGCCTTGTCGGGCAGCCGTCGGGATTGGGGCAGTTGACACGCTTGAGCGACCCTTGGGCGATTTTGATCGGCCCCGAGGGCGGGTTTGCCCCTGCCGAGCGTGACCGGTTGCGCGCCTTGCCACAGGCCGTTCCGGTGGCGTTGGGTCCACGAATTTTGCGCGCCGATACGGCGGTCGTGGCGGCAATGACACTTTGGCAGGATACTTTGGGTGATTGGAGATCTGAATGAGCTTGGTCCGACCGGAGATAACGGCGTTGCTGCGCCAGTGGCGCGAGGTCATCACGGCTGTCGTGCTGGCCCTTTTCGGGGGGTGGCTCGGGACGCGGGGCGGCCCTGTTCTGGGGGGGCTTGGCGGCATAATCGGCGTGATCGGTGTCGCTTTGGCCATTGTGGGCGTGCGGCGCGCCCGTTTTGTGCTGGCTGTCGGCTCCCCGGGGCTGGTCGAGGTGGATGAAGGCCGGATCAGTTACATGGGGCCGGTCACGGGGGGGGCTGTTGCTTTGTCCGAATTGATCGAATTGCAGGTTATGATGCTTGGCGACGGGCAACGTTGCTGGCGATTGAAGCAGATCGACGGGCAGGCCTTGCTTGTGCCGATGACGGCGGCAGGGGCCGAACGGCTTTACGATGTTTTCTCGACCTTGCCCGGGATCAGCGACCGTGTCCTGACCGACGCATTGCACCACGACGGCCCTGTGCCGCGCATTCTTTGGCGCAAGCTGGATCTGGGACGGCGTGTGCCGGTTCTGCCGCCGTCCTGATGCCAAGTTTGGCCGGTTTGCTTGACACGCGCTGCATTTGCGCTCAGGTCAGGATAAAACCCCAACAATCACCGGAGCACCTCCCAGATGTCTATCCCCCAATCCGGCGGCGGCCCGATCGAACATCACTCTCAACTGGCGGAATATATGGCCGACGGCTGCAAGCCCAAGGCCGATTGGCGCATTGGAA
>JBLHUT010000170.1:0-7983 GCA_047629975.1 Paracoccaceae bacterium
CTGCGCAACAGCCGCACGCACCAGATCAACGGCCGACACCCGCGAGGTCAGATCATCAGTCACACCAGCAGCCACCGCCGCCTTGCCGTCGGCCTCCGCAATAAGCACCACGGCACCGGAGCCGATCATGCTCTTGTGTGCGTCGATCAATCCGGGCAGATCTTTGCCTGTCACACCGGTGACAACCTGCGCAAGCAGCTTGATACCATTGACGACACGCGCCTCCGGTGCGGCCTGCCCCGATCCTGCCATGGCAAGGTCGCGGCGCAATTGAGCCAGCTCTGCCTGCATCGACTTGCGGTCTTCCAACAAGCTCCTGACCCGCTCGACCACATCCCCGACCGGCGCCTTTACCGCGCTTGCGATCTGGGACAGCTTTTGGTCCTGTCCGTTCAGATACTGGCGCGCGGCCTCTCCGGTGAGCGCCTCGAAGCGCCGCACACCCGATGATGACGCGCTATCGCCAAGACTGACAAACAAGCCGATGTCACCCGTCTGGCGCACATGCGTGCCACCACAAAGCTCCAGCGAATATGTCTCGCCATCAACACCTTTTCCGGTTTGCGCCCGCCCCATCGAGACCACACGCACCTCATCCCCGTACTTTTCCCCAAAGAGCGCCTGCGCGCCGATGGCGCGGGCATCGTCGGGCGTCATGATCCGCGTTTCCACCGGTGAATTCTGCCGGATAAACATGTTCACATCCGCCTCGACCTTGGCAATATCCTCGGAACTCAGCGCGGCTGTATGGGAGAAATCGAACCGAAGCCGGTCTTGGGCGTTCAGCGATCCCCGCTGGGCGACATGCGTCCCAAGGCGCTCGCGCAGCGCTTCGTGAAGCAGGTGCGTCGCGGAATGGTTTGCACGGATCGCCGAGCGTCTGTCAGGATCAACCGTCAACTCGGCCCCGCTGTCCACGGCCACAGTGCCTTCGGTTATCTCGGCAAAATGCAAAAACAGGCCGTTGGTTTTTTTGGTGTCCGTGATGGTGGCTTTGCCGGTATCTGTGCGCAAAACCCCTTTGTCTCCGACCTGTCCGCCACTCTCGGCGTAAAACGGCGTCTGGTTCAGAATAACCTGTACTGTCTCGCCGACCGATGCCTTTGCAACAGCAGCACCGTTGGCAACAAGTGCCAGTATCTGTCCCTCTGCGCGTTCGGTGTCATAGCCAAGAAACTCTGTCACGCCACATTTGTCCGCCAGATCGAACCAGATCGCGGCATCTGTCGCCTCACCCGAGCCGGACCACGCCGCGCGTGCCTTGGCCTTTTGCTCGGCCATCGACGCATCAAACCCGCTCACGTCAACACTGCGACCCTTCTCTCGCAGGGCGTCCTGCGTGAGATCAAGTGGAAAACCAAAAGTGTCATAGAGTTTAAAGGCCGTTTCACCGGGCAGGTTGCCCCCTTCGGGAAGGCGATCCAATTCATCATCCAGAAGCCGCAAGCCACGGTCCAGTGTCTGCCGAAAACGTGTCTCTTCGCTGCGCAATGTCTCTTCGATAAGGGATTGCGCACGCCCGAGTTCCGGATAGGCAGCCCCCATTTGCTGCACCAGCGAAGGTACCAAACGGTGCATCAGCGGATCCTGCGCGCCCAGTTGATGCGCATGGCGCATGGCGCGGCGCATGATACGGCGCAAAACATACCCACGCCCCTCGTTGGACGGCATCACTCCTTCGGCAATCAGGAAAGACGTGGAGCGAAGGTGGTCGGCAATCACACGGTGGTGCACCGCCTTACCCTCGGCATCGGGCGCCACACTGGTCAGATGTGCCGACGCTTCGATCAGGGATCGCATCAAATCAGTGGCGTAATTGTCATTTGTGCCCTGCAAAAGTGCGGCAACACGCTCCAGCCCCATGCCGGTATCAATCGATTGATTGGGCAGATCGCGCCGGGTCCCGTCTTCCAATTGCTCGTATTGCATGAAGACGAGGTTCCAGATTTCCACAAAGCGGTCACCGTCCTCTTGCGGGCTGCCCGGAGGCCCCCCCCAGATGTGATCCCCGTGATCATAAAAAATCTCGGACGATGGACCACACGGCCCCGTCGGCCCCATCGACCAGAAATTATCATCTGTCGCGATGCGAATGATCCGCTCGTCCGGGAGACCTGCAACCTTTTTCCAGATGTCCGCCGCCTCGTCATCCGTGTGATACACAGTCACCAGAAGCTTGTCTTTGTTGATCCCTAGCTCTTTGGTCACCATGTCCCACGCAAAGCGAATGGCCTCGTTCTTGAAATAATCGCCAAAGGAAAAGTTCCCGAGCATTTCAAAGAAAGTGTGGTGGCGTGCGGTATAGCCCACATTATCAAGATCGTTGTGCTTGCCGCCTGCGCGCACGCATTTTTGCGAACTCGTCGCACGGGTGTAATCTCGCGTCTCAAGCCCGGTGAAGAGGTTCTTGAACTGCACCATTCCGGAATTGGCAAACATCAGCGTCGGGTCGTTCCGGGGCACAAGCGGAGAGCTGTCCACGACCGCGTGTCCATGTTGGCGGAAATAATCAAGAAAGGTCGAACGGATATCGTTGATGCTGGCCATGGGTTCTCTTTCGCAAAGACGGTGCCGCGCAGGTGTACCTGCGCAACAATCGCCTGTCTACCGGTGCATTGCGATTGAGTGGCTACGTTTGAATTTGACAATGCATCGTCAGAAGTCACAAAAAAAGGGCCGGTTTCCCGACCCTTTGACTGTTCATTCCGGAGCAATGCAGACCTCAAGCTTCGAGGATGTCGTCCGTGTTGTCTTTCGCACCCTTGGAGCGATCGAATTCAAGCCCGTGCGCCGCTCTGATCTTGTCTTCGATCTCATTGGCCATGCGCACGTTTTCCTTCAGGAAATTCTTTGCATTTTCCCGGCCCTGACCAATACGTTCATCGCCATAGGAATACCACGCACCAGACTTGTCAACAACGCCAGCCTTTACGCCAAGATCAAGCAGCTCTCCGTTTTTCGAAATTCCCTCGCCATACATGATGTCGAACTCGACTTGCTTGAACGGCGGCGCCACCTTGTTTTTCACAACCTTTACACGCGTTGCATTCCCGACAACTTCATCACGGTCCTTCAGAGCCCCAATTCTGCGAATATCAAGACGCACCGAAGAGTAGAATTTCAAGGCATTACCGCCCGTCGTTGTCTCGGGCGAGCCAAACATCACGCCGATCTTCATTCTGATCTGGTTAATGAACACCACCATACATTTTGACCGCGAAATAGAGCCGGTCAACTTGCGCATCGCCTGACTCATCAAACGGGCATGAACACCGACCGAGCTGTCGCCCATATCCCCTTCAAGTTCGGACTTCGGGGTCAGCGCTGCAACCGAGTCGATCACAACCATACTTACGGCACCAGAGCGCACCAAAGTATCGACGATCTCCAAAGCCTGCTCACCTGTATCGGGTTGTGATATCAGCAACTCATCAAGGTTAACGCCAAGTTTACGAGCGTAAAGTGGATCCAACGCATGCTCTGCGTCCACAAAAGCACAAACACCGCCCGTCTTTTGCTCTTCAGCAATACAGTGCAGCGTTAAGGTCGTTTTACCGGAGCTTTCTGGCCCGTAAATTTCGATGATTCGTCCCTTAGGCAATCCACCGATACCCAGTGCGATATCCAACCCGAGTGATCCCGTAGAGGTCGCCTCGATCTCTGGAATGGGATTATCACCCCCCAGTTTCATGATAGACCCCTTACCGAACTGACGTTCGATCTGAGCCAGAGCGCTCTCGAGCGCCTTATGTTTATCGGTTGCGCGTTTGTCTGCCATTGTCAAAAGGTCCGCCATGTCGTTTGGTCCTTATTCCACAGGCCGCAGGACGCGGCAATGGGTGGATTTGTTCCTTATTTGTTCCACTCTTGCCACAGAGATCGACACCAAAGCAAGGAAATTCGATTCAAATTTTAACGGCGGGATATGAATATTCGGTTAACGCCTGCCTTCGCAGAAGCAGTCAAGTGCCGCGCATCCCTTGGAAGTGGCCTGTCAGTGGATCTGACCATGAACAACCGTGGTAAGTTCATTCAGAGAAAACGGCTTTGGCAAGAAGACAGAGTTCGGGATAGCGGCTTGTTCATCCGCAAAGGATTCCTCAGCGTAGCCGGACACAAACACAACCTTGACCAAGGGGCGGGATTTAAGCGCAAGTCGGACCCAGCTCGGCCCGTCCATACCTGGCATGATCACATCGGTAACAAACACGTCAATCTTGAGATCGACGTCTTCAAGAGTTTTTAGCGCATCTTCGGCATTTTCCGCCTCAATCACCGTGTAGCCTCTGAGGCGCAAGGCACGCGACGCAAAGGCACGCACAGGTGCCTCGTCCTCGACAAGAAGCACAACCCCCTCACCCTGCTCGAGTATGGCCGCCTGTTTAACAACTTTGACCGGGACCACATCTGAAACAGGGGGAGAAAACACCGGGAAAATAAGCGAGAAGGTTGTTCCCGTTCCGACGGCACTGTCGACGAAGATATAGCCTCCACTCTGCTTCACGATCCCGTAGGCCGTGGACAGCCCAAGGCCTGTTCCTTCACCCGTCCGCTTGGTTGTGAAGAAGGGTTCAAATATCTTCGGAAGCTTGTCGGGAGGAATGCCGACGCCGTCATCACTAACCTTCACAACAACATATCGCCCGTTCGGCACAATCACGCGGTCGCGGATCACAGGTGAAGAACAGTCGAACATTTCGGTGGAAATGCGGATTTCTCCCCCCTCGGGCATCGCATCGCGTGCGTTAACCACAAGGTTCATAAGAACCTGTTCAAGCTGTCGCTTGTCCGCCCGCATATGCTCTAATCCGGCGTCATGCGACAACGAAAGCGTAATGCGCTCGCCCACCAATCGGTTCAACAGGTGCGTGAGATCGCCCAGCGTGTCGCGCAAATCAAGCACCTGAGGCTGCAAATTCTGCTTGCGGGAGAACGCAAGCAACTGCCCTACCAGGCTGGCAGCACGATTGGCATTCTGGTTGATCTGCACCAGATCGCCGTAATCCGGATCACCCTGATCATGGCGCAAAAGCAAAAGGTCGCAATGGCCCGTGATCGCCGTCAGCAGGTTGTTGAAATCATGCGCAACCCCGCCCGCCAATTGCCCGATCGCTTGCATCTTCTGGCTTTGAACAAACTGTGCCTCAAGAGTTTTCAGTTCGGTAGCGTCGGCCAAAACAGCAACCAATACTGTTTCCCCCCCCTGCTCGACCGCGTTGAGCGTTATTTGCAAGAAAACATCCTGATCGGACATCTTTGCCCGCACGACCTCGGGCTTTTTCGATGTCCGTCCAGCGGCAACATCCTCCAACCAGTCGCGCACCGAACGCCCGAGGCCTTCAACCAACTGAGCCAATGACACGCCGGGCACTGCATCAACTCCAAGCAAGTCACGCGCCAGCCGGTTGGAGGATATAAGCGCCCCCTCGCGGGTCATTTTCAGAACTGCAATCGGTATTTCATCAAGCTGATCCGAGCTTGATGTCGAAATATCACCTTGTCCAAGCACGCTTTTCGAGACCACAGCAGCCTCGACAGGGCGCTCCACCGCGACATCCACGGGCCCGGCATCAGGCAGTATAAAAACTTCGGATGCCTCTGCCGTGCCCGGCAATGTGAGGATACGGGCCTTCACCAGACCATCCTTGCCTTTAAGCACGTGCTCCTCTTCCGACCTGAGCGGCAAATCGGAAAAAATCGCATCAAGTGTCGCTTCGCGCCGGCCAAGGACGCGCCGGAAAGCATCGTTCATAAACAGGATACTTCCATCTTTCGAAACGGATAACATCGGTAAGCCCGAGGCATTCGCGCTTCGGTCCAGCGCGCCGCGATCAACAAGATCCTCCAGACGCCATAACAGCACATTATCGCCCGCACTGTGCACCGCCAAACGAATATGCCCGCGACGGGTCACGATATCCTCGCGCGCCGAGCCTGTGGAATGCGCCAGATCACGCAATTTCAACAATACAGCCGCGGGGTTGGCAAAGAAGTCGCGCATTGTGCGTGTCAGTAAATCGCCACTTCTGGCACCAAACCTGTCACGTGCGGCAACGTTCTGATGCAAAATCACCCCTTCGCCATCTGTCATAAACCCGGGCGCTGCATCAAATTCGATCGTGGCAGCAATACCATCCGTTGCCCGCCCGGTGCGAACCACTTGCACCGAGGTAAAAAGCTGCATCACAATCGCGAGAATAGCCAGCGAACCGGAAGCCCCAAAGAGCAACAATCCATAGACAGGGCTCTCTACAAAGGCCGCCACGACAGCAAGGCAGGCCGCCAGTATCATCAGATAGGCCGTTCGTCCGAACGCATGATACGTTATCTTTTGCAGTCGATCCCGGGGCGATACCAGTTGGGTCAATGTCGGTCCTTCGTCTGGTGTTTCGATCCCTCTATATCGTCCCAAAAGGGTTAACCGGCTCTTAAACATCACCGTTCCTCCCGTCAGTTCTGCCTTTCAGTCAATCAGACCGGCAAAAAACTGCAAGGAATAATCCATCACCGCCGCTCAATGGGCCGGTTTTATGCTCGGATTCCAGCGACCAGCCCGCATGCCTTTCCAGGAAGGCCGCAACCTGTGCCGTATTTTCTGCATCCAGAATCGAGCAGGTGACATAGGCAAGCCTGCGCCCTGACAGCATTTGAGCGGCATCTAGTATAGCGGCCTGAATATCGCACAATTCCGCGAGCCGTTCCGGAGTAAGCCCCCATTTTGCCTCGGGCTGGCGCCGCCACGCACCACTGCCGGAACACGGAACATCGGCAAGCACAAGGTCGTAGGGCGCATTTTCCCGCACACCCTGCCCGTCGAGAATCCGCACCACCAGATTTGCCCGTGCCGCCCGCGCCGGCAGGTCCTTCATGCGCGCGGGATCGCTATCATGCGCGAAAAACGCCGCATCCACCCGTCCGCCCAGCGCAAGCGACTTGCCACCACCCCCCGCACAATAATCAAGCACACGGTCGCCTTTACTCACCGGAATATGGTCCGAGATCATTTGCGAGCCTGCGTCCTGCACTTCGATCATCCCTTCGAGATACGCGTCGCTCTGGGCAACCTTGCGAGGGGCATCGATCACCTCGAGGGCTGTGGGGGACAGCGGATGCGCCTGTGTCGGCACCCCCGCCTGCGCCAGCAAAGCCTGCGCCGAAGCAACATCGCCCTTTTTAAGGTTCACCCTTAAAAACAACGGTGCCCGCTGCCGCAGCGCCATCATTATCGGGGCAAAGTCATCTTGCAAAGACGCCTGCAATTGCGGCGCAAGCCAGTCAGGACAGTCCAGCGCCTCCAACCCGTGGGCCGCGCCGCCCGCCTCTTGCTCGTCTGCGCTCAACGGAGCCGCACTGTAGCCTTCGCCGGTGAACAACTGCTCCGGCGAAAGACCTGCCGCACGCACAAACCCGATCATCAAACCGCGCCCCGTCAGACCGCCTCCCAATGCCGCAAACGACTGCCTGCACCGCAGGGCATCGAACACGTGATCCCTGATCGCCGCACGGTCTTTTGACCCCGCAAAACGATGCCCCCGGGCCCAGCTCGTCAACACCCGCTCGGCGGGTTGATCCAACAGGATATCGTCCAGAATCTCTATCGCGGCGGCAATCCGCGCGGCCGGGGTCATCCGCGCACCTGCGGCGCGCCAACCGGTATGCGGCTACTGAACATCGAAACCTGGGAAGTGGAGTGAAACATGTGATCCGCCATTTGTTAGTCATCAGCCGACCCGGCCTTGCCCGCCTGACCGTATCCGCATGTCGCCGCAATCGCAAACACCCCGGCCACAACCGAGTGGTCGCGCGAAAGACACAAGGATCAAAGCACCCTTTCCGGCGCGCTTTCCGGCGCGCGCGGGGGGGGGGGCAATTAAAAGCAAAGCGACAAATCAAAATCACGCGGCGCAAACGGCGAATGCGGGCGGGCGTGATGTCAACGCGCGGGGTTGCCCGCCAACCGACCCGCCCGCTCCCCGCGATTTC
>JBLHUT010000171.1:0-7973 GCA_047629975.1 Paracoccaceae bacterium
CACGGCGGTTATTGACGAGATCGCTTTCCAGACAAATCTGCTTGCGCTGAACGCGGGGGTCGAGGCCGCGCGGGCAGGCGACGCAGGACGTGGTTTTGCGGTGGTTGCCTCCGAGGTGCGCGGGTTGGCGCAGCGTTCGTCGGACGCGGCAAAGGAGATCAGCGCGCTGATTGCCGACAGCAGCAATCATGTGTCACAGGGGGTCGAAATGGTGGGCCGCACGGGGGATGCTCTTCAGGCGATCTCGTCTTCGGTGTCCGAGACAACGGAGCAGGTGAGTGAGATCGCAGGCTCGATCAAGGAACAGGCATCGGGGATCGAGGAAATAAATACCGCGTTGAGTGATCTGGATCAGGTCACGCAACAAAACGCGGCAATGTTCGAAGAAACAACCGCTGCTGCCACGACACTTGGTCGCGAGGCAGCTGTTCTGAGAGAAGCCTTGGGGACATTCAAGGCTGCTGAAATTCCGCAAGCGGCCAATGACACAACTCTAAAAAGTGTTCAACGTCATGTGGCAGATAAAACGCCAACCAGCATCAAGACAGCACCTCAAACAACACGCAAGCCGCCTGTGCCAACACCGGCCCAAACAGCACCCGCTCCCTCCGTCACCAAGCGTCCGGCACCCAAGGCACCGATGCCTGCCCGCGCCGCAGCTGTGGGGGCGACCCGTGGCAACGCCGCCGTGGCGATCGTGCCCGAAGAAGAACCGGCCGAGAACAGTTGGACCGATTTTTAAACCTTGGGAGGGCCGCGCGCCACTCGGGTCGGCGTTCAGCGATCCTGTGTGCTGAAAAATGCGGCGATGCGCGGGCTGATCCAGGCCCAAAGATCTGGAGCGCCATTGGCAATCTTGGTGCCGACACGGGTGCGCACCCTGTCTTCGTCAACGTTGTAGTCGGTCCAGCTGCCGCCGCCCGCCGCAAGGTTGAGAACAGGCGGCTGGAACCGGTCCAGCGACTTGGCGAACCTTGCATCGGCTGAGGTATTGGCCTCGAATTCGTCCCACAAGGCCCGCAATTCTTGGCCTTGGGTCTGCGGTAGAATGCCGAAAAGGCGGTCGGCGGCTTGCTTTTCAGCATCTTCAAGTACCGCAATGTCATGGGTGCCGAATATCGGCGCGTCGCCTGCATCAATTTCTACAAGGTCATGAAGCAAAAGCATTTTGATCACGCGCGAGATGTCCACGCCGTCAGGCCCATGCTCGGCCAGCACAAGGGCGAACAGGCTCAGGTGCCAACTGTGCTCTGCCGAATTCTCGTACCTTTGCCCATCCGCGTTGCGGGTCGCACGCACAATCGACTTCAGCCTGTCTGCCTCAAGCAAAAAGGCCATTTGTGCGTCGATGCGATCGGTCATGCGGTGAGGGCCTGTTGATATTGGCAAACAGAGGTCATTCCGGCCTGAAGGTCGCGTTGCGCGTTCAGGCCGGAGTGAGGCTAGCGTGTGGTTTCTGTCAAACGACGCCGAACATATTCGGTCATGTGCGCAATCATTGTGTCCATGTGCTCGTCTTCAAAGAAATGACCCGAGCCTTCGATCTCTGTGTGGGTGATCGTGATGCCCTTTTGCTCGTGCAGTTTATTCACAAGCGCATGGGTGTCTTTTGGGGGGGCAACGCGGTCGGCGGTGCCATTGATCATCAGACCCGACGCAGGACACGGGGCAAGGAACGAGAAATCGTACATGTTTGCCGGGGGCGAGGCGGAAATGAACCCTGTGATCTCGGGGCGACGCATCAAAAGCTGCATTCCGATCCACGCGCCGAACGAAAATCCGGCCACCCAGCAATGTTTGGAGTTCTGGTTCTTGCTTTGCAGATAGTCGAGGGCGGATGCGGCATCGGACAGCTCGCCAATCCCTTGATCGTATTCGCCCTGCGAACGGCCGACGCCACGGAAATTGAACCGCAAAACGGTAAAGCCCATGTTGTAGAACGCGTAGTGCATTGCATACACGACACGGTTGTTCATCGTCCCACCGAACTGCGGATGGGGGTGCAATATGATTGCTATCGGGGCGTCTCTTTCCTTTTGGGGATGATAACGGCCTTCGAGCCGGCCTTCGGGGCCGGGAAATATGACTTCGGGCATGAATGCCGATTCCTTGTCATGGCCCCGTCTTGATAGGTTGACCGTACCTGCGGGGCAATTTAGAGTCGTTCTAATTCCGGCGGTCAAGCCGGAAAGGATGGACACGCAGGTACGCTTTCGTGTCCGTCGCGTCAATGGTGGGCAGGGGGCAAAACCAGTGAAACTGAGCACCAAAGGTCGTTATGCAATGGTTGCGCTGGCCGATATCGCGCTTGCGCAGAAGGACGGGCTCGTCAATCTGACGGAAATCAGCAAGCGGCAGCATATCTCGTTGCCATATCTGGAGCAGTTGTTCGTAAAGCTGCGGCGGGCCAAGTTGGTCACGTCCGTGCGCGGCCCGGGCGGCGGATACCGGTTGGCTCGTGCCCCGTCCGAGATTCGTGTCGTCGATATCCTTCAGGCGGTGGACGAGACGCTGAGCGCGCTTTACACCGGTGCGGGCGCCAAGGGCGGGTTGTCGGGCAGCCGCGCACAATCGCTCACGAACCGTCTTTGGGAGGGGCTGAGTGCGCATGTTTACGTGTTTTTGCATCAGGCGCGGTTGTCGGATGTCATCAACAATGAAATGAGCCCATGTCCTGCGGTGCCGCATCTGTTCGAGATTATCGATGAGTAAGCCCGAAACTTCGAACATCCCCAATACTTTGGAATCGCTTGAAACTTTGGTGGTGCGATGAAACGGCGCGCCTATTTTGACTGGAATGCGACAACGCCGCTGTGTGCGGCGGCCCGCAGTGCCATGATTTCGGCGATGGATGTTCTGGGCAATCCGTCCAGCGTACATGCCGAGGGGCGGGCGGCCAAGGCCATCATCGAGCGTGCGCGCGGGCAGGTCGCAGATGCCTTTGGCGCTGGCGAGGCCGATATCATCTTTACATCCAGCGCGACCGAGTCAGCTGCGCTGGCGTGCGCGGGGCAGGGGTGGATTGCGGCAAACATCGAGCATGACGCAGTCGCGGCGTGGGTTGATCCGGTGCTGGTGGTGGACGGAAAGGGGCAGGTCTTTGCCGCCGATCCGGGACGCACAGCGCTTCAGCTTGCAAATTCCGAGACGGGCGTGGTGCAGTCGCTGCCGCAGGGGATTGCGTTAAGTGATATGACGCAGGCTTTTGGAAAACTGCCGGTGTCTTTTGCGTGGAGCGGGGCGCAGCGGGCGATGATCTCGGCCCATAAGCTGGGCGGGCCAAAGGGAATCGGCGCGCTTGTCGTGCAGCGCGGATTGGACGTTCCGGCGCAGATCAAAGGGGGGGGGCAAGAAATGGGCCGCCGCTCTGGTACCGAAAACGTGATCGGAATCGCTGGATTTGGGGCTGCTGCGGCGTCCGCAGCACAAGATTTGGCGAATGGTGTGTGGGAACGGGTTGCACAACTTAGAAATATTCTAGAAATAAGTCTGGACGTCGGGCAAAAGGAGATTATTTTTGTCGGGAAAGGATCGGAGCGTTTGCCGAACACCACTTGCTTCGCCGTTCCGGGCTGGAAAGGCGAGACGCAGGTGATGCAGATGGACCTTGCCGGGTTTGCGATTTCGGCCGGTTCTGCGTGCTCCAGCGGCAAGGTCAAAACCAGTCGCGTGCTCGGGGCGTACGGCCTTGACGATGCGGCGGCGAGCAGCGCGATACGGGTCTCGATTGGCCCGGATACGACGCAAGAAGATGTGCACAGGTTCGCGGAAATGTGGACCCGGCACTATACGAAATTCAAGGCGCGTGGCGCCTGAGGCATAGGGTGGTGCGTGCAAGCGCGCCGCGATCTGGAACAGGCGGCGCTTTGTGCGCCCGAACGATAGCAGGCGCGACGCGCCGGAAAATAGGGATCTGAAATGGATGCTTTGGACACAGAACTCGAAGTACGCGAAGGTGTGGACCGCGAAACTGTCGAAACAGTCGCGTCAATGGGCACCTATAAATACGGCTGGAACACCGAAATCGAGATGGATTTCGCCCCCAAGGGGTTGAACGAAGACATCGTGCGTCTGATTTCGGGCAAGAACAACGAGCCGGAGTGGATGCTGGAATGGCGTCTTGCCGCGTTCGCGCGTTGGGTCAAGATGGAAGAGCCAGAGTGGGCGATGGTCGATTACCCCAAAATCGAGTATCAAGAGCAGTATTATTACGCCAAACCCAAAAGCATGGCCGAAAAGCCGAAATCACTGGATGATGTCGATCCAAAGCTGTTGGAGACTTACAAAAAGCTCGGGATTCCGTTGAAGGAGCAGTTGATCCTTGCCGGTGTCGAGGGCGCCGAAGACATGCCCGCCGAAGGGCGTAAGGTCGCTGTTGATGCGGTGTTCGACTCTGTATCCGTGGGCACGACCTTTCAGGCGGAATTGCGCAAATCCGGCGTGATCTTCTGCTCGATGTCCGAGGCCATTCAGGACCACCCCGAGCTGGTCAGAAAATATCTGGGCACGGTCGTTCCGGCCACTGACAACTACTTTGCGACGCTGAATTCAGCGGTCTTTTCGGATGGCTCGTTCGTCTATATCCCGCCCGGTGTGCGTTGCCCGATGGAGCTGTCGACCTATTTCCGCATCAATGCTGAAAACACGGGCCAGTTCGAGCGGACGTTGATCATTGCCGACAAAGAAGCCTATGTCAGCTATCTTGAGGGTTGCACCGCACCGATGCGTGACACCGTCCAGCTGCACGCGGCGGTGGTCGAACTGGTGCTGCATGACGATGCCGAAATCAAGTATTCCACGGTGCAAAACTGGTATCCGGGCGACGAGAACGGACTTGGCGGGATCTATAACTTCGTGACCAAACGTGCCGATTGCCGTGGTGCGCGTTCCAAGGTGATGTGGACGCAGGTCGAAACCGGCTCTGCGGTGACGTGGAAGTATCCGAGCTGCATTTTGCGCGGCGATGACAGTCAGGGCGAGTTTTATTCGATCGCGATTGCCAACAACTATCAGCAGGCCGATACGGGCACAAAGATGGTGCATCTGGGCAAGAACACGAAAAGCCGGATTGTCAGCAAAGGCATCAGTGCGGGGCACGCCCAGAATACCTATCGCGGGTTGGTGTCGATGCATCCCAAAGCCACGAACAGCCGCAATTACACCCAGTGTGACAGCTTGCTGATCGGCTCCACCTGCGGGGCGCATACCGTGCCCTACATCGAGGTGCGCAACAATTCGAGCCGGGTCGAGCACGAAGCCACAACCAGCAAGGTGGACGACGACCAGCTGTTTTATTGCCGCCAGCGGGGCATGGGCGAAGAAGACGCCGTTGCGCTTGTTGTGAACGGGTTCTGCAAAGAGGTCCTTCAGGCGCTTCCGATGGAGTTCGCGATGGAGGCGCAGCAGCTTGTTGCAATCTCTCTTGAGGGGTCCGTGGGCTAGCACGCCCGCGGGCGTTGCGGCATCCGGTTAAGGAGCAGTTATCACCATGATCCGTGCGGCCCTGATCCCTGCGCTGACAACCGGCATTTTCTGTGCGGGCTTTGCCGTTGTGGTGAACGTGTTGACGAGCATGCTGTCGATTGTCGGAACGGTGGGGCTTGCGTTTGCCTCCGGGTTTTTGGGCAGCTTGTTTGCGTGGTTTGTACTTCGAAGGAGAAGGTCATGATTGTTACGACAACGCCCTCTGTCGAGGGGCACAAGATCACGCAATATTGCGGAGTGGTTGTTGGTGAGGCGATCCTTGGGGTAAATGTGTTCCGGGACATTTTTGCGGGGGTCACCGACATCATCGGCGGCCGTTCGGGGTCTTATGAGAAGTCTCTTGGAAAAGCGCGTGAGACGGCGCTCAGGGAGCTTGAAGAGCAGGCCGTCGAAAAGGGCGCCAACGCCGTCGTAGGGGTCGACCTGGATTATGAAGTGATCAACAATATGCTAATGGTGTCTGCGTCCGGCACTGCGGTGAAGATCGCATGATCCGCGCCGCGCGTCCAGAATTCTGCCGCATTGCGGTGCTAGACGGGCTTTCGTTCACGTGTGACGAAAGGGCCAGAGGGCATGGGCGATCAAAGGTTTGCAGCGCGGTTGAAACGTATCGAAGCGGGGCAGGTTATCGCCCCCGCCGGTTTGATGCCGCCGGTGTTGCATTCTGCCCGCGCCCGAAACTTGCGCAGAGGCGAAGTGTTGCGCAACGCAACCTACCCGTTGTCGATCTTGCTGGCGTTTTGTCTGGGCATGCTCACGGTAGTCATCGCGCGTTATGTGCGGTTTCAACTTTTCGGGGTCGAAACGCAGGGCGCGGAGCCGGTGGTCGACCATCTGTTGATGGATGCGGCCATGTCGATTGCATTGAGTTTTGTGATCGGGCAAATCAGCAACTTGCGCGCACCGGCGCTGATGTCGGCCAAGGGGCTTGGTATTGCGGTCTGCGGGCTGACGATGCACATGGCGGTTCATCGGTTTCCGGGCCTTTGGGGGGCGATGTTCAGCCCCGATTGGGTGGAGGGGGTCAAGCGTGCGACCCAAGCGAACAGTATTCTATTTCTGACTTTCAGCGGCTGACAGCCGCGTACGATCAAACCGGGCCTTCGGGCCCTGCCGAAATGAGTGCCCGGGGGCCTGTGTGCCGACCGGTCACGTCTGCTATGCAAGGACATAAAAATGCTTGAGATCAAAAACCTGCACGTGAAACTTGAAGAAGAGGAAAAGCAGATCCTCAAAGGTGTGAACCTGAGCATCGGAGCGGGTGAGGTCCATGCGATCATGGGCCCCAACGGGTCGGGCAAGTCGACTTTGTCCTACGTTCTGGCCGGGCGCAACGGATATGTGGTGACCGATGGCGAAGTAACGCTGGACGATGCCGACATCCTTGAGATGGACCCCGAAGAGCGGGCCGCGGCGGGTATCTTCCTTGCCTTTCAATACCCGGTCGAAATTCCCGGTGTCGGCAACATGACCTTTTTGCGCACGGCTATTAATTCGCAGCGCAAAGCACGCGGCGAAGAAGAGATGTCGGCGACAGAATTCCTCAAAGTTGTGCGCGCAAAGGCAAAATCGCTTCAGATTGATGCGGAAATGCTCAAGCGTCCGGTGAATGTGGGCTTTTCGGGCGGCGAGAAAAAGCGCAACGAGATTTTGCAGATGGCGATGCTCGAGCCGAAAATGTGCGTCCTTGACGAGACCGATTCCGGGCTTGACGTTGATGCGATGAAGTTGGTGTCCGAGGGTGTGAACGCACTGCGCGATGCGGGGCGGTCGTTCTTGGTGATCACGCATTACCAACGTCTGCTCGACCATATCAAACCGGACTTTGTGCACATCATGGCGAACGGACGTATCATCAAAACGGGTGGTCCCGAGTTGGCGCTTGAAGTTGAACATAACGGTTATGCCGATCTGCTGGAGGAAACTGCATAATGGCGGCCACAGTCAAAAAACAGCCGCAGGTCAAGATCGATGCGACAGAGGCGCGGCTGTCTGCGCTGAGTTTGCCCGAAGGGGCAGGCTGGGCAAATGCGGCACGCGCGCAAGCGGTTGTACGGGTTCGGGATGCAGGATTGCCGCATCGCCGCGACGAATACTGGCGCTACACGCAGCCTGACACTTTGGTGGTTCCACAGGCGCCATCGGCGGCATTGTTAGATGCTGACGAGGTGCCATTGTTTGACACTATTGACCGGGTAAAGCTGGTCTTTGTGGACGGGGTCTTTGATGCTGACGCGTCTGATGATCCGGCCCTCGGGGGCGTGGAAATCTCGCTTTTGAGCGACGCGGTGGACCGCGATATCCATTGGGCGCGCGATCTTTACGGTGTGCTTGAGACGAACGGGCAAACGCCGGTGGCACGCCCGTTGGCCGCGCTGAATACCGGTTATGCAACACAAGGTATCTGCATCCGTGCCACAGGACGTGCAGCCAAGCCTGTTAACCTGATCTATCTGCAGAAGTCAGAGACTTCGGACGCGATTTTGCAT
>JBLHUT010000172.1:0-7972 GCA_047629975.1 Paracoccaceae bacterium
GGGTGCTTGAACAACCGGTCCTGCAAAATCTTTTCCGCACGCAGCGTATCACGACGGTGAACAAGCGTTACCTTCTCGGCAAAATTCGTCAGGAACAGCGCTTCTTCGACGGCGGTGTTGCCGCCCCCGATTACAACCACCTGCTTGCCGCGATAAAAGAACCCGTCGCAAGTGGCACAGGCCGACACGCCAAACCCCTTGAACTTTTCTTCGGAGGGAAGGCCCAGCCATTTCGCCTGCGCTCCTGTCGCAAGGATAACGGCGTCGGCCGTGTACACCGTGCCGCCATCGCCAATGGCCGTAAAGGGACGCTTGGACAGGTCGATGCTGCTGATGTAGTCGGAAATAATCTCGGTGCCGACCTCGCGGGCGTGGCTTTCCATTCGGATCATGAGGTCGGGCCCCTGAACGGTCGTGTCGCCGGGCCAGTTTTCAACCTCGGTCGTGATTGTCAATTGTCCGCCGGGCTGGATGCCCTGAACCAGAATAGGATCCAGCATCGCGCGGCTGGCATAGACTGCGGCGGTGTATCCCGCCGGTCCGGAGCCGATGATCAGAACGCGGGTGTGGCGGCTGTTGGACATTTGAAACCTCATGACGACTGTTGCTCGAAGAAATGCTCATATAGGGCGCATTGTGCCAGTTGAACAGGTCTGCGTGCCCGGTCGACACATTTTGCCATGCCGGTTGGTATACACTTTATTGCGCATATCTGAAATATTGTTGCGCAGCGGCTTTGTCTGACGTAGCTAAACGTCAAGGGAGAGATGTTATGCCAACGACCAAGCTGGACCCGATCGACAGAATGATCCTTGCGGAGCTTCAGGCCGACGGACGGATGACAAACGTGGAGCTTGCGCGGCGGGTCGGTATCTCGGCTCCGCCTTGTTTGCGCCGTGTTCGCACACTTGAGGATGCCGGTTTCATTCGTGGATATCATGCCGATATTGATGCTCGCAGCCTCGGCTTCGAGGTGCAGGTGTTCGCGATGGTGGGTCTGTCAAGTCAGGCCGAGGTGGATCTTTCTGCCTTTGAAGAAAAGTGTCGGGCGTGGCCACTGGTGCGCGAATGCCATATGCTCAACGGCGAGATCGACTTCATTCTGAAATGCGTCGCGCCGGACCTGTCGACGTTTCAAAGCTTCCTGACGGGCCATCTCACGGCTGAACCGAATGTCGCAAGCGTGAAGACATCGTTGGTTATCCGGGCGGCAAAGAATGCCCAGTCTGTCCCTTTTGAAGTTCTCGAAGAACGTCTGGCACAAAGCGCCTGAAGCCTGCGGGCCGTCACCGGTATCGCTTCATTGTGATCGGGGGCGCAGCCCCGGCTGCCACGCCCAACCAAAGACGCAATAAGCGTTTTTTGGGCGGGAGCCGCGCCGCATTCGGGGTTCTTTTTTGTCCGCCAATGCACCACCACTGGATAAGCAGGTTTCCATGGCGGTAATTCTCAGGTCCTGATGTACTGAAACACCACCGACGCGCCCCATCCCGCCAGAATTGCGATCGCCAGCGAGAGCAGCCCGTAGGCAAGAGGCTGGTCATGCGCCAACCGGTAGATGAGACGCTCCAGCCCGACCTTGCGCACGTCGATCTGTGTGTCGTGCTGGGCGATGACATCCTTGTCGCGCAAAAGGAATATTCGCGCGGTATAATCGCCTTCGATCAGGTTCGAGGGCAGGGCCACCTGGCTTCGGAACAAGGTGCGGTCAAGAATGGAAACGGCCCCCTCCTCGACCCGATAGAGCCCGTCTGCGGTCCGGATACGGATCAGGGCCTCGGTGAATTTGGTGGCATCCAGAATTTCTTCGGGGGCACCAACAGACCGGATCGCCCGAGGGATCGAAATCTTGTGCCGCAAGTCTGCGGTCTCGGACAGGATTTCCTGAATCGGGGCTGACGTGGCGATCTTGTAGAAACTCGGGGCCGAGTCGACCTCGACCGCTTCGGTATTGAGCCATATCGCCGCCACTTTGGATTTTTTGCGCACCATAACCGGCGTCAGTGGCCCTGATATGGTTATGATCACATCCAGTTTTTCCGTGTCGGTCATTGGGGCGTCGCGTTGTATCGCGCCAAAAATCAGGATCTCGGAGCCGTCAAAGCTTGCTGTGATCCCGACACGGTTCTGGCTCAGATCGGCAACAACATCCTGTGCGGCCAACTGTGATGCCCACACCGACAGAACAAGTGTGAGCCAGATTAAAAAGCGCATGGTCATGACGCCACCACCATGCTGAGCGTATAAAGCTCGACCGGTTGAACCAGCAGATCAAACGCGACCTTGCCACACACGCTCAGGACAATCAGCGCCAGAAGAATGCGCAACTGTTCCGCCTTGAGTTTCAGGCCGATCCTTGCGCCAACCTGTGCCCCGACCACACCGCCAAGAAGCAACAGCAAAGCCAAAGCCATATCGACTGTGTAGTTTGTTACCGCATGCAAAAGCGTCGTGAACGCGGTCACAAAGATAATCTGGAACAAGGATGTGCCGATCACCGTCTTTGTTGGCATTCCCAGAATATAGATCATGGCAGGCACCATGATGAACCCGCCTCCGACACCCATCATCGCCCCGAGTATGCCGACGATAAGCCCGACAATCAGCGGTGGAAGCACCGAGATATAAAGCCCTGAGGTCCGAAATCGCATTTTGAATGGCAAGGCATGAACCCAACCGCGCTGTTTGCGCACAAGTTTGCGGGGGCGCCCGGCTGCGGCGGATCGGGCCCTGCGAATGGCTCCAAGGCTTTCGAAAAACATCAGCCCGCCAATGACGCCAAGGAAAACAACATAGCAGACTTTGACAAGCAGATCGACTTGTCCAAGTTCCTTGACCACATTGAAGATCATCACGCCGATGGTCGATCCGATCAATCCACCGACAAGCAAAACCGTGCCCATCCGGAAATCGACAGTCTTGCGTTTGAGATGTGCGAGGATGCCAGAAAACGAAGAGGCAACAATCTGGTTGGCCTGTGTTGCGACCGCAACGGCAGGGGGGATGCCGATGAAAAACAACAAAGGCGTCATCAAAAAGCCGCCACCGACCCCGAACATACCTGACAAAATCCCCACAAGCCCGCCCAAGCCAAGCAATAGAAATGCGTTCACGGAGACTTCGGCGATGGGGAGGTATATCTGCATGTTCAAGTATAACCTTGGCAAACTGACTTAGGCAATATTGTTGCGGATGCCAAATCTAGAATTCTGCCTCAAAAGCCTTCAATAAACCCCTCTTGATCGAAAAGGGGCTTATCGCTCTTTGACATAGGGCTCTCCGCCGGCGCGGGGTGGGACTGCCTTGCCGACAAACCCGGCAAGGATCACCACCGTCAAGATATAGGGAAGGGTGTCCATGACCTGTACGGGAATGATGAAACCACCCAGATCAATATTCTGGTACCGCAGGGCAAGGGCCTGGAGCAGACCGAACAGCAAGCAGGCATACAGCGCATACCAAGGACGCCATTTCGCAAAAATCAGCGCCGCAAGTGCGATGTAGCCCCGCCCTGCGGTCATGTCCTTGACGAACCCCGCCTGCAGCGCCGTTGACAGATACGCCCCCGCAATGCCGCACAAAACACCACAGATCGCGACCGCGGCAAACCGGATGCCAACGACCGAAACACCGGCGGTATCCACTGCGGCCGGATTCTCGCCCACGGCGCGCAACCGCAGGCCGAACCTTGTGCGATACAAGATGTACCAAGTGGCCGGAACACAGGCCAGCGCCACATAAACCAGTATCGAATGCCCCGACAGCAGCTCGGTATAGATCGGGCCAAGAACAGGCACAGTCGACAGGCTTTCGGCAAACGGCAGGGTGATCTGCTCGAACCTAGCCCCGCCAAAAAGCGACGGCGTCCTGCCGCCTTGGGAAAACCAGCTTTGCGCGATCAGAACCGTCAGACCAGCCGCAAGGAAATTGATAGCCACACCGGAAATCAGTTGGTTCCCGCGAAAGGTGATGGAGGCCAGACCATGCAAAAGCGAAAGCGCAAGGGAGGCCGCGATGCCCGCCAAAAGCCCCAGCCAGACCGAACCGGACACATAGGCCACGGCCGCCGAGAACATCGCCGCCACCAGCATCTTGCCTTCGAGGCCGATGTCGAAAATGCCTGCGCGTTCTGAAAAAAGACCCGCAAGGCACGCCAGCAAAAGTGGTGTCGCAAGGCGCATCGTGCTGTCCAGCACCTGCAGGAGGGTCATGAAATCCATTTGCCTACCCTTTCCGCAATCTGAGGAATATCTTTTCGATCGGGATCCGGACCATGTTGTCCAGGGCGCCGGTAAAGAGGATCACCAGAGCCTGAATAACAACGATCAATTCTCGTGGGATCGAAGTAAACAGCGCCAGTTCGGCCCCGCCCTGATACAAAAAACCGAATAGAATGGCCGCAATCGCCACCCCGAGCGGATGGGAACGCCCCATCAACGCCACGGCGATGCCGATGAACCCCGCTCCCTCGACCGAATTCAGGACAAGCCGCTCTGCCTCGCCCATGACGTTGTTGATCGCCATCAACCCGGCAAGCCCGCCGGAAATGATCATTGTAATCATGATGATCTTTACAGGGCGAATTCCGGCATAGATCGCGGCAGGCTCCGAATGGCCATAGGCGCGGATTTCGTACCCCAGACGCGTGCGCCAGATCAAAAGCCAGACCAGAACACAGGCAATGCAGGCAATGAAAAAGGTAATGTTTGCCGGGGCGGCCTTGGAAAACGGGATGCCGAACGTGCCAAAAATGTCATGCAAAGTGGGCAATTTTGCGCCGTCCGGAAAGCGTGCGGTCGCAGGGTCCATCGCCCCGTCAGGGCGCAACACATTCACCAGCATATAGTTCAGAACCGCCGCACCGATGAAGTTGAACATGATTGTGGTGATCACAATATGGCTGCCGCGCCGTGCCTGAAGCCACGCGGGCAGCGCGGCCCACGCGGCACCGAACAACGCTCCTCCGATCATGGCAGCCGGCAACGCCAGCGCCCAATGGGGCCACGGCACCGACAAACACACAAGCGCCACACCAAGCCCGCCGAGGGTGGCCTGACCCTCGCCGCCGATGTTGAACAACCGCGCGTGAAAGGCAACCGACACGGCAAGGCCCGTGAACATGAAGTTGGTCGCGTAATACAGCGTGTAGCCCCAGCCATAGGTTGACCCGAGCGCCCCCGACACCATCATCTTGAGCGCCTCGACAGGGCTTTCGCCGATGGCCACAATCACCAGCCCCGACAAAATAAAGGCCAGTAAAAGCGAGATCAGCGGCACCAGCACCACATCTGCCCATTTCGGCATCACATCCATGTCACGCGGCCTTTCCGGTCATTCCGGCCATCAACAGGCCCAACTCTTTTTCATCGGTTGTCGTGGCGTCACGCTCGCCCATGATCCGACCGTCGAACATCACCGCGATGCGATCCGACAGCGACAGAATTTCTTCGAGTTCAACCGACACCAGCAATATCGCCTTGCCCTGATCGCGCAATCGCACGATTTGCTGGTGGATAAATTCGATGGCACCGATGTCCACCCCGCGCGTCGGCTGCCCGATCAGCAACAGATCCGGGTCGCGTTCTATCTCGCGCGCCAGCACGAGCTTTTGCTGGTTTCCCCCTGAAAAGTTCTTGGCATTGAGTTTGGGATTGGGCGGGCGCACGTCAAAACGCCCCATTTTTTCGGCAGTATCTTCGCGAATGGCGGCATTGTTCATGAACAGGCCAGATTGATACCGTGGATCATCCTGATAGCCAAAGGCGGTATTCTCCCACGCGGTGTAGTCCATGATCAGGCCCTCGCGCTGGCGGTCCTCGGGGACGTGGGCAATGCCGCGCGCACGCCGTGACCGTGCGTCCGACCGTGTGCCGGTCAAGTCGATGGAAGTGCCGTTAACCTCGATTTCTCCGGTGCCTGTGCGGTATCCGGCTAGCACTTCCAGAAGTTCCGACTGCCCGTTGCCGGCCACCCCCGCCACGCCCAGAATCTCGCCGGCGCGGATGTCGAACGACACGCCTTTCAGGCGCGCCACGCCTTTCTCGTCGGTGACCTTCAGGTTGCGGACCTTCAGCATTGTTTTGCCCGGTCTTGCAGGGGCCTTTTCGACCCGCAAAAGCACTTTGCGCCCGACCATCAACTCGGCCAGTTGTTCAGGGCTGGTGCCGGCCGTCTTGACCGTGGCTGTCATTTCGCCGCGTCGCATGACGCTGACCGTGTCGGTTACATCCATGATTTCGCGCAATTTATGGGTGATCAGAATGATCGTTTTGCCCTCGGCGCGCAGACGGCGCAGGATGCGGAACAACTGATCGGCCTCCGGCGGGGTCAGCACGCCGGTCGGCTCGTCAAGGATCAGGATATCGGCCTGCCGGTACAGCGCCTTGAGGATTTCGACCCGTTGCTGCATGCCCACGCCGATCTCCTCGATCAGCGCATCAGGGTCGACGTTCAACTCGTATTCTGCGGCCAGTTCGGTCAATTGCTTGCGCGCCTTGCGCAGCGAGGGCCCAAGCCGCGGGCCGTCCTCGGCCCCCAGAATGACATTCTCGAGCACGGAGAAATTCTCGACCAGTTTGAAATGCTGAAAGACCATGCCGATACCGGCTGCGATGGCGGCTTGACTGTCGGGGATCAGGGTCGGTTTGCCACCAATCAGGATTTCGCCGCTGTCGGCCTTGTAGAACCCGTAAAGGATTGACATCAAAGTCGACTTTCCCGCGCCGTTTTCGCCGATAATGCCGTGGATCGTGCCTTGGGTCACTTGGATCGAGATGTTCTTGTTCGCCTGCACCGGACCAAAAGCCTTCGAGATCCCGCGCAGTTCTATGGCCAGTTGCGTCATGGGCGTGCCTGATCCTTTCGGGTCTTGTGCGTTGAAGCGACAAGGGGCCGTTCTGCTTGCGCAGTTCGGCCCCTTGCTCGTTTTGTCAAAGTGATGTGCGCGGCACGATCACATGGCCGGGCAGGCGTTGTCTGACATGTAGTCATGGACCATCAGGCTGCCATCGGCGATTTTGGCCGCAGCCTCGTCAACAATGGCCTGCATGTCGGCACTGACCAGACCGGCGTTGAATTCGTCAACCGCATAACCGACGCCGCCATTGGCAAGGCCCATCACGTTAAAGCCGGTTTCAAGCCCGGGGCCATCGGTGAAGGCTTTGTAGACCGCGTTGTCCACCCGCTTGAGCATCGAGGTCAGGACCTGACCGGGGTGAAGGTAGTTCTGGTTGCTGTCCACACCGATCGACAAAATATTCTCGTCCGCGGCTGTTTGCAAAACGCCGACACCGGTGCCGCCTGCGGCAGCATAGACCACATCGGCCCCCTGGCTGATCTGTGCCTTGGTCAACTCAGAGCCCTTTACCGGATCGTTCCATGCCGACGGGGTGGTGCCGGTCATGTTCTGGATCACGGTTGCATCGGGGTTCACTGCCTTGACGCCTTGTACATAGCCGCATGCGAACTTGCGGATCAGCGGAATGTCCATACCGCCGATAAAGCCGACTGTGCCGGTCTTGGAGGCGCTGGCGGCCATCATACCGACCAGATACGAGCCTTCGTGCTCGTTGAATACGACCGACCGCACGTTGGGCTGGTCGACGACCATGTCGATGATCACAAACGACGTATCCGGATAATCGGGGGCGACCTCGGACAGGACATTGCCAAAGGCAAAGCCGGTCATCACAACGGGGTTGGAGCCGGATTCAGCCAGCCGGCGCAGGGCCTGTTCGCGCTGTGCTTCGGACTGCATCTCGATCTCGCGGTACGTGCCACCGGTTTCGTCGGCCCAACGTTTCGCGCCAGCATAGGCTGCTTCGTTGAAGGATTTGTCGAATTTGCCGCCAAGGTCAAAAACCAATGCAGGGTCAGCGAGGGCTGCTCCGGCAGTGAGTGCCATGGCGGCTGTCGCGCCAAGGAACGTGCGCATGAATGTCATGTGATATCTCCTGTAGGTGATTTCGGGTGT
>JBLHUT010000173.1:0-7881 GCA_047629975.1 Paracoccaceae bacterium
ATGGCTGGCGCAGGATCATCTGAAGCACGGGACGGGCGAAATACGTCGCCATTTCCTTGCCATTTACAGTCACCTTGCCAGAGCCGGGCTTGATCCAGACGCGTGCGACGGCGTCCTTCCGCTTGCCGGTGGCATACGCCCGACCCAGCGCGTCGCGCTGTGGCTCCGGCGGAGCGATGGACGCGGCGACGAGGGCTGCTTCGGTGCCTTGGACGGCAGCGTTCAGCTCTTCGAGAGATTTGATTTCATCGGCCATCGGTGTCAGCTCCGGGTGTTTTTCTTGTTCATGGACGCAACGTCCAGTACTTCAGGCGCCTGTGCTACATGCGGGTGCTCACCACCTGCATAAACACGCAGGTTGGTCATGACCTGACGGCTCAACTTGTTGCCGGGAAGCATGCGCTTGACGGCTTGAGTGACAACGCGCTCGGGGTACTTGCCTTCGAGGATCTGACCGGTTGTGCGGGACTTGATGCCGCCCGGATATCCTGTGTGCCAGTAGTTCGGATTGTCACGCTTGTTGCCGGTCAACTGGATTTTGTCGGCATTGATGACAATCACATTGTCGCCCATATCCATGTGAGGAGTAAAGGTCGCTTTGTGCTTGCCACGAAGGCGCATGGCAACAATTGATGCAAGCCGTCCCAGAACAACGCCTTCGGCGTCGATCAGGATCCACTTTTTATCAATGTCTGCCGGTTTAGCAGAAAAGGTTTTCATAGGTTCATACCCTGGTCTTGAGTGTCTGCGCAAAGGCAGCGCCGATTGCCGGCGTGGGATGAACGACTTCTAACGTTTCTTGTGGCGCAGTCAAGCAAGCTTGGGGCATTAATATTGAATGTTTTCAGATGCTTGGTAAATAGGTATTATAATACCCCAAAAATTAGACCCGGTGAGGACGCCTTATGAGTGCGATCGCGGGTGCCGGGCGGTCGCGCCGCCGGAGTGATCCGGCCGGCACCATCGCACGGGGTGGTTGCCGCGGTGCGATGAACAAAAAGGTCTGATCGGGGTGCCGGGGCAAAGGATCACAAACATGCTTTGCCCCATTTGCCGACTACATTGTATCTGATCCGCTGACTTCGGCCAAAAGCCGCTCTGTCTTGGCATCCTCGAGCTTGTTGTAAATGCGTGCGCCTTCTTCGGTATCACGAATGGCTTTTGTTATGGCCGCGGTCGAGCTGACGAGCATGATTGCGGCCATGGCATAAAACCCTTTGGCAGAGAAGCTTGCTTCGAGACTGTAGATACCTCCGGCCATCATTCCGCAGGCGATAACGAATTGCAGATAAGTGAAGATGTTCCACGATTGTGTCGGTTTGCTGATGTAAGTGTTCATTTGTGGTGTCCTTTTGAACAGGGTCAGGATGATTGGAAAGGGAGAAGCAGAAGGCGGCGCTAGCGTGCGGCCTTCTTTTTCAGGCGATCAAGCACGGCCGATGCGTTGGTTTCCAGCGGCAGTCCGCAGCCGTGGTCGGCCAGTCTGCGAACCATGGTTTCCGCATTTGCGTCTACCGAAAGGTCGATCAGGGCAGAGGCCGTCGCATCGGCGTGGGCCTGCCGCTCTTGCAGCCGTTTGAGCGTTACTTGCGCCTCTGTCAGGTCGTTTCTTGCGCCTGCGGGCATGGCGGCCCCCACGCGGACGGCTTTTTCATTGGCCTCGGCCAGATGTTGGCCTCGCTGCAAATCGCGCAGACAGGTTTCGCTTTCCGACAGGCAGGTCCGCAGGCGGGTAATTTGTGCCTGATAGGCGTTGATCGCTTGTTGGGTTGTGTCACGCTCCCCTTCAAGTCTGGCTATCGTGCGTGCCGCATCGCCAGCGAGGTCTTCGCGGTCTTGTGCAAGGGCGGCCATCGTTCTTTCCTCAAGATCAATGATTTGTGTCTCGATCCGCGCCAGTGCCGTTTTTTCGCGCTCGGCATAGGCAATGATAACGGCCACGGCAGTGCGGGATTTTTTGACCCCCTGAGCGGCGTCGCGCATTTGTTGGCGCAGCAGGTCCAGTGCGTTTGCATCCAGAATCGCTTGGGAATTGTCGATCAGGCGGCCACGGGCAAGGGTCATTATCTGTTTGAACATTCTGTTGTCTCCTGTTATTTGAACGACGTTCATTAATTGGTAACGCAGGCATGAACGTCGTTCAAGCGTTTTATTGAACGCCGTTCATATTATTTTGGAGAGACCGTTTGACACAGACACGAGACAGCAAGCGCGAGGATCTGCGCCAGCGTCTGATCGATGCCGCCGAAGCACAGATCGCCCAAAAAGGGCTGCGCGGCCTGAAGGCGCGGGATGTGACCGCAACGGCTGGTTGCGCGCTTGGTGCGCTTTACAATTCGGTGGAGGATCTGGACCAACTTGTCTTGCTGGTCAATTCGCGGACCCTCTCCCGACTGGGGGAGGCCCTGCGCGCGGCGGTGCCCGAAGACGCGCCACCGGCCCAAAAGATGCAGGCACTGGCACAAGGCTATGTTGATTTTGCGGTTACCAACACACGCCTGTGGTCGGCGATCTTTTTTCACCGGCTTCCCGACGGTGTCGATGTGCCGGAGTGGCATAAAAAGGAACATGCGGTTCTGATCGAGCAATTGATCGAGCCGCTGTCCAGAATGCGCCCCGATCTGGGTCCTGATGCCTTGCGTTTGCGGGCGCAAACGTTGTTTGCGTCGGTACACGGGGTGGTGCAATTGTCTTTTCACGGACGTTTCGTGGGCACCCCGCCAGAATTCCTGTCCTCTGAGGTTCACGGGCTGGTCGAGGCGATGACGCGCGGTATCCATCTGGCTGTTCCAGCGCCCTGACAGGGGGCGTTCAACGGACCGTTCCGTGGTGAATGCCCGGGCTTGTGCCGTTGATGCCGGCCTCCCCCCTTTGCACGGGGGAGGGAGGGCGTGTTCTGAATTAGAAGTTCCGGGTTTTCTCAGGTGTTATTGTGTAGATTTTCGTGGCCAGTTTGTTCGCACGCATGAACCGCGCAATGGATCCGAATGTCGCGGTGGCAACTTTTGCGCCGTGGTCTTTGGTTGTAAGCGCTTTGGATGCTACCGGTGCAAGAAATCTTTTTACACCGCCAAGCCGGATGTCCTGCGGTGTGAAATGGGCGGTAATATTGGCCTTGATCTGCGGGATGTCCTGCGTGTCGTAAAGGGCTGCCATCAGAATATCGAGTGTGTGTTCGGTGCAGTTCTGGAACGTGCTGGTATTGGGATTGGCGAGGACCGAATACCGCGGGTTATGGAGTGCCGAATAGGCAGGGCTTCCGATGATCTTCAGCAGCTTTTTCTGAAGACGCACATCGGGAATGATAATGCCGGCATCCAGTCGATGCGCGCCTGCAAAAAAATCCGCAGGGCTGTCTTGTACCAGACGGCTTCGGGTCTGGTTGCCGCTTTCCTGATACAGATTATAGGCTTGATAGCCGCGCCCTGTGCTGCCGTCTGCGTGGGTGATTTGTGAATATACCCAGAAGCTTACATGCGTGTAGCGAACGCCTGCGGGAAGCAGGGCCGGGTCGCGGCCCATGCGGGCCACAATCGCAATTGGCACCCCGCGTGCGGCAAGATCGTGTTGCACGATGTTCGCAAAGGCCGCGACTTTGGCGGATGGCAGCACGGGGTCGCCTCCTTCGCTGCTGCCGGCAGATGCTAGGTTGGGCAGCAAAGTGCCCAGAACAAAAAGTAATACCCACAATAAATGGCGCATTGTCACTCTCCTGAATCTGCTCAATCGAGCGTTGGTGCGCCGTTCGGCGTTACTGCGGTTCTGGTGATCGGTTGACCCGTGCCGACCCGCGCTAGGTCGTTGCCAAGCTCAAGCGTGTCTGTGCCGATCTGTTCAAGGGCAGACCCTGAAATGGCGATAGACGCCCCAAAGATAACAAGGGGCACGGCGCTGACGGTGGCGGCGCCGGTCGAGAGCGCCGCAGATCCGTGGCTTGCGGCCTGACCGCTGTGCTGCACCGATTTTGCAGAGTGTTGACCACTGGGGCCGGCGATAGCGGGAGTGACAAAAAGTGTCGCAACCAATGCGAGGCAGGGGGCTATTTTGGTCATTGAAGTCATCCTTATGAACGATGTTCATAATCACTAAAGCTCCACAAGCGCTCCGTCAACAGAATTTATGAACAACGTTCATTTTTGATGTGGTGCGCGTTGGCACCGAAATGGGGCCTTGACGGGTGGCGTGATCAATTCGTTCGGTCTGTTGAAAGGTATCCTTGATCCGGCCGCCTCATGGCGCTGATAAATGGTGCGGGCTGGTGTTGATCAAAATCAAGCCTCGCCCGTCGCGAACATGTCACAACACCCTGTGAAAGACGTACCCGGATGGCACAATTGGCAAAACGATCACAAAAGGCCGCGGGCGCGCTGTCGGGGCGCACAAGAGATCACCGCGCAGCGGGACACTCGAAGCGGGTCAAATCGAGTTCTGAATACGAAAGGCCATCTTTGCTGCGCCATGACAGCCAACCAACCTTGGGGAACGGACAGAACCATGCCTTCGTCTCAGTCAGAAGTAGAAAGAACACTTGGCTTGCATCGCCGTGCGCACCGCGGCGCCCGTGCGGCGGGGGCAATTGGTGTTTTGGTGCTGCTCGGGGTCGGGCTGTGGCTTTGGGTGGCATCCTCACAGCGCAACGCGACAGTGCACTACGTCACAGCAGCCGCGCAAATCAGCGATTTCAGCGTGACGATGACCGCCACCGGCACGATCGAGCCGACCCATCTGGTCGAAATCTCGAGCGAATTGTCCGGTACCCTGAAATCTGTTCATGTCGATTACAACGACGTTGTCGATGTCGGCACGGTTTTGGCCGAGTTGGACACCATCAAGCTGGAGGCACAGTTGGCCGTGCGTCAGGCCGGGCTTGCGTCTGCGGTGGCACGGGTGGCCATGGCGCGGGCCACGTTGGACGAGGCGCAGACAAAATACGACACGGCCCTCAACCTCGAAGAACGCGGGATCACGGCGCATCAGACATTTGTGTCGCAACGCGCCGCGTTCATGCGCGCGCAGGCCGAGGAGCAGTCGGCGATTGCGGACAGGGCGCTGGCACAGGCCAATCTGGATCTGCAACAGGCGGAGTTGGAAAAGGCCTGTATCTGCTCGCCGATCCGGGGTGTGGTGCTTGATCGGGCGGTGGATGCGGGCCAGATTGTCGCCTCGGCCCTGTCTGCGCCGCTTCTGTTCACAATCGCCGAGGATCTGACAAATATGGAGTTGCAGGTGGACATCGACGAGGCGGATATCGGGCTGGTGGCCCTGATGTGCGCCGTGCCGACACCAAGGCCCTGTGGCTTCTGGAGGGCGCCACCGCGCATGAAGTTGCGGTGCGCACCGGCTCAAGCGACGGACAGATCACGCAAATTATCAAAGGTCCGGTAGCGCAGGGGGATCTTGTGATTACGGATCAGTCCGATGAAAAACACGGCGGCGCCGCTGATCCGGCTGACTGGCATCAGCCGCATCTACGGGCAGGGCGACACCGTTGTGCGCGCGCTTGACGGCATCGACCTGTGCATCGGCCGTGGCGAGTTCGTGGTGATCATGGGCCCCATCGGATCGGGTAAACCGACGGCCATGAACGTGATCGGCTATCTGGATGCCCCGACCGGCGGAGAGTACCTGTTCGAGGGGGTTGGTGTTGCGGGATTGACGCGCGACCAGCGGGCCTTGTTGCGGCGTCACTATCTGGGGTTCGTGTTTCAGGGCTATAATTTGTTGGCGCGCACCAGTGCGTTGGAAAACGTTGAACTGCCGCTGATCTACAAGGGTCTGCCTCTCCTTGCCCGCGAAGCGCTGGCCAAGGTCGGGCTCGAGGACCGTGCCCATCACGCTCCATCCGAATTGTCGGGGGGCCAACACGCTGATGATCCTGCCAGGGCAGGATTTGATGCACGGCAGTCCGGGAAGTGCTGCGGCACCGATGTTTACTTTGCGCGAAACCGACGCTGTTGGTGCGCAAATCGCATCGGTCAACATCGTGGCCCCGATAGCCGCAACGCGCGCGCGGGTTGTCTTTGGCAACGAGAACCGGCGCACCGATGTGATCGGGACAGACAACAGGTACTTTGCCGCCGCTGGATGGGAGCTTGCGCGGGGGCGTCTGTTCGCACAAGGCGAAATTTAGTCTGGCAAACCTGTTTGTACTTTGGGCGAAACCGTCCGGTCAGGGCTTTTTGGTCGTGCCGACCCCGTGGGAGAGACAATCCGGATCAAGGCGCTATGGTGCGTTGTTGTGGGGCTTGTGCACTCAAGAGGAGCCTCTACGTTTGGCAGTGACCAAGACGATTTTGTGCTCTTGCCGATCAAGGCATTCCACCGCTGCATTGCCGGCAATACGGATGTCTCGACAATATTTGTCTCGGTCCGGCAGGGGGCCTCTATTGACCGCACCAAGGACGCCATCGAAAGATTGATGCGCGACCTTCGCCGGATCGGCCCGCAAGGGGAGGATGATTTCACGGTTATGGACATGCGCCAGATTGCGACCATGCTTTCGGGGATCACGGATATTCTGACGGGGTTGTTGTCGGGGGTCGCCGCAGTCAGCCTGCTGGTGGGAGGGATCGGGATCATGAACATCATGCTGGTGTCGGTGACCGAGCGCACCCGCGAAATCGGCATCCGGCTGGCTGTCGGGGCGCAGTCGCGGCAGGTGCTGACACAGTTTCTGGTCGAGGCAATCGTGCTGTCGCTGATCGGAGGGTTGATCGGGGTTGTTGTCGGGTTGTTGCTGGGATTTGCCGGGGCGAAAATGCTGGACGTGCCTTTCATACCGGACCCCGGATTTGTGCTTTTGGCGTTTGCGTTCTCTGCGGCGGTCGGGGTGGTCTTTGGCTATTTCCCCGCCCGGCGTGCTGCCCGACTGAACCCGATAGATGCGTTGCGCCACGAATGAGGGCTAACAACAGATCGTGACAACCGTACCGGCAATGCGCACGGGCGTACCCTGCGGGGCGGGCAGTGGTATACGCCGCGCGTTCGGGCAAACAAAGGCTAGTGGCGCCACAAGTAAGGCCCGGTCCAATGACCGAGCCTTACTATTGTCAAACACTGCGTCGCCGCAGTCTATTTGCCGTCAACCGATCCTGTGCCGTGCCCTGACATGCCACCCGAGACTTCTTCGGTGGCCTCGTCGGACAATGTTTCCGGCAGGATCAGGTTCAGAACGATTGCGATCAGTGCTGCAGGCAACAAACCCGATGTCATCAGGATGCGCAGCGTATCGGGCAGGTATTGAACCGCCTTTGGATCAAGCTGAAGACCCAGCCCGATGGACAGGGCAATTGCAAAGATCACCATATTTCGACGGTTCCACTTCACGTCGGACAGCATCGAGATGCCCGCCGCCACAACCATGCCGAACATCACGATCACTCCACCGCCAAGAACCTCGATCGGGATTGTGCGGATGACGGCACCGACCTTGGGGATCAACCCGCACACGATCAGGAAAATCGCGCCGATGGTGACAACATGGCGCGACATGACACCCGTCATGGCGATCAGGCCGACGTTCTGGCTAAAGGATGTGTTCGGAAAACCGCCGAACACACCGGCAACCGCCGTACCGACACCGTCGGCATAGGTCGCGCCTGTGATCTCTGCTTCGGTTGCCTCGCGGCCGGCGCCACCCTTGGTGATGCCGGACACATCGCCGACCGTTTCAACCGCCGAAACAAACGCCATCAGGCAAAAGCCGACAATCGCGGCGAAGCTCAATTCGAAGCCGTACTTGAACGGGACGGGCATATTGAACATCGCCGCGCGGCCCCAGCTTGTTGTGATGCCCTCAAGTGTGACCATCCCCATCGCCATGGCGTACAGATAGCCGACGAATATACCGATCACGACAGCCGAGACCGCCAACATGCCTTT
>JBLHUT010000174.1:0-7866 GCA_047629975.1 Paracoccaceae bacterium
TTCATGACGGCTGTTATCGGGTTGATTATCTATACGATCCCGTATTCGTTCATTGTGATCCTGATCACGATGGGGCGCTATCGCAGCGAACAGACCGAGGCGGCGCGCTCGTGCGGGGCGGACGGGTGGCGGGCGTTCCGGGACATTGAATTTCCGCAGATCCGTGCCGGTATCCTCAGCGCGTGTTCGTTTACGGTGATCTTGTGCTTTAACGAATATACTCGCACCAGTTTGCTCAAGGGCGGGTTCGACACATTCACCACAGTGCTTGTCAGCCAGATGCTGAACACCGGCATGTCACCCCAAAGCTATGCGATGTCCAGTCTGGTCAGCTTCATCGCAATTGGCCTTATTGGCGGTATCATCATTGTGACAATGATCCGGTCCAAGACGCTTACGCGCGATGCGCGCGCAAAAGCCGAACCGGTCATGTCATGACACACCAAGGAACCGATTTATGACAACCCTGACGCCCCCCGCCGTAGAGGTGCGCAATCTTGCCAAACATTACGGCTCGGTTGTTGCCTTGAAACACGTCAATCTGACGATTGCCGCCGGCGAGTATTTCGTTCTTTTGGGGCCGTCGGGCGGTGGCAAGACCACTTTGCTGCGCACCATCGGCGGATTTCACAAAGCCACTTCGGGGGATGTTCTGTTGCACGGGCGCGATGTGGGGCATTTACCCCCTGACAAGCGGCCCACCACGATGGTGTTTCAGGCCTATGCCCTGTTTCCGCATATGACTGTTCTGGGCAATGTGGGGTACGGGTTGAAGGTCGCGGGCTTTTCCAAGCGTGATGTCGCCGAAAAGTCGGCAGCGATGCTCGAGATGGTGGGCCTCAAGGGTTTTGCCGACCGCAAGCCGCACGAATTGTCGGGGGGGCAGCAACAGCGGGTGCAACTTGCGCGTGCGATGGTGCTTGATCGGGATATCCTGCTGCTTGACGAACCGTTGGCGGCGCTGGATGCACAGCTTCGCAAGGATATGTGTGTCGAGCTCAAGCATCTTCAGGAGAAGATGGGCATCACCTTTATCCACGTGACCCACAATCAGGAAGAAGCAATGACGGTGGCCGACCGGATCGCGCTGGTGGCGAATGGCGAGCTGGTCGAGCACGGACGCGCCCGCGATATCTACGAAGCCCCGCAAAAGCGGTTCACAGCCAGCTTTGTTGGTGAAAACAATCTGTTGACGGGGCGGGTTACGGACGCAAGCGGCGAGACAATGACTGTTGATGTGGCAGGCACGTCGATTGCCGTGCTCAAACGCGGGCACGATGTGCAGGCGGGTCAGCAGGTGGATTTGTCGATCCGGTCCGAACTGGTTAAGCTGTCGCCGGCTGATGTAGATGGCGGCGTGCCTGACGGGCACGGAACGACCGGCACCTACGGCGAAAGCTTTTATCTGGGGTTGACGACCTCTCATCTGGTGCGGCTGCCGGACGGAACAGAAATTGTGTCGCGCGAGATCTCTGAAATGATACATAATGCGCCTGCTCCGGGCGCGCAGGTCCGGCTTCATTGGCAGGCGGATGCGCTCCGTTTGCACACCAGCTAAGGAGACATGTCGATGTGGTCGAACCCCAGAATTCCCTATCAGATGTCCAGCCGGCGCGCCCCGCTGGAACCGCTGAACGGCAAGCCGCTGATGGTTCATGTGGTGATGAACATCGAATACTGGCCCTTTGACCGGCCGATGCCGCGCGGGATCATTCCCGCCCCGCACGGTGCCAGCCCGCCGCCACCCGACATTCCGAATTATTCGTGGGTCGAATACGGAATGCGCTGCGGGATGCCGAGGATCATGGATATGCTTGCCGCTCGCGGCCTGCCGGCCTCGGCGTTCACGAATGCGCAGGTGGCCGATGTCTATCCCGACCTCATGCAGGCTGTTGTTGAGGCAAATTGGGAGTTGGTCGGCCACGGATGGTTCCAGCAATCTCTCAAGCAGGCCGAGGACGAAACCGATGTCATTCGCCGCAGCCTTGCGCGACTGGAGCAGGTTTCGGGCAAGCCCACCCGCGCATGGCTCGGGCCGGGTCTGGGCGAGACTTTGGACACAGTCGATATTCTGAAATCCGAAAAGATCGAGTTTCTGCATGATTGGGTGCTGGACGACCTGCCGGTCTGGATCCGGACAAAGCATGGGCCGATGGTCGGGTTGCCGTATACTTTCGAGCTGAACGACGTGCCGGTCTATGCGGTGCAAAACGGCTCGAGCGACGAGTATCTGAAACGGTTGCAGGCAACGGTTGCTGTTTATGAACGTGAAATCGCGCGCACAGGGCAGCCGCGTGTGATCACGCTGGCGCTGCACCCGCATATTATCGGCGTGCCCCATATTGCCTATTATTTCGAGCAGGCGCTAGATTTGCTGGCTGCGCGGGAGGACACGGTTTTTGTGACGTCAAGCATGATGGGCGACTGGTTCGTGGCGGCGGATGGCACAGGGGGGGCGGACCTTTTGCCCTTCAATGACGGGCCACCGGCATGAACGGGCCGTCCGAGGCGCTGTCACACCTCAAGGTGCTGGACCTGACGCGGGTGCGTGCGGGGCCGACGTGTTGTCGGGTGCTGGCTGATTTTGGCGCGGATGTTATCAAGATCGAAGCGCCGGTTGGCGTTGACCCCAATGCCGGGATCAGCGGTGCGCGCCACGGATACGACATGCTTAATCTGCATCGAAACAAGCGGTCGCTGACGCTCAACCTCAAGATGCCCGAGGGGCTGGCCATTTTCATGCGGATGGTCGAGACGGCCGACATTGTGGTCGAAAATTTCCGCCCTGATGTGAAAAACCGCCTTGGTATCGGATACGAGGCACTCAAGGCGATTAACCCGCGGATCATTCTGGCCTCGATCTCGGGGTTCGGACAAGACGGGCCCTATGCCAAGCGCGCGGGCTTTGACCAGATTGCTCAGGGCATGGGCGGGTTGATGGGCGTGACGGGTGTTCCGGGTGAAGGTCCGATGCGTGCGGGGGCGGCGGTTGCCGACAGCACGGCGGGGCTCTATGCGTCGACGGCCATTCTGATCGCCTTGGCCGAGCGGGAAAAATCGGGGCAGGGGCAATGGGTGGCGACCTCCCTGTTGGAGGCGCAGATCGCGTTGATGGATTTTCAGGCCGCGCGCTATCTTGTCGAAGGCGAAGTGCCGCCGCAGTCGGGTAACGAGCACCCGTATGTCACTCCGATGGGGGTGGTGGCGACTTCTGATGGCTACCTCAATCTCGGGGTTGCGGGGGATGCGCAATGGCTGTCGTTTTGCAGGGCGATTGACCGGACCGATTGGGCAGAGCGCCCGGAATACCGGGACTCCGTTTCCCGGTTCGAGAACAGGCCGCAGTTATGGGCCGCCTTGGCGCCGATTTTTGCGCAACGCAGCACGAATGAGTGGGTCGATTTACTTGAAACCTTCGGTGTGCCTGCGGGTCCGATCTATACGATGGATCAGGTCTTTGCCGATGCGCAGGTCAGGCATCTGGGCATGGCTGTTCCGGTTCATCATCCGGTGCGCGGCAACACGAAGGTTGTGGGGCAGCCGATTTCGATGTCGCGCACACCGGCCAGTGTCTACATTGCGGCACCCGATGCGGGCGCCCATACCGATACCCTGCTTGGGGAGTTTGGTTTGAGTGGTGCCGAGATTGCCGCGCTCAGGGCCAAAAACGTTATCTAGAAGAACAGGACAAGCAAGATGAATGATTTCGACATTTCGGAACTGACGATGCCGGTTGATGTACAGTGGACCGATGTGCGGGATGCCGTTGCGCGCCTGTGCGAGGATTTTCCGAACGCCTATTGGAACAAGCTGGATTCCCGGAATGCCTATCCGCTGGAATTTGTGCAAAAACTGACAGAATCTGGTTTTCTGGGGGCACTGATCCCCGAGACCTATGGCGGCTCGGGACTGCCGTTGACGGCGGCTGGTGCGGTGCTTGAGACGATCCATTCCACAGGATGCAACGCGGCGGCGTGTCATGCGCAGATGTACACGATGGGCACATTGCTCAAGCACGGCTCGGAGGCCCAAAAACAGAAATACCTGCCTGACATCGCATCCGGCGCGTTGCGATTGCAGGCATTTGGCGTGACCGAACCGACAACAGGCAGCGACACAACACAGTTGAAAACCCGCGCCGAAAAGACCGACAAGGGAACCTATGTCATCAACGGGCAAAAAGTCTGGACCAGCCGTGCGATGGAATCCGACCTCATGTTGTTGTTGGCGCGGACCACACCGGCGGATCAATGCGCAAAGCGCTCTGACGGGATGTCTGTCTTTTTGCTGGATATGCGAGAGGCTGTCGGCAACGGCCTGACGCTCTCCAAGATCGACGCCATGATCAACCATAATTCCTGCGAGGTGTTTTTCGATAACCTCGAAATTCCGGCGGATACGTTGATCGGTGAAGAGGGCAAAGGTTTTCGATATATCGTCGACAGCATGAACGCAGAACGCATTCTGATCGCATACGAGTGCATTGGCGATGCCAAATTCTTTATCCGGAAGGCGACGGAATACGCCGGCGACCGTGTGGTTTTCGGACGCCCTATCGGGGCCAATCAAGGGATCCAGTTTCCGATCGCCAAAGCCTATGCAGATACGATGGCGGCCGAACTGATGGTGAACAAGGCGGCAGCGATGTTCGACAGCGGTATCAAGGCCGCAGCAGAGGCGAATATGGCAAAGATGCTGGCGGCTGATGCCTCTTGGGCGGCGGCGGAAGTCTGCATGCAAACCTATGGCGGATTTGCCTTTGCACGAGAGTACGGGATCGAGCGGAAATGGCGCGAGGCGCGCTTGTATCAGACGGCACCGATCTCGAAGAACATGATCCTTGGCTATCTTGGACAGCATGTTCTCGGAATGGCGCGCAGCTACTAAAGCGCGGGTCGCGGGGAGCAGGGGGTGTCACCGGAACCGGCCAATGCGCACCGTGACCGTTGGTTGGTGCTGCTTGGTCTTTGGCTGGTGTATTTCTGTTTTGGTCTGACGATCGCGTCCATGGCACCGCTTGTGGGGCCGGTCAGTGCCGAGTTGGGGATCAGCAATTCACAAATGGGCGCCATTTTCGGAGCCTGGCCGCTGACCTATATCCTTGCGGCCATTCCTTGCGGGCTCTTGCTTGACCGGCTGGGGGCGCGGCGTGTGGTGTTTGTTGCGGTCCTGATTATGGCCGGTTCTGCCGTCGTGCGCGGGTTTGCCCAAACACCCGGTCAACTGCTTCTGGCGGTGGCGTTGTTCGGAGTAGGGGGCCCGATGATTTCGATCGGAGCGCCCGCGGTTGTCGCAAGGCTGTTTGAGGGGCGCGACCGCGCGACTGCGATGGGGATTTATGTGACGGGCCCGTATCTGGGCGGAATTGTGGCTTTGTCGTTGACCAACAGCGTGGCATTGCCGCTCGCATCTGGGGATTGGCGCGGGGTCATGTGGCTTTATGGCGGGCTTGTTGCGTTGAGTGGTGGACTTTGGCTGGCCTTGTCGGGTGGCTTGTCGCGATGGGCCGAAACCGGGGCGCGCGTCAAAAAATTCAACCTTGGAGCATTCGCCAAGATTATCAGGATTTATGACGTCCGGTTGATCCTGTTGATGAGTATCGGTATTTTTTTCATCAATCACGGGCTGAATAACTGGCTTCCCGAGATTTTGCGCAATCGCGGGTTTACTGCAATCGAGGCGGGGTATTGGGCGGCGGTCCCGTCGCTTGTCGGTGTGCTGTCTGCGCTTGTGATCCCGCGATTTGCCACGCCGGACCGGCGGCTGTGGGTCATGGCAGGCCTGTTTGCGGCGTCTTTCACCGCGAGCCTCTTGCTTCAGGCGGATGGGGGCGCGCCGTTATTTTTCGGACTGTTCTTACAGGGAATGGCGCGCGGTGCGATGATGACTGTGGCGATCCTTATTCTGATGGAGACACCGCATTTGCCACAAGAGAGCCTTGGGCTGGCGGGAGGGTTGTTTTTTACAGCCGCCGAAATGGGCGGGGTTGCAGGCCCTGTTGTGTTTGGTGTCTTATCTGATGTCACCGGCGGGTTTGCCGCCCCCTTGGGGACGATCAGCTGTGTTTGCCTGCTGCTTCTGTTTTGCCTGTACCGGTTTGCCCAACGGGTTCAGAAAAAGACGATTTGAGGGAGGCTCGACCTTTTCCGGGTGGCTGAATGGTTGTGCGCACCTGCGGTGTGCTGTCCGATGCGTCAGCCGGTTTCCGGCGCAAATCGCTCAGCAATCGTTGCCGCCTCAAACACCGGGAACTGAAGTGGCCCGGCAAATCCGGACAGCGGGGTTAGATGTTCCCGACCCGAACGAATGGTTGCGAGAATGACAATGCGATGGAATTTTTCAGGCCGGCTTAAAGCTGCCGCGGCGATTGAAGCGCTGCGCGATGACCGGACGGTTCAAGAAGGTGTAGCCAAGCGACAGTCCCACCCAACGTAGGTGAGCACATGGAAACGACAGGCGATCGAAGGCATGGCAGGTGTTTTCTCTGACAAGGTCAGAAAGGCTGAAAACGAAGACGGCGAGATCAAAGAACTGAATGCCAAGATTGATCAGATGGCGGTGGAGAGCGGCACGGGGACTTACGCTGCCAAACTGTTGCTACGGTTCCCGAGCTTTGTCACAAGGGCTAAAGCGATGGGCCCGTCAAAAATGGCTTTCTGTATCTGGTGGCAATTGTGGACTGGGCGACGCGAAAAGTGCTGACTTGGCGGCTCTCAAATACGCTGGATGCTAGCTTCTGTATTGAGGCGCTGGAGGAGGCTATTTCCAAATACGGCAAGCCAGAGATCATGAACACAGACCAGGGACGCCAATATACAGGCTCCGGCTGGATCACAACTTTGGCTGAAGTCAAAATCAAAATCTCGATGGATGGCAGGGGCCGCTATCTGGACAACATCCTTATCTAACGCCTGTGGCGGTCGTTGAAACAGGAGGCGGTCGATCTGCATGAAATCACCGACGGTTTTCACGCGAAACGGATCATCGATGACTGGATTGAATTTTACAATTCTGAGCGCCCTCACACCGCCCTTGATAAGCGCACGCCAGACACAGCATACTTCGGCCAAACGGAAGCACTAAAGGCGGCATGAAAACCAACCTGATGCATCTTAGCTAAGCCGCAAACCTGTCCTGAAAAGCAGGACCACTTCAGTAGCGCGCTGCACAGCAGAGCGATTGATGCGCAAACTGGGCATCAAAGGTGTTGAGCTACCCCCCCCAAAAAATCGGACACTGACGTAAGCCGCAATTTGTAGTTTGCTGATCTTCAAAACGAAGGAGATCAGATATGTCGAAACGGAGGCAACATCACCCGGAGTTCAAGGCGAAGGTGGCGTTGGACGCGCTGAAAGGCGAAGAGACGGTCAGCGAGCTGGCCAGTCCGTTCGGGGTTCACCCGACGATGATCCATCAATGGAAGCGGGCCTTGCTTGAAGGCGCGTCTGGTGTGTTCTAACGCGGCAGCCGTAAGGCCCCTGATGTCGACGAAGAGCAGGTCAAGGACTTGCACGCCAAGATCGGGGTGTTGGCCGTCGCCAATGACTTTTTGTCACGAAAGCTCAAGCCTTGGACCGGCAAGTGAGGCGCAGGATGATTGAGCCGAACATCCAGGGCCTGTCTGTTGGCAGGCAATGCGCGTTGCTGTCATCGTTTTACTACGAACCGACAGGAGAGCCCGAGAAAAACTTGGATCTTATGCGCGTGATCGACAAGCAATTTCGGGAGTATCCGAAACTCTGTGTATGGGGTTCAGCCCATGTTGTTGAACCGGGTCATCGGTTGAACCGTTCTGGGTAAAGAATAGCGAACTGGTTTCGGGCAGCAACCCATTCCGTGACGCACCGTCCGGTGTTCTCGAATTTT
>JBLHUT010000175.1:0-7823 GCA_047629975.1 Paracoccaceae bacterium
CTCCGGCCGATACTGTACGCGCCGGTTTTGAAATCCGCGTCCCGTTTATCCGTAACTTCCCCCCCGACACCAGCTTTGCAGCAAGGCTACGGGTTTTGAAAAAACGGGCCTGCCAGAGCCACTTGTCGATACGAAGCGACGCCGGCAGGTCGTCTTGCGTCATTTCTTGTCTTTGAGGCCCATGAGGGCCGCAGCAAACGGATTGTCCATATCGATCGGCTTTTCCTTGCGCGGCGGCCGTGCCTCGAACTTTTGCGGCCGTGCGCCCGGTTTGTCAGTGCGCGGCGGGCGGTTTCCTGCCTTTGGCTTGCCGCGTCCTTTCGATGTCTCGTTGCGCTCGGGGCGGTTGCCCTGTTTGCGCTCTCCGGAGGGGGCCGCATCAGATTTTGCACCCTCTGTGTCCTGCTGTCCGGTGCGGGTATTTGCGCCGCGCGGCCGCGGAGAATGCTGACGCCGGGGCGCCCAGGTGAAGGTGTAAAACACCTCCATCTCGACCGGCTCGGATGGAACGACCGGCTCCGCTGCACTTGTGGGTTCAGCCACCGCTTCGACAGGCACGACCGGTTCGACCTGTTCGACCGCACTTTCCACCAGCTCCTCAACTGGCGAATCACCAGCGGCATCTGTCAAAAGTGTGTCGTCCTGCCCGACAGTCTGTACAGCGTCGACTGTGGTGTCTTTCAAAGCAGGCTTTACCGCAGGCACGGCCTTGACCTTGGGGCGCTCTGCTTTCTCGGCTTTATAGCCCAAACCTGTCATCAGATCAGAGAACTGTTCAAGCGTCATACCGGTGATCGAAAGCATATCCGCCTTGGCTTCGAACCCGCCACGACTGTCTTCGGAGCGCAGTTGATCGGCAAGCCGCTCCAGCATGTCAATCCGGATCGCACGGGTGCCCGCGGTGCGGTAACCGGCAATCGCATCATAGCCCTCGGGGCTGCCTGCCGGAGCCGGAATTGTCACCAGACCGGGGGGCGGGCTTTCGGGAAACTCTTCCAGATCGCGTGCCAAAGACCACAGTACCAGCCGCAACCGGGTCGGCGCAGGCTTGAGCAAAAGCGGCATGAACACGGTGAACTGACCAAAGCGGATACCATGCTTGCGCAAGGAGCCACGGGCATCCTGATCCAACGATTTCACGTCGTTGGCAACAGCCTGACGTGACAAAACACCAAGCGATTCAACCATTTGAAAGGCAAATCCGCGCGCAATGCCGGTCAGGGCCTCGTCACGCTGCATCGCCAAAAGCGGTTCAAACAGCGTCGCGACCTTGCGGTCGATGAAGTGTTGCAAACGGCGTGTGACCTTTTCGATCACATCGCTTCCGGCCTCTTCGTCAACAAAGGGCTGCACGCGTGGCTTGAGAGGCTCGGCCCCTTTGATCAGCTTGCCAACCGCATGCTGGCCCCACATCAACCCGCCCTGCTCGGTAAAGTCGATCTCGGTATCGGGAGAATTATAGAACCGGTCGGCCCGCAAATGAAACTCGGGCGCAAGCGACTGGATCGCTGCCTGCCGCAAGGTTTTTGCTTCGTCAGGCGTCGCACTTTTGTCCTGGCTGAACCGGAACCCTTGAAGTCGGCCCACGAATTCGCCCTCGACCATTACCTCGCCTTTATCGTTCACATCAGCCACCAGGCTCTCCTTCTGTTTGAGCCGGCGCAACAATACGGAAGTGCGCCGGTCCACAAATCTTTGCGTCAGTGCCCCGTGAAGCGCATCCGACAGGCGGTCTTCTACAGCGCGTGTCGCTCCGCGCCAATGCTTTTCGTCATCAAGCCACCCCTTGCGTTGCGCGACATAGGTCCAGGTACGGATATAGGCCATGCGTTTGGACAAAGTATCAATGTCGCCATCCGTCCGGTCGATGAATTTGATTTGCCGCGCCATCCAGTCGTCAGGCACCCGGCCGAGATCATGAACATAAGTATAAATTTTTTCCAGCAGGTTGGCATGCTCACCGCCCGAAAGACCGCGAAAATCCGGAATACGGCAAACATCCCACAGCAGTTTGACATCTGTCGGGTTGCGCAAACGCCCCACAACATCGGGCGACGCCGAGATTGATTTCAACGCCCCAAGGTCGTCTGCCTCGCGCGCACGCACAAGCCACTCGTCCTGCACCGTTTTCTCAAGCGACGCGATAAGCCGCGCGGCATTGGCAAAGTCCAGTTTCGGATTACGCCATTGCAGTTTGCTCAGGGGGGTAAAGCGGTGATTTGTGATCGCATCGACCACCTCGTCATCCAACGGGCTGGCCTCTCCGGTCACGCCAAAGGTGCCGTTGGTTTTATACCGTCCCGCACGGCCTGCGATCTGTGCCAGCTCGTTCGGGGCCAGCATGCGCATCCGGTGCCCGTCAAATTTGCGTAGCCCCGAAAAAGCAATATGCTTTACGTCAAGGTTGAGCCCCATGCCGATTGCATCGGTCGCCACCAGAAAATCCACGTCACCGTTCTGGTACAGTTCGACCTGTGCGTTACGGGTGCGCGGACTAAGCGCGCCCATAACCACGGCACAGCCTCCGCGCTGACGGCGAATCAGCTCGGCAATCGCATAGACGTTATCCACCGAAAACCCGACGATAGCCGACCGTGCAGGCATCCGGCTCAATTTTTTGGAACCGGTGTAGGACAGTTCGGAATACCGGTCACGGTGCATGAACTGGGCTTCGGGCACCTTTGCCGCGATCGCATTGCGCATCGTATCCGCCCCTAAAAAGAGCGTTTCATGCAACCCGCGCGCTGACAGCAACCGGTCGGTAAAGACGTGGCCACGTTCGGGATCGGCACACAGCTGGATTTCATCGATGGCAACAAAATCGGCACCGATGTCCATGGGCATCGCCTCGACGGTACAGACCCAGTACTGCACCCGGTCAGGAACGATACGTTCTTCACCGGTGACAAGCGCCACAACCGAAGGGCCTCGCTGCGCCACGATGCGGTCGTAAACCTCGCGCGCCAAAAGCCGCAACGGCAAGCCGATCACACCCGTACGATACGCCAGCATTCTGGAGATAGCATAATGCGTCTTGCCCGTATTGGTCGGCCCAAGGACTGCGGTGATGGTTCCGGTATGACGCATCGCCTGTCCTTGTCGGTGGCCCGGAGCAAAGCACCAAGCGTATCAGATCACGTTTCCGGGCCAGACACCTTCAGGACCAGCCGGTCGATAGCCTCTTCTACGTTTGGGCGATGGGGATGTATAGCCTGCACCGCCCGGTAGGCCGCAAGCGCCCTGTCATCATAGCCGAGTTCTTCCAGAATGATGCCAAGGCCCGAGAACGCGCCGAAATGGCGCGGATTAAGCGAAAGCGCCTGCCGGATATCCTGCACCGACGGACCATAAAGCTCTGCCTGATAAAAAGCGGTGGCGCGGGCATTCCATCCTTCGGCAAACCCGGGCGCGTGATCTATCAGCGCCGTAAAGTGGTTGATCGCCGTTTCAGTGTCACCGGCCGTCATCGCCGCGCGGCCGCGGCTGAGCAATAGATCCATAGCAGGTGATCCCGATTTCGACCATTCGCGCCAGATGCTTTCCTCGATGCTTTGCCACCCCTGTTGATCAGGCTTGGCCAATTGCTCGAAAAGCAGGTCGATTTCAGATGATTGCGCCCCGACAGGGTGCGAATAGGCAACGGCCATCAAAAATGCCGCAGCGATACAATTGAAGAATGATCTTAAGCGTCCCATAAGTCGAGTATATCTAAAATCGGATCGGGGAAAAGACCCTGTCCCTCACGAATTGGAGAGAGACCCTTATGAGCACTATGATCGACGGCGCAGTTGCGGCCCTGAGCGACAAAATGACCGGCAGCTTTGACGGCGTGGCAAAGTTTGTAATCGCTGACGAGGGCGCGATCATGATTGATGCCGCAGGCGTGCGCGCAGGCAACGACGAGGCCGAAGTCACGCTGACGGCGGATGCCGACACATTCAAGGCCATCATTTCAGGGGATCTGAACCCGACAAACGCGTTTATGATGGGCAAACTGACCGTAGACGGCGATATGGGCATGGCAATGGCACTGGGTGCTGTTCTGGGGTGAAGGATGAAACCTGCACCGTTTTACGATGATGTCTGTGTTGCCCCGGCGGGAACACAGACCCGTTGGCTAAAGGCCGCCGATGGTGTGCGTCTTCGGATGTCCGTGATGGCAGGCGGCGCAAAGGGAACAATCCTTTGGTTCCCCGGGCGCACCGAATATATTGAAAAATATGCGTCTGCGACCGGAGACATGCTTGAACGCGGTTACAGCAGCGTCGTTATAGACTGGCGTGGGCAGGGGCTTTCGGACAGGCTGCTGGACAATCCCAGGATAGGGCATGTTGCGGCTTTTTCAGACTACCAGAAGGACGTGGCGGCCCTGCTTGACGCGGTGCAGGCGTCCGACCTGCCGCGGCCCTTGTTTCTGATCGCGCATTCCATGGGCGGCGCAATCGGGCTGCGGGCACTGATCGACGGGCTGCCTGTAAAGGCTGTAGGTTTTTCCGCGCCAATGTGGGGGATCCAGATAAATGGCGCCCTGCACAATCTGGCCGCCCCGATCAGCGAGCTTTCGGTGAAGTCCGGACTGGGTAAGCGTTTTGTTCCGGGTGGCAAGAGTTTATCCTATCACGCGGGACTGGGGTTCGGAAACAACAAGCTGACGACCGACCGTGCTGTTTTTGAAGCCGTCCAGACGCAGGTTGCCACCCATCCCGAGCTGTCGATTCGGGGACCAAGCCTGACGTGGCTAGCCGAATCGCTGCATGAAAACCGCGAGGTTGAAGGGATGGATTGTCCAGATATCCCTGCAATCACGTTTGTGGGCAGCAACGAGAGAATTGTCGACACCGCGTCCATTACGGAGCGTATGCGACGTTGGCCCGGCGGGTGTTTGCAAAAGATGGACGCGGCCGAGCACGAGATCCTGATGGAGCGGCCACAGATCCGGAATGCTGCTTTTGACGCCATTGCTGCGCTGTTTGACGCGCAACGCCGAAACTGATGCGGCGACGCGGGCCCTGCCACGACGGGAACGCTCCCGCCAACCTCAAGGACATCACAGATGTCATTCGGTTGTTGGGCGTGGCCGGGGGCAAGCCCCCGGTGGGCCCTTTTTCCGGCGAAACACACGCGCAGGCAATGCAGCGCCACAATATCACCACTGACGCCGTGCCAATACGGTTGATGCACGCCACATGACACGTGCCCCTGTACTTTGCTTTACCGATCGCGGAATTCATTGCCCCGCCGGCGAGTTCTATATCGACCCTTGGCGCCCCGTGGAGCGGGCAGTCATCACGCACGGCCACGCCGATCATGCCAGATCGGGTCACAAGGCGTATCTTGCGACACATGCCGCAGCCCCCGTGATCCGTCACCGGTTGGGATCCGGTATCAGACTTGAGAGCGTGGGTTTTGGCGAGACCGTACAGATGGGAGCCGCGCGGGTCAGTTTCCATCCGGCAGGGCATGTTCCCGGCTCGGCTCAGGTAAGGGTAGAAGTTGCCGGCGAGGTCTGGGTCGCCTCGGGCGACTACAAGGTGCAACCCGACGGGCTGTCAGAGCCTTTCGAACCGGTCACCTGTCACGCCTTTATCACGGAATGCACCTTTGGCCTTCCGGTGTTCACGTGGGACAGCCCAGAGGCCGTCACAAACGAAATCAACACGTGGTGGGCCGCAAACCGCGCCGCGGGCCGCACATCGGTGATCGGGGCCTACGCGCTGGGAAAGGCGCAGCGCATTCTTGCCAGCATCGATACGTCGGTGGGGCCGGTTCTGACCCACGGCGCGGTCGAGGCCACAAATGCCGTGTTGCGCACCCAAGGGGTCGATCTGCCCGACACTGTCCCTGTCACAGCCGCAACGCGTGCAAAAGACCACCCCGGCGCGCTGGTCATCGCGCCCCCTTCGGCGCTGGGCACACCGTGGATGAAGCGGTTCGGCCCGGTTTCCACCGGATTTGCCTCTGGCTGGATGCGGCTGCGGGGCGTGCGACGCCGCCGCGGGGCTGACCGCGGGTTTGTCATGTCGGACCACGCCGACTGGCCCGACCTGAACGCCGCCATCGCAGCCACCGGCGCAGAGCGCATTTTCGTGACCCATGGCTACACTTCGGTCTTTCGCAGGTGGCTTGAGAGCCGCGGTTATGACGCGCAGATCGTGCAAACAGAATTCGAGGGCGAGCGCCTTGATCCGACCGAAAGCCCCGATACGGGGACATTCAGCGAGGACCCCACAGCATGACCGAAACCCGCAACCGGCTGGCCTGCCTTCTGGCGCGCTATATCCAGCGCCCAACCCTGAAGTACGTGGCGCATCAACCGACACTCAGGGCGATTTTCGAAATCGAAAGCCGCCTGACACACCGTCGCCTGTCCGGCACGCAGACCCACAAAATGACCCTGCGCCATCAAAACGGTTCTGTGAGCGGCACATGGATCAAGCCCGCAGGAATTTCGGATCGCGGCATCGTGCTTTACCTGCATGGCGGTGCCTTTACGATCGGCTCGACCGCGACGCATCGGGAATTGATCGCGCGCCTTGCGCAGGCAAGCCAGACAACAGCACTGGCAATCGATTATCGCCGCGCGCCCGAACACCCCTTTCCGGCCGCCCTTGATGACGCGATTACAGCCTACGGCGCGCTGCTGGATCAGGGCACCCCCGCCGAAACGATCACCCTTGCCGGAGACAGTGCCGGCGGCGGGTTGTGCGTTTCGTTGTGTCATGCCCTGCAAATCCGCAACATGCCACAACCCGCCGCCCTCGCCCTGATGTCGCCCCTGACCGATATGACTTTTTCCGGCGCGTCCGCTCGGAACAATCTCGATCTTGATCCACTTCTTCCGGCAATCTGGGGACAGCGCGCCATCAACCTTTACCTCGACGGCCACGATCCGTCCGACCCGCTGGTGTCGCCGCTGTTTGGCGACATGCGCTATGTTCCCCCCACAATAATCCATGTTGCCGATACCGAAATCCTGCTTGATGACGCCACGCGCCTTGCCGGGGCACTCCTGAAGGCTGACAAACAGGCCATACTCAAGGTCTTCTCCGGATTGCCCCATGTCTGGCAGATCCATGGCGGATGGCTGCCACAGGCCGATGCGTCACTGGCTGAACTGGGCGCATTTCTGGCACGCCACCTTCCCGACCCCTCCGGCGGGGCAGACCCCTCCGAGGACGACGACTGGGAGCCTGCGCGCCCATGAAACGGTTTGCCGATCTGTTTGTGACCCTTGATCAAACAACCCGAACCACGCCCAAGGTCAGCGCGCTTGCGGCCTATTTCCGATCTGCCCCCGAGCAGGACCGGCTCTGGACCATCGCGATACTCTCGGGCAGGCGCCCCAAACGCACCGTAACCGGCACACTGCTGCGTGAATGGGCCGCCGAAGCCGCAGGCCTTCCGCTGTGGCTCTTTGAGGAATGCTATCCGGTGGTGGGCGATCTGGCCGAAACAATCGCCCTGATCCTGCCGGAGGGCGAAGTCACTGACCCCCAACAGCACAGCCTGACCTACTGGATCGAGATGATCGCGTCGCTTGGAACCTGTGAGGTCGAGGGTCGTAAATCAAAGGTTCTGGCAGCTTGGAAACTCCTCGCCCCGACCGAACGGTTTGTTTTTAACAAACTGATCACAGGTGGCTTTCGCGTGGGGGTCAGCCAGAAGTTGATGACCCGCGCCTTGTCGCAGGCGACAGGCGTCGCTGAAACCGAACTGGCCCACCGGTTGATGGGAAACTGGACGCCGGGCACAACCAGTTTTGCCAGCCTGATCACGTCGCCCGACCCTTCCGCCGACCTGTCGCGACCCTATCCGTTCTACCT
>JBLHUT010000176.1:0-7790 GCA_047629975.1 Paracoccaceae bacterium
GGCGTCGACCGCGCCGCTTGTCGAGGTGTCGCTAGAGGGAGCAGACGGAACATGGACCCCTGCGCTGGCGCCTTTGGATATCGAGGCACGGTTGGCGAGCATGCCCGAGGCAACCAGCCGGCTGCGCATTCTGAACCCGTTTGATCCTGCGATCCGCGACCGCGTGCGGCTCAAGCGTCTGTTCGGTTTTGACTACAGGGTCGAAATGTTTGTTCCGGCGGCCAAAAGGATCTGGGGCTACTACGTTTTTCCGCTGCTCGAGGGGGACCGGTTTGTGGGCCGGATCGAAGTGAAGGCTGATCGGGCAAAGGGGACCTTGTCCGTTCTGAACCTGTGGGTTGAGCCGGATGTGCAGTGGACAACCGCACGCGCGGGCAAACTCGAGGCGGAACTGGCGCGGATGGCGCGGTTTGTCGGGGTTGATCTGTGCGCGACCTGAGGAACGGTGCCTCAGGTTTCAAACGCTGTTTGTGATGCAATTGCCAGACCGTCAACCACGGCGGTAAACACGTCGGGGTATTCACGCGTGGCCTGCGGGAATGCTGCCATCATGGCGGCCTCCACAATCCCCATAAGGCTGGATCCGCCGACAAAGATCACTTGTGTGATCTGCGCCGGCGTGCAGCCCGCAATCGCGAGCGTTTCCATCGCGCTGTCGTGAAGGCTTTGTCGGTGTGCGTCCAACGAGGCGCTCAGCCCGTCCTCGCGGAGGGCCACACCAAGGTCCCTTTCGACAAAGCGCAGATCGATGCGGGCGTCTGTGCGACCTGTGTCATTGGCCTGAATTTTGCCACGCTCGACGGCAAAGGCGATGTCATGACCCAATTGATGCTCCAGTACTTCGGAAAACCGCGCAAAAAGATTGGGCTGTACGGCCAGTTTTTGCATGCGTGCGACCTTGCGTTGCGTATCTGGAGTATAGAGGAACGGTATTTTTTGCCACGTGGCGAGGTCCTGAAAAATGGCATTCGGAGCCGTCATCGTGCCGGGGCCCATTTCGTTCCTGATCTCGCTTCCCCGACCAAAAAGCGGCATCACATGATCCACACTGATCGAGCGGTCAAAGTTGGTACCGCCCAAGCGGATGCCATGGCTGGCCAAGATCTCGATCCGGTTTGTCGCGTCGTGGCGAAACACCGAAAAATCCGACGTACCGCCACCAATATCGACAATCAGGCTCAACCCGCCGGTCGGTTGCAAGCCGCTGGTGGCGATGGCGGCGGCTTCGGGCTCGAACAAAAAGGCCACGTCTGTGAAACCGGCCCGGTGATAACATTCGGTCAGATCGGCAAGAGCCTGAGCGTCGCGCCCGGCATCTGTCGAGTGAAAATGCACAGGACGCCCTGACAGGGCCCGCTCGAAGGGTTGATGGCACGCGGCCTCTGCCCGGCTTTTCAACTGCGCAAGGAAGTGCGCGATGATGTCCACGAAACTCATGGATTTACCCATCAAACGCCGCTTTTCGTGCATCAACGGTGTGCCCAGAACGCTTTTCAGCGACCGCATAAAACGCCCCTCCTCGCCCTCGGTCAAGGCGGTATTGGCCGCCGTGCCGATCAGCATCCGGTTGCTGTCGGCGTCAAAGAACACTGACGTTGGCAGGGTCTTGCGGCCCGGTTCCAGCTCTATCAGATGGGGCTTTCCGTTCACCAGAACGCCAGCGGCGGAATTCGAGGTGCCAAAGTCGATTCCGAGCGTGTTCGAAGGCTGTAATCTGGTCATGGTGCGGGCCTGTCTGCGGTCACAAAAAACCGTGTCATAAAGCACACTTGCCGAAGGCTCAACGCCTCTGACACGCAAAAGCAGGCAATTTTCACAAGACTAGTTTATTGAAACTTCCGCAAGAAGAGCCGCCCACGATGCCCCGTGCATATCGCGGTCGGTGACCGAGCCTTGAATTTGCGGCCGCGGCAGGCTGAACTTTATGACATCGAGAGAGGCGATGTCGAACCGCTTGATCGTCTCGGGTGGTACCTGAAACAGGGCTGCGACCCGTTCGGTGGAAAGGCCTGCGCGCACCCTGTCAAAGACCGCCGGTGCGCCACAAAATATGTCGATTGTCAGCCAGAAGGGACCGGCATTCTTGCTGCGCAGTTTCGGCACGATCCGGCCTAATTCAGGCATGCTCGATTACCTCCAGTCGAAAGGCTGCCATCGGGTCTTGCAGATGCAGCACGTGGTTCAGGCAGAATTCGTACACCGCACCCCGGGTCATCTCGGCGGGGGAGAACGGAAAGGCAAAAGTGGGCTGTTCTTCGTCGCGGGTCAGCGGATGGTGCAACAAATAGGGATTGAGCATTTTTCCTATCTCTTCGGCATGGGCCCCGGTCGTGGCCGTGACAATGCCCAGCACCCCGATCTCGGTCGGGGTGCTGTTGCGTGTTTCAAGCGCCCCGAAGCTGGCTGATTGACCGATCAGGCGCAATTCGATGCGGAAGTCTGTGCTCGACAGCCCCATCCGCTCCTGAACCTTGGCGGTGCATTTGGTGTGGATGTCATCGGCCCACAGCTGTGCGTTGGCGACGTAATGTGCATCGCGCAGCAGGGTCAGGAGCACGGTTTGATACCCGCTGATCCGAGCGCCCTCCAACTTGACGGTGTAATCGTCGCTTGGCACCCATTGCGACCCCGTCACCCGCACAGATGTATCATCAAGGGCAATATAACTTGCCTGCGTGACGTCCAGATGCCCGCCCGGCTCGAACAGGATAAAGGGGTCGCTGTTTTCATAAAGCATATGCGCCGACACAGAATGTGGCGTGGCATGCGCGCCGTCGGCCAGCGGTGTCACGGTGAAACCGTCTTGATCGAAGTCGATGATTATCACGCCCGATTGCGGGTTCGAGGCGCAAAGCGCTCCGCATTCGCCAATCTTTGCGCCGTGCCATGCGCCGCCGGCGTGACACCCGTGCATTAGCGGCAGGGCGGCAATGATCGCCGTGTCGGTCGTGCGCCCTGCGATGATGACATCGGCGCCGGTTTCAAGAGCAGCTGTGATTTGCTCGGCACCGGCAAGGGCCACGATGTTGGTGCAGTCGGCAAATGTCTCACGGCCAATCCGGGGCGCATTCGGCAGGGGCGTAATCCGGCCTGCCTCAAAGGCTTCGGCCATCTTTTCGGGGTCCTGCGCACTGCGGAGCACGGCGATCTTTAGAGACTGGCCCAGTTCGGTCGCGATGTCGCGGGTGATATCAAGCATCCAGTCAACCGCACTGTCGCTACCGCAGGTGCCTGAGGTGCCGATCACAAGTGGCACGCCGGCCTCGGCCCGGGCGATCATCAGGCCGCGCCACTCTACTTTGGTCGAGGCGCGTGAATACTTTGACACGCCGCGACCCAGATAGGCGGGGCCGGAATCCGTTGATCCGCCATCAATCGCAATGATATCCGGCTTTGCCGCCAGACCCCGCGCAAGCGCGTCCTTGTCATAGTTCAACCCAAGCGCACCGGAAGGAACAAGAACACGGACCATCAATCTGTCACGCGCTGTGGCTTGGACAGAACCGACCGCAAGAACATCGGTGCAACAAATCCAAGGATTGCCGCAATCCACAATCCGATCGAAATCGGCGAGCTGAACAGATAGCTCGCCTCACCATCCGAAAGCACCATCGCACGGCGAAGCGCATCCTCCATGTTGCCACCCAGCAAGATCCCGAGGATGACAGGCACCGTCGGGATATCAAGCTTGCGCAGGGCATACCCCAACGCCCCGAAGGCGATCATCAGCAACAGGTCGAAATAGCTGCCCGACAGCGAGTAGATCCCGACAAAAGAGATCATCGTAACCCCCGGCATCAGAACCGCAGGCGGCACCATCAGGATCTTTACAAAGATCTTGACCATCGGCACGTTCATCAACAACAACACGACGTTCGCGATCAACAGCGATGCAATCAACCCCCAGACGACCTCTGGCCGGTCTGTAAACAGCGTGGGGCCCGGCGTGATGTTCAATGTCATCAACAAGGCCAGCAAAACAGCCGTTGTGCCTGATCCGGGCACACCCAGCGTCAGCATCGGCACCAAGGCACCACCCGCAGCAGCGTTGTTACCGGCTTCGGGGGCCGCAATCCCCTTGGCCACGCCCGTACCAAAGCCGCCGTTTTTACCGGCAATGGATTTCTCGGACATGTAGGCAAGAAAGCTGCCAAGCGACGCGCCCGCTCCGGGCAGGATGCCGGCGATAAAGCCCACGACGCTGGCGCGTAGCATTGTCCATTTTGTCAGGTTGATGTCGCGCCACGGAATGGTGACTTTCTCTAGCTTGACGCGGACTGGTGACCCTTTTCCGTGGCCTTCGATGAAAAAGAACACCTCGGCGATGGCAAAAAGCCCGACGATCGCCACAAGGAAATCGATCCCGTCCATCAGATGCATGTTTCCGCCCGTCAATCGCGGCATGCCGGAGTTGTTATCAACCCCGATCATCGCAATCCCGAGCCCGATGCACGAGGCAATCGCGGCCTTTGCCTGATTGTTCGACGCCATCCCGCCGAGCGTACAGAACGCCAGCAGATACAGCGCGAAATACTCGGCCGGACCAAATAGATACGCAACCCGTGCCAGCATCGGCGCAAGCAGCATCAAGCCGATCGTGGCAAGAAACGCCCCGACAAACGACGCCACCCCCGACAGCACCAGCGCATCACCCGCGCGCCCTGCCTTGGCCATCGGATAGCCGTCGAGCGTTGTCATCAACGCCGGTTCGTCGCCCGGAATATTCAGCAAGATCGAGCTGATACGACCGCCGTACATGGCCCCGTAGTAAACCGATGTCATCAGAACCAGCGCAGAGGTCGCATCAAGCCCGAGCGTGAACGTCAGCGGGATCAGGATCGCCACGCCGTTCGACGGACCCAAGCCCGGAAGCGCGCCAATTATGGTTCCCAAAAAACACCCGATCACTGCGAGCATCAACGTATAAGGTGACAGGGCAATCGAAAAACCCAGCGCCAGATTGTCTATCATTTCCATCGCAAGGGCCCTAACCGATCAGACCTTTGGGAAAGGCGACAAGCCCCAGCCCCAAGGCGAATTTGAACAAAACGAACAGGCCCACTGACAGGGCTGCACCAGTAATCGCGGCTGCGCGGGGATTCGGCGCAATCTGAAAACTCAAAATGGCCGCGGCAAAAGCCGTCGGCACGATAAACCCCAAAGGCTTGAGCGTATAAGCATAAATCACAAGTACCAGCGCTGCGATCAACAAGGCGCCAAACGTTTTCAATCCGGGCCAGTCGGGGTCGGGGTCGGGCTTGAGAATCATGAAAAGCGCGGACAATCCGGCGACACAGCCGATGATTATCGGAAAGGCTTTTGGTCCCACGGGATCGGCAAGAAAGCTGGTCTGTATTTGAGTGGCGCTTGCGATATACGCAAGCGCCACAAAAAGCACGACCAGACCAAAGATCCGGTCACTGGTCATTACTGGATAACTCCGATTTCCTTGGAGAGAGTGTTGATCTCGACCACAAGGTTGTCAACGTAGCTTTGGAAATCGCCACCGACTTTGGTGAACGGGGCCAGACCGTTTGCGGCCATTGCTTCCTGCCACTCGGCGCTGTCGGCGACCATTTGCAGTTTGCCTGCCCACATGTCGAAGACTTCGTCGCTGACACCTTTGGGGATGTAGAGACCGCGCCAGTTTACGGCAACGACGTCAAAACCCTGCTCTTTGGCGGTGGGGATGTCCTCGAAACCGGGTACACGGTCTTCGGTGAGAACGGCCAGAACCCGTACTTCGCCAGCCTTAACAAAGCCTACGACCTCGGACATGTCGCCGGTCATTGCCTGCGTAAAGCCACCAACGGTTTGGGTGATCGCGTCTGCGCCACCATCGACACCGATGTATTTCACTTTGGTGATGTCGGTAAATCCGGCGCGCTGCAGGATCATAAGCGGCTTGAGGTGATCGAACCCGCCGACGGCTGAGCCACCCGCAAACGCAACAGAGCCCGGATCGGCCTTGATCGCGTCAACCAGCTCACCGAGTGACTGGAACGGGCTGTTGGCCCCCACGACGATAACGCCGGGATCGGCACCGATGGCTCCGACGAAACGTACCTGATCGGCGGTCATGCCGGCATATGCGTTCTGGGCCAGACGAGTTGATGTCGCCGAAGACGCGGCAATAATCAGGTCGGTATCTGTGTTGCGCTCTGCGACGACGTGGTTATAGGCAAGCCCGCCACCGGCACCGGCCATGTTGGTCACTTGGATGGGTGCGTCGACGGCACCGATGTCGAACATGATTTTACCGATTTGACGGCAGGTGAAATCCCAGCCGCCGCCGGGGTTGGCCGGCGCGATGCATTCCGCAGCCGATGCGGTGCTCACGGCTCCGGCAACCAGAACGGCACTCGTTACGAGCGCCTTGAAAAGGCGTTGTGTCATGTGGTGTCCTCCCATTTGACATGCGGGTCGTTGCCCGCACACTCAGTATTGTTAGAGTATCAACCCGACATCAACCTGCTACCACCTAAATCGTCGGGTCAAAGTGTGTTTTCTATCGGTCGGGAAGCGAGACCGCTTGACCAAGGCCAGTTGGGACAGGTCCGCGGGAGGGTGACGGCGTTAAATGCGTCGCACCGATTGCGAGACGCCGCGGCAAACACCCGCGTGGCAGCTTGGGAATTGATCTTGTTTGATATTTACTGCCACGAGGCGCGGGTTGGAGGTCTTGAAAGACGTGCCGCAGGTACCCGGATCTCGTCTTGCGATGGCGCGGGTTGCCGGGCCTTTGGTGGGTAGGTCCGCTACCAAACGGTGCGATCTTTGCCAAAGCGCGGTGCGCCACTGCCAGTGTCGTCCACTGGGCAAGAGTGGGGCTGTTTTCGAATCACCACCGCCCTGCCCAAGCACGCGTTCGTGTGGCAGGGCGCATTTTTCACTCTCTGGAACCCTGCCGGTCCGGCGTCGCCTGTGGTTTTTGCCTTCCGGCCACATTTCGACGCACGGCAAGCCACCCCGAGGTTCTGGAAATTACCGTTGTTTCGAAACCGTGGCAGGCAAGAATAGCGTCAGCCCGGTGCCTCAACGGTGACCTTGATTGATGCAAACCACGCCGACAGATCTTTGATATCGTCATCGCTCAGGGGTTTCACCATCAGTGTCATGCGGCGATCCTCGCGGATGCCGGACCGGTAATCCTTGAGTGTCTTTTCAAGGTAAAAAGCAGATTGCCCCGCCAGATTTGGCACTTCGGGATCGCGGGCCATGCCCAGCTTACCGTGGCAGACTGAACATTTGCGTGCAATTTTCCGACCATTGTCAGCATCGATTGCAAGACTGGGGGACGCCGTAAAGGCAAGGGCGGCAACCGTCAGGATTGTAGATAAAGTTCGTGTCATGAAGACTCCGGTTGGTAAAGGCTGGCCGGGGCGACCCCGGCCAGTCAAGGTCCGTACTACTGGGAATATGTGATCCGGTAGATCGCATTTGCGAAGTCGTCGGACACAAGGATGGAGCCATCCTTCATCACTGCGACGTCGACAGGGCGTCCGTCATATTCGCCGTTCTCGTCGATCCAGCCTTCTGCGAAGGGCTCGGTCGTTGCATTGCCTTCGGCATCAATGAAGGTAACCATGACCCGCGCACCCACTGGTGTGGTGCGGTTCCATGAGCCGTGCTGCGCCGAGAAGATCGCGTTCTGGTACTTCTCGGGGAACATTTTGCCGGTGTAGAATGTCATGCCAAGATCGGCAGCATGGGCAATCGTTTCAGAGGCGGGCATGACCACGTCAACCGGAACTTCCTGTCCGGCATATTCGTTCGTGCGGGTCGATCCG
>JBLHUT010000177.1:0-7739 GCA_047629975.1 Paracoccaceae bacterium
GAAGCCGCTGCATTTGCGTCTCCGTCAGCCAATAAAGATTGCTCATCATATCCCCCTAAAACTGGGGGTCGTGAATCATGACAACGCAATAACCTCAATCAGTTAATGGGTCCTGACCCTAATAGTCGGCAGAAGTAATAAGGTCCGTCGCACATATTATTTGCTATTTATCGGACGACACAAGCTTCTATCCATCAGCCGCCTTTTGACCGGTGATACTCGATACTATCGCCAAGGCGCACAACATCCCACTCGGGAGCGGCAAGTCAAAATCCGAACAATGTCATGTTGCCCCCTCCCTCACTGATGCTGAATTCGAGCCTGGCGCGGCGCATGCTTTCGTCACTTCTATGGTGCAAAAATAGAGGCAATATGTGCACTTTCCAGTAGCCAAACGTAGGTCACGCAGTTGCTCAAAAATTATGCCTCCCACAATTTCGGCCGCGTATCACAGTTCGCGGCGAGCTTGATTATATCGAGCAACGAAAGCGCCACAAACCACTGAGGGTGAAGTACTCTCATTTTACCAACGTCAAATAATACGATTGGATAATAACGTGTTCTATATCTGGTACATCAAGACGAATTATTGCCATATATAGACCTTAGATGGACTTCGCGGGATCATTGCCCCGATTCCGAGACAACTTTACCTCGGTTCACACCGGCTTAATGGGTCCAGGCACCGCGACGGTTGGGCGAAAAGTTGTCTGCATATCCCCCCGGGCGCACATTCGGCTTACGGACTTTTGGTTCTGTCACGGTGAAATCAAGCTCTTTGGCGCGCGCATATTCAATCGCGGCTTGCTTGGTCTCGAACGTCAGGCGCACCTGGCTTTGCATATCGTCCGAGCTGGTCCAACCCATCAACGGGTCAACCTCTCGCGCGGTTTGCGGCACATAATCCAGAACCCAATGACGGGACTTGCCGGTGCCTGATTGCATTGCCGTCTTTGCGGGCTGAAAGATATGTGCGCGCATGGAAAACTCCGTTCAAAACTGTTCCAAGCTTTAGGCAAAACATGTGACGCAATCAACCCGCCAAAGCGTCGCGATCGCCTGCGCGTGCAACATGCGGCATGACCCGAACACTCGCAGGGTGCGGTAGATCGGCACTGTGCCTTGAATTGAGCGCCAAAGACAGCAATTTGACACCAAAGGAGCTGTTTCCATGTCCGATCCGATTCTCGACCTCCCGACTGTGACTGCCCTCAAGGAGCCGGTCCTGAATGCGCCTGCCCCCGACGTGCGGCACCGCGAAAAGCTGGAAGGTGGACACAGCTTTGTCATGCACACCGACTTTACCGCCGCCGGCGACCAGCCAAACGCCATCAGGGACATCACCGCCGGCGTGCTCGCCGGAGAACGCGATCAGGTCCTGTTGGGGGCCACAGGCACAGGAAAGACATTCACGATGGCGCGGGTCATCGAGGAAACCCAGCGCCCGGCAATCATTCTGGCTCCGAACAAGACGCTTGCCGCACAGCTTTACGGCGAATTCAAAGGCTTCTTTCCCGATAATGCGGTGGAATACTTTGTCAGCTATTACGACTATTACCAGCCGGAGGCCTATGTCGCGCGCTCCGACACCTACATCGAGAAAGAATCCCAGATCAACGAACAGATCGACCGGATGCGCCACTCTGCCACCCGCGCGCTTCTGGAGCGGGACGATGTGATCATCGTGGCTTCGGTGTCGTGCATTTACGGCATCGGCTCGGTTGAAACCTACGGGGCCATGACGCAGGAACTGCATGTCGGCAAGGAGTATGACCAGCGCAAGGTCATGGGCGACCTGATCGCCCAGCAGTACAAGCGCAACGATCACGGCTTCCAGCGCGGCACGTTCCGGGTGCGGGGCGATGCGGTTGAAATCTGGCCCGCTCACCTGGACGATCGCGCGTGGCGGCTTTCGTTTTTTGGCGAAGAGCTGGAAAGCCTGACCGAATTCGACCCCCTGACCGGGGCCAAAACCGGCACCTTCGACAAGGTCAGGATTTATGCAAACAGCCATTACGTCACCCCGCGCCCAACGATGCAACAGGCTGTGATCTCGATCAAGAAAGAGCTTAGGATGCGGCTTGACCAGCTTGTGAGCGAGGGCAAACTGCTGGAGGCACAACGGCTTGAGCAGCGCACGAATTTCGACATCGAGATGATGGAGGCCACAGGCGTGTGCAACGGGATCGAGAATTACAGCCGCTACCTGACAGGGCGCGCCCCCGGCGAGCCGCCCCCCACCCTGTTCGAGTTCATCCCCGACAATGCCATCGTGTTTGCCGACGAATCCCACGTCTCGGTGCCGCAGATCGGCGGGATGTACAAAGGCGACTTCCGACGCAAGATGACGCTGGCCGAACACGGCTTCCGGCTGCCGTCGTGCATGGACAACCGCCCCCTGAAGTTCGAGGAATGGGACGCCATGCGCCCGCAATCGGTCTTCGTGTCGGCCACCCCCGCAAAGTGGGAAATCGAACAGACCGGCGGCGTGTTCATCGAACAGGTGATCCGCCCCACCGGCCTGCTTGATCCGGTGATCGAGATCAGGCCCGTCGACACGCAAGTCGACGACGTGATGGACGAGATCCGCAAGGTCGCCGCCTCGGGTTTCCGGACACTTGTGACGACCCTGACCAAACGCATGGCCGAGGACCTGACCGAGTATCTGCATGAACAAGGCGTGCGCGTGCGGTACATGCACTCGGATATCGACACGATCGAGCGGATCGAGATTTTGCGCGATTTGCGTCTGGGAGCGTTTGATGTGCTGATCGGGATCAACCTGCTGCGCGAGGGGCTCGATATTCCCGAATGTAGTCTTGTGGCGATCCTTGATGCCGACAAAGAGGGCTTTTTGCGCTCTGAAACCTCGTTGATCCAGACCATCGGCCGCGCTGCGCGAAATGTCGACGGGCGGGTGATCATGTATGCCGACCGCATCACCGGCTCGATGCAGCGCGCAATCGACGAGACCGACCGGCGGCGCAAACGGCAAATGGCGTATAACATCGAACACGGGATCACGCCCACAACCGTCAAGAAAAACGTCGATGATATCCTGTCGGGTCTCTACAAAGGGGACGTGGACATGAACCGCGTCACAGCCAAGATCGACAATCCTCTGGCGGGGGGGAACCTGAAAACCGTGCTGGACGGGCTGCGCACGGATATGCGCAAAGCTGCTGAAAACCTTGAATTCGAAGAAGCCGCGCGCCTGCGCGACGAGGTCAAACGCCTTGAAGTGGTCGAAATGACCATTGCCGATGATCCCATGGCGCGCCAGTTTGCTGTGGCAAAAGCAGCCGAGGATGCTCAAAAAAGCTCGGGGCGGTCAACTGCCGGACGGGGCGGGATGCGCGGCGGGGTCAAACGCCGCGGTAAAAAATGATCAGGTGGTCTTGAGGGCCGCCTCGACGGCGCTCGTGATGCTGCTCACAACCTCGTCGAGCATCGCTTCGTCGTCGCATTCCGCCATCACCCTGATAAGCGGCTCGGTGCCCGACTTGCGGATCAGCAGACGCCCCTTGCCCACCAGCCGTGCCTCGGCATCGGCGATCGCCGCCTGAACGGCGCGGTGCGACAACGGCGCCTGACCCGCAGTGAACCGCACATTCCTGAGCAATTGGGGAAACCGCTCGAAAGACGTGGCAAGGCTTGAAGCCGCAAGACCGGTTTCCGACATCGCCGCCAGAAACTGCAACCCCGCAATCAGCCCGTCACCGGTTGTTGCATAATCGGTCATCACGATATGGCCCGATTGCTCGCCGCCCAGATTATAGCCCCCTGCCCGCATCCGTTCGACCACATAACGGTCGCCGACCGGCGTGCGCTCCAACCGCAGGCCACGTCCCTCAAGAAACCGTTCGAGCCCGAGGTTCGACATCACCGTCGCCACCAAAGTCCCGCCGCGCAATCGCCCCTCATCGGCCCAGCGCGTCGCCAAAAGCGCCATGATCTGGTCGCCATCCGCAACAGCACCGTTTTCGTCGATGATCATCACGCGGTCGGCATCCCCGTCCAGACAGATCCCGACATCCGCACCGTGCGCCACGACCGCCGCGGCCGCGGTCTCGACATGGGTCGAGCCGCAATTCAGGTTGATGTTCGTGCCGTCCGGCGAGGTGCCAATTGCCACGACATCGGCGCCAAGTTCCCACAGGACCTCTGGCGCGGTCCGGTAGGCGGCACCGTTCGCGCAATCCACCACAACCTTCAGACCGGTCAGCCGGCGGTCAACGGGAAACGTCGATTTCGCCCGCTCGACGTAGCGGTGCAGCCCGTCGTTGATCCGCCTGGCCCGCCCGATATTCGGCGCAGCAGCAAGCGTGACACCCGTCGCCACAAGCGCCTCTATCTCGGCCTCGGCCTCGTCGGACAACTTGAACCCGTCGGGGCCGAAAAACTTGATGCCGTTATCTTCGGCGGGATTGTGCGAGGCGGAGATCATAATCCCAAGGTCGGCACGCATGGACCGCGTCAGGTAGCCCACGGCCGGTGTCGGCACCGGCCCCAGCAACAAAACGTTCATCCCCGTAGAGGTCAGCCCCGCCGTCAAAGCATTCTCGAACATATAGCCCGACAGGCGCGTATCCTTGCCGATGACCACCCGGTGACCATTGGTCCCGTCCTGCCGGAAGTACCGCCCCGCAGCCGCCCCGAGCCGCAGCGCAAGTTCGGCCGTCATCGGGTGGGAGTTTGCACGCCCGCGCACACCATCGGTGCCAAAAAGATCTCTGTTCATCACGTCTCCCAAGAAGGCCGGTGTTCCGGAACGTAACAGCCAGACGAAACCGCCGCCCACAATCGCATCGCCTGCAGGCTTTCATCACTATCATGGACCCGCAGCACCTGCACACCCTGTGCCGCGCCGTGCACGGCAATGGCCAAAGAGCCCGCAACACGCCCGTCGGCCTGTGGCGCCTGTCCGATCGTACCGATGAACCGTTTGCGTGATGCCCCCAGCAAAACAACGCAGCCCAGCGCGTGAAACAGGCTGATCCGTTGCAACAGCACAAGGTTGTGGGACAGGGTTTTGCCAAACCCTATACCGGGATCAACCATGATCCGGCTCCGCGCGATACCCGCCTTTTCGGCCACCGCAATGCGCGCCGCGAGATAATCGTACACATCCAGCAAAACATCGTCGTACTGCGGCGCAACCTGCATATTCTGCGGTGTGCCCTGTGCGTGCATCAAACACACCGGCGCGTTGGCCGCTGCAACCACCCCCCCAAGCGCAGGGTCATGGGAAAAGGCGGAAACGTCATTGACGATGGTCGCCCCCGCCTGCAACGCCGCGTGCGCCACCGCTGATTTTCGGGTATCAATCGAGACAGGCCGCGTGATGCCTTGCGCACGCAGGGCCGCAATGACCGGTGCCGTTCGGGCGATCTCTGTCTCGTCGGGCACAACTTCAGCCCCCGGGCGGGTGGATTCCCCCCCGATGTCAAGAATATCACAGATTTCAGCCAACCGCGCAGCCTGTGCCAGCGCAAGACCCGCATCGTGGAATTTGCCACCGTCGGAAAAACTGTCGGGTGTGACGTTCAAAATGCCCATCAGCCGCGGTGCGTCCCACGTCACTCCGGCCATCGCAGCACGGGGGGCGGTCAATCGCAAAAGCGTCTCTTGCGGGGTCTGTGACGCCGCAATCACCTGTGCCGGCCTCCCCCGTTCAAGCCGCTCGACATGCGAAAACCACGCCCAGCCCCCTGCAAGTGTCAGTGCGCCGTCCGGGCGGGCCGGGTCGGTCTGCACAAGTGGCCGGTAATAGACGCTCATTCCAGATCAAGAACCGGCGTAAGCGCAAGCGGGGTGACCGGCAAAGACAGCGCCTCTTGGGGGGCCTCGCCCAGAACATACAACCGCTGCGCACCCAACTTGGCTGCAAACCATGCCGAAAGCCCCACAGGAAGGCGCGATGCCCCCTCTTGCGGCCCTTCGACCGCATCGAGCACAATTTTGGACGGTGCCCAGACCGTGATCTGCCCCTGCCCCAGCGCCCAGTCGATCTCGGTTCGGGTGCCGACCACGACACAGCGCGGATCACACCCCGCCAGCACCCAGGCATTCTGCTCCAGAGCCAGCAAATCGATCCGGCGTTGTGCCGGCGATATTGCGGCCACCGGTGGCCGCTGGTCAGGGGCACCAACCGTCAGCACGACAGGCGCGCCGCGGGCCGCGATCTGGTCCAGCCAGCGCGGCAAGCGTGCATCGGCCATCGCGGCATTCGACAGGTGCAGCACGATCGGAGCACGACGCAAATGCACCGGTGCCGACGCGCCTTTGGCCCGGTCACGCACAATTTCAACGCCCAGCGCAAAAGGACCGCGATCAAGCTTTTCAATCCGGATAAACACCCGCCGTGCGCGCGGTTCGGGCAGCAAAAGGTCGGCGATCCGCTCTGCAAGCGTTTCCAGAAGGTTCAACCGCTCGTCGGCCAAGGCTGCGGAGATGGCGTCTGTGATCGTGTCATAACTTAGAATGCGGTCAACATCGTCGCCCACCGGATCATCGGCATGGGCCACCTCGACCACCACGTTGAACCGAACGCGCTGTGTCGTGCCCCGCTCGGCCTGAAAGGCGCCAATTTCTACGTCGCGCAAGTAGTCGCGCACCGCAATACGGTCACGAGGACGGGCAGCAAGCGCCACGGCGCGGTCTTCGATCTGTGCGAAAGCAAGGGATATGTTGCGTGTCATGACAGCGGTTTGCCACGGCTTCCTGCTATCGACCAGCCCTTTTACGCCGCCCTACCCGCTTTGCCCGACATTTCGCACCCTGCGTCAGCCTCCGAAGAGCCCCGTCAGCGCCCGCTTGACCAGCCCCGTCACAGACGGGCGCGGGCGTGCTGCGAAAGCGACCGGGCGGCACACCTCGATTGCGGCCACGCCAACCCGTGCCGTCAGCGCACCGTTCACAACCCCTTCGCCAAAGCGACGCGAGACTTTCGACACCACACCGCCCCCCGCAATCGACCCGATCAGATCATCCCCCACCGCAACGGCCCCTGTCGCCACAAGATGCGTAAACACCGTGCGCGTCAGCCGCCAGTTGCCAAGCGTGCCGGAGCGGCCACCGTAAAGTTCGGCGATGCGCCGGATCATCCGAAGATTGGCCGTCAGCGCCGCAATGACATCGGCAAACGCAAGCGGCACAATTGCCGTGACCGTTGCCACCTGACGCGCAGCGGCCTCGATCTCTTGTTCGGCGGCACGGTCGACAGGCGACAGGATCTCGGTTTCGATCAACCCCAACAGAGCGTCAGCATCGAATATTTCGGCGCGCCGCTCGGCAAAACGTGTCAGGCCCCACTGCAAATCCTCGCGCCGGGCATAAAGCGACTGAACCGCATCGGCCACCTGTCGCGCGGCCTCCAGATCGCGGCCAGCAAGCGCACTGGCGGCCTGCTTTTGCAAGCTGTCCAGACGACGCAACCGGCCAAAAGCAGCCACTTCGCGAAAGCAAATCCCGAACAGGGCAAGCGCCACCAGACCAACAAGCGCTGTGACCGCGTAGCCAAGAACCGCGTTGCGCGCCAGCAGGCCAGTCATGAAATCCCATGCCGCAATCGAAATCATGACCCCGATCAGGGTGCTCAAAGCGCCCCAGAACAGTTTCGCAAGCCACGACATGCGCCGCGCCCCCAAGGTCGCAAGCGTTTGCATCGCCCGGCCCTGCGGCTGCGTTTGATTGGGAAAATCAGGCACCGCAGGGGCGTCTGACGGGCTGGGTGCCGT
>JBLHUT010000178.1:0-7624 GCA_047629975.1 Paracoccaceae bacterium
CAGGTCTTGGCGCAGTTCATGATCGTGTGGCAACGATAAAGCTTGAAGGGGTCTTCCAACTCGTCAAGCCGCTCCGGTGTGGCTTCGTCGCGGCTGTCGATGATCCAGCGATAGGCGTGGAGCAAAGCGGCCGGACCGAGATAGCGATCACCGTTCCACCAGTACGACGGGCATGACGTGCTGCAACACGCGCACATGACGCATTCATACAAACCATCCAGCTTTGCGCGGTCATCGATAGACTGGCGCCATTCCTCTTTCGGGTGGTTCGTCTTTGTTTCAAGCCACGGCATGATGCTGGCATGTTGAGCATAAAAATGGGTCAGGTCGGGGATCAGATCCTTGATCACCTCCATGTGGGGCAGCGGATAGATTTTTACGGCCCCTTTGACGTCGGCCATTCCGTGCAGACACGCCAGCGTGTTGATGCCGTCGATATTCATGGCGCAAGATCCGCAAATTCCCTCGCGGCAAGAGCGCCGGAAGGTCAGCGTCGGATCAATCTCGTTCTTGATCTTGATCAGCCCGTCCAGAACCATGGGGCCACAGGTGTCCATATCGACGAAATAGGTGTCGACCTGCGGGTTTTTGCCATCATCGGGGTTCCAGCGATAGATCTGGAATTTGCGAACATTCGTGGCCCCTTCGGGTTTGGGCCATGTCTTGCCTGTCTTGATCGTCGAGTTTTTGGGCAGGGTGAGCTGAACCATGGTTGTCTCCTAGGCGAGTAGGGCTGGAATGCCGGTGGCTGCCAGACAATTGAGTGTTGCGTGCTTTGTGACACCTTTGCCAATGCTATCACATCCACCGGCAAAGGCGTGCGAACCCACAGGGCAGCAAGGTTCGATCATCAATACACCCGCGCTTTTGGTGCGATCTTTTTCAAATCGATCCCGCCCTCGTTATGGCTGGTCAGCGGATTCAGATGCACAGGACGGTAGGTCAGATCAACCTTGCCGTTGACCGTGGCCAGCGTGTGTTTGCGCCATTCCACATCGTCACGATTCGGATAATCCTCATGCGCGTGGGCGCCCCGGCTTTCCTTGCGGGCTTCGGCACTGACAATCGTAGCCAGCGCATTCGGCATCAGATTGCCAAGCTCGAAAGTCTCCATCAGGTCACTGTTCCAGACAAGCGACCGGTCGGTCACCTTGATGTCGTCCATCTTGGAGGCCACAGAATACATCGCTTCGACCCCTTGAGCGAGGGTCGCGTCGGTGCGGAACACGGCCGCGTCAGCCTGCATCGTCTTTTGCATCTCGAGGCGTAATTCAGCGGTTGTAGTGGTGCCTTTGGCGTGGCGCGTGTCGTCAAAGCGGGCAAGTGCCTTGTCGAGGCTGGCCTGATTGAGTTTGGGGTTGGACGTTTCAGGGTCGACAATCTTGCCGGCCTTGATCGCGGCGGCGCGGCCAAACACCACAAGGTCGATCAGCGAGTTCGAGCCAAGCCGGTTCGCGCCGTGCACCGAGGCACACCCCGCCTCGCCCACAGCCATCAGGCCCGGAGTGATCGCGTCGGGGTTCTCGGGCGTCGGGCGCAGGACTTCGCCCCAGTAATTTGTCGGTATCCCGCCCATGTTGTAATGCACCGTCGGCAGCACGGGAATAGGCTCTTTTGTCAGATCGACACCTGCAAATATCCGCGCACTTTCGGAAATTCCGGGCAATCGCAGATCCAGCGTTTCGGGTGGCAGATGGTTCAGGTGCAGGTGAATGTGGTCTTTGTTCGCCCCCACCCCGCGCCCTTCGCGGATCTCCATCGTCATGCAGCGGCTGACAACATCGCGGCTGGCGAGGTCTTTGTAGGTCGGCGCATACCGCTCCATAAAGCGTTCGCCCTCGGAGTTGGTCAGATATCCGCCCTCGCCACGTGCCCCTTCGGTGATCAGGCAACCTGCACCGTAGATCCCCGTCGGGTGGAACTGCACAAACTCCATATCCTGAAGCGGCAGGCCCTGTCGGGCAACCATTCCGCCACCGTCGCCTGTACAGGTGTGCGCGCTTGTGGCGCTGAAATAGGCGCGGCCATAGCCACCGGTGGCCAGTACGACCATCTTTGCGTTGAACGCGTGCAGGGTGCCGTCATCCAGTTTCCATGCCAGAACGCCCTGACATTGCCCGTCTTCGGACATGATCAGGTCGGTCGCGAAATACTCGATATAGAATTCGGCATTGTTCTTGAGGCTTTGACCATAAAGCGTATGCAAAATGGCATGGCCTGTGCGGTCGGCAGCAGCACAGGTCCGCTGGACCGGAGGGCCCTCGCCGAACTGTGTCGTGTGCCCGCCAAAAGGCCGCTGGTAGATCTTGCCGTCTTCGGTGCGCGAGAACGGCACGCCGTAATGCTCCAGTTCATAGACGGCCTTTGGCGCCTCCCGGGCCAGATATTCCATGGCATCGGTGTCGCCCAGCCAATCCGAACCCTTGACGGTATCGTACATGTGCCATTGCCAGTTGTCCGGCCCCATGTTGCTCAGGCTGGCGGCAATGCCACCCTGGGCGGCAACTGTGTGGGAGCGGGTCGGAAACACCTTGGTGACACATGCGGTGCGCAAACCTTGCTCGGCCATGCCGAGTGTCGCGCGCAGCCCTGCGCCACCGGCCCCCACGACAACAACGTCATATTCGTGATGCGTCAGCTCATAAGAAGCAGTCATTCAAACTCTCCGATACGGATCATAATGCCAGTCGGACCAGGGCGAACAGGCCCGTGGCCATTGCGCCGTAACTGACGCAGATCATGGCGATAATTAGAAACTTTCGCGTGCCGCCCTGAGTGTAGTCCTCAATGAGGACCGTCACGCCGTGGCGGAAATGGTCAAACCCCACAACAAGCATCAATGCCGTGACAATTGCCGGGAAAGGCCGGGAAAAATGCGCCAGCACATCGGCATGGCTTTCGCCGACCATCGTGCCGAACGTCAGCAGAAAAAGTGGCACAAGGATCAACAGTGCATAGCTGCTGACCTGCATCCGCCAGTGATGCTCTGTTCCGGTTTTCGCTGAGCCAAGCCCGACGGCGCGTTTGCGGTCTGTGATATAAGCCATGCAAGCGGTCCTTTACAGAATAACGATTGTGATAAGCGTCAAAAGTACCGAGCCGCCGATGACGGCCCAGCCCAGTTTTTCTGCCGTTTGGATATCCAGCCCTCGGCCGGTGTCCCAGTACAGGTGCCGCGCACCCGCCAGCGTGTGATACCAAAGCGCCCAGATGGACCCGAGCATAACGAGTTTGCCGAAGATCGATGTGATGACCCCGTCAGCCACTGCGAATTGCGCAGGCCCCGTAGCAGCCGCCAGCAACCACCACACGACAAGAATGGCTCCCGCAAGCAGGGCATTTCCTGTCAGCCGCGTCAGGATCGACGTCATGGACGTCAGTTGCGGACGATACACCTGCAAGTGAGGAGAGAGTGGGCGTTTGCCTTGCTTTACATCTGCCATGGCGCGATTCCCTGTTTGATGGCGAACGTCGACCAATCGGACCGGACGACTTTATTCTATAGGAGTAAATAGCGTCTTTTGCGAGAGTGTCACGCATCTCGGGGCCCGCTAGGCGCGGTCTTTTGGCGCAATGCTGCAAAAAAATCCAATCTGTGATCACACGAGGAAATTTTGTGATCACGGTGAATTTACGATTGCGCTAACGGTTTTCACTCACGGCAATGGTATCTTCGGATGGCCGTTTTTAACGCACGGTAGGCCGTCGGGTCGTGCTGGTTTGCACCGTTTCGGACCGGCTGCCGTTCGCTCAAGATTTCGAATTGCGGTGCGGTCCCGCAAAAGACTTGGACAGTTTGCAGCGCGCGCTGCGTGTATCGGCAGCGCGCGCTGGCAATCTTTACGACAGCGAAGAATCGATAGCCTTACAAGCTTCGACAAGACCTTTGACAGCAGCAACAGAGCTGTCGAACATCTCTTGCTCGTCCTTGGTCATCTTGATGTCGATCACTTTCTCGACGCCGCCGGCACCGATGACAGTGGGAACACCCACATACATGCCCTTCAGGCCAAGCGCGTCTTCAACATAGGCGGCACAGGGCAGAACCCGTTTTTGATCCTTGAGATAGGCTTCTGCCATCTCGATCGCGCTGGTGGCGGGGGCGTAATAGGCTGATCCCGTCTTGAGCAGACCAACGATTTCGGCGCCGCCGTCGCGTGTGCGCTGAATGATCGCATCCAGACGGTCCTGGGTAAGCCAGCCCATGTCCACCAGATCGGGCAGCGGAATGCCGCCAACGGTGGAATAGCGCGCCAGTGGGACCATCGTGTCACCGTGACCACCCAGAACAAAGGCCGTCACGTCGCGCATGGAAACGCCCATTTCAATTGACAGGAAATGGCGGAAGCGGGCGGAATCAAGCACACCGGCCATGCCACAGACTTTTTCGTGCGGTAGCCCGGAAAATTCACGCAAGGCCCATACCATCGCATCAAGCGGGTTGGTAATGCAGATAACAAAAGCATCCGGGGCGTGATCGCGAATGCCTTCTCCGACCGACTTCATGACCTTGAGATTGATACCCAGCAGGTCGTCGCGGCTCATGCCCGGCTTGCGCGGGACACCTGCGGTCACGATGCAGACATCGGCTCCGGCGATATCGGCATACGATTGTGTGCCGCTCATGCGCGCATCGAATCCCTCGGAGGGGCCTGATTCCGCAATATCGAGTGCTTTTCCTTCGGGCGTGCCCTCGGAGATGTCGAAAAGCACGACGTCGCCAAGTTCCTTCATTGCAGCAAGATGCGCAAGCGTGCCGCCAATCTGCCCTGCGCCGATGAGGGCTATTTTGGGTCTGGCCATTGTTGATTGTCCCGTGGTTGTTGACTTTGCCCGTTGGCGTAGCCGTTCGCGGGCTTCGGTGCAAGCGCAGCATTATCGCAGGTGGCCTGTATATCGGGCTGGAACAGGAGCGGGCATTTGTGATCTAGGGTTGGAGCAGACAAAGGAAACGTTATGTTCGTACCAGACCCGATGATCTTTGCCGTAGCAATTCCGGCGGTTTTCTTTGCGGGAATGTCAAAGGGCGGCTTTGGTTCGGGGGCTGCCTTTGCGGCGACGCCAATTTTGGCGCTCGTGCTCGATCCGCGCATGGCGCTGGGGGTGATGCTGCCGTTGTTGATGCTGATTGATGTCGTGACGCTCAATTCGTTCTGGAAAAAGTGGCACGCGCCCTCAGCCAAGGTACTGGTGCTGGGAGGCATTCCGGGTGTTGCGCTTGGGGCGCTGCTTTACCAGATCGCGAATGCGGACGTGTTTCGATTGCTGATCGGTGCGATTGCTCTGCTGTTTGTGCTTTATCAGTTCGCACGCGCGCAGGGGTGGCTGGTTGTTGCGGTCCAACCGTTCAACGCGCGCTTGGGTCTGATGGCGGGTGTTGTCGGGGGGTTCACCAGTTTCATCAGCCACGCAGGTGGCCCGCCGGTCGCGATTTTCCTGTTGTCGCAGGGTATGTCGAAAACGACGTTTCAGGCGACAACTGTGTTGACCTTCTGGGTGGTCAATATCCTTAAATTCGTGCCTTATTCTTTTCTGGGCATATTCAGTATGCAGACCTTGATGATTGATCTGTGGATGGCTCCGGTGGCTGTCTTGGGGGCGTATGCGGGCATATGGGCCCATCGTCACGTCCCCGAGCGGCTTTTTTTCAGCGTTACATATTTCATGCTTGTCGCCTCGGGCAGCAAGCTGATTTACGACGCTTTGACCTGATTCGGGCCTTTTCAGGGGCCGGTAACCGGTAATTGCTTGGCTTCAGGCGTCTTTGTCGAGCGTTGAAAGAGTATTTTCCGTCAACATCTCAAAGGCTTGACCTGATGCGACAAGGCAGGTCACACCGTTGGCAGAGGTTACCGTAATCGTCCATGTGCCTGTTTCTGCCGAGGCAAATACTTCGATCACGGCGTTGTTCGCACCCAGACCGATAGATTGACGCGTTTCGCCGTATCCCTCGGCCAACCGGTCGACGATTTTTTCACGCTCGCCGCAATTGGGAGCACTCTGGGCCTGCACGCTTCCCACCGAAAGTATGACCAGGCTGACTGCAAGAGCTACTAGATTTCTCATCTCCGTTCCTTTCCTGAATGCGCCCAAGCGGGGTCTGAATGGCAGATTGCCCTGGTGCGCCGATGCTATGTCTGGTCGGGCGGTGCGGGGGGCTGATGTGCGGGCGATGCCGCCAAATGGCTCCTTGATGCCCGAAACTGATTTAATCTTGCGGCATAAGCGCTTAAAACAGGTTAATGCTGCGCACGCATTGTGACGGCTTTGTTAGAAGGCTGGTGGGGGGGCTACTCTTGCATATCGGGAATATTGGCCATATCCGCGATCTGATGTTCCTTTTTGGCCCACTGCAAACCCAGTCCAGCAAGGACGCCTGATACCGGAGAGAATCATGTCTGCAATGTCGCGTCCAACCCGTTCTGTGCTGTATATTCCCGGGTCAAAACCGCGGGCGCTGCAAAAGGCCAGAACCCTGCCGGTCGATGCGATCATCTTTGATCTGGAGGATGCCGTTGCGGTCGATGAAAAAGCCAATGCGCGCACGCTGCTTGCGGAGGCCTTGATCGCGGGGGGCTATGGACGACGGTTCCAGATCGTGCGCGTGAACGGGATGGACACGCCATGGGGACGCGACGACCTTGAGGCGCTGATGGCGGTCGGGCCGCAGGCAGTGCTTTTGCCAAAGGTCGAAACGATTGCACAAGTTGACGAAGTTGTTGCCCGGCTCGAGGCACACCCCGCCTGTTCCGACACGCAGGTCTGGGCGATGATAGAGACAGCCGCCGGTGTTCTGAACGCCGCCGCTCTGGCACGGGCGCCGCGGATGGCGGGATTTGTGATCGGTACGAACGATCTTGCAAAAGAGCTGAATTGCCGGTTCCGTGCAGATCGCCTGCCGTTGCAGGTTGCGCTGCAAACCTGCCTTTTGGCAGCGCGCGCGGCGGGGATCGTGTGCCTTGACGGAGTTTATAACGCCTTCAAGGATGATGACGGTTTGCGTTTGGAATGCGAGCAGGGGCGTGACCTTGGCATGGATGGAAAAACGCTGATCCATCCGGCGCAGATCGCCATAGCAAACATTGCTTTCGCCCCTTCAGAAGAAGAAATCGAACTGGCGCATCGGCAGATCGCCGCGTTTGAAGCCGCCGAAGAAAACGGGCTGGGCGTGGCGGTCGTGGATGGCCGCATCGTGGAAAACCTGCACATTGTGACGGCGCGGGCGACCTTGGCAAAGGCCGTGGCGATAGCCCAATTGAATCAAGAAACGGAGACAAACTGATGGCATTATTGATTGCTGGTATCGTTCTGTGGGTCGGTGCCCATTATTTCAAACGCATGCTCCCTGATCTGCGGGAAAACATGGGCAATTCCGGTCGCATCCTTGCGACGGTTCTGATTGTGGCAGGACTGGTGCTGATGGTGCTGGGCTACCGTGGAGCAGAGTTTATTGCCGTTTGGTCGCCGCCTTCTTTCCTGACACATGTCAACAACCTTGCGATGGTCGCTGCCATTGTCTTGTTTGGCATGAGTGCAACGACGGGGCGGCTGCGCGGGCGTTTCCGGCACCCGATGCTGGGGGCGGTCATTGTCTGGGCTGTGGCGCATCTGCTTGTGAACGGTG
>JBLHUT010000179.1:0-7615 GCA_047629975.1 Paracoccaceae bacterium
TCCCGCCACAATCATGACAGACCCCGATATGGCCGATGCCACCTACATCGAGCCAATCACCCCCGAGATCGTCGCCAAGATCATCGAAAAAGAGCGCCCGGATGCGCTTTTGCCGACGATGGGCGGACAGACCGGGTTGAACACATCGCTGGCGCTGGAAGAGAGTGGAGTTCTGGCCAGGTTCGGTGTCGAGATGATTGGTGCGAAACGCCCTGCCATTGAAATGGCCGAGGACCGGAAGCTTTTTCGGGAGGCAATGGACCGGATCGGTCTTGAAAGTCCCAAGGCCACCATTGCGACCACTATCGAGGAATGTATGGCGGCGATCGATTATGTCGGTCTGCCCGCAATCATCCGTCCCGCCTTCACTTTGGGGGGCACTGGTGGCGGTGTTGCCTTCAACAAGGCCGATTACGAGCATTTTTGCAAGTCGGGCCTTGATGCGTCGCCGGTCAACCAGATCCTGATCGACGAATCCCTTTTGGGCTGGAAAGAGTTCGAGATGGAGGTCGTACGCGACTGTGCCGACAATGCGATCATCGTCTGTGCCATCGAAAACGTCGATCCGATGGGCGTCCACACAGGCGATTCGATCACTGTCGCGCCTGCGTTGACGCTGACCGACAAGGAATACCAGATCATGCGCAACGGGTCTATTGCCGTGCTGCGCGAGATCGGGGTCGAAACCGGTGGCTCGAACGTGCAGTGGGCGGTGAACCCTGCCGATGGCCGCATGGTGGTCATCGAGATGAACCCGCGGGTGTCACGCTCTTCGGCGCTGGCCTCAAAGGCGACCGGCTTTCCGATTGCCAAAATCGCGGCAAAGCTGGCGGTTGGGTATACGCTTGACGAGTTGGACAATGACATCACCAAAGTCACGCCAGCAAGCTTTGAGCCGACGATCGACTATGTCGTCACCAAGATCCCGCGCTTTGCCTTTGAAAAGTTCCCGGGCGCCGAACCATTCTTGTCGACAGCGATGAAATCGGTCGGCGAGGCGATGTCGATCGGCCGGACGTTCCACGAATCGGTGCAAAAGGCATTGGCCTCGATGGAAACCGGGCTGACGGGCTTTGACGAGATCGCAATTCCGGGCGTTGGAGGAACTGATCCTGCCAGCGACAAGCCCGCCGTGATAAAGGCGCTCCACCTGCAAACGCCGGACCGGTTGCGGGTGATTGCACAGGCCATGCGGCACGGGCTGAGTGATAGCGAGATCGGGCTGGCGACGGCCTTTGATCCGTGGTTCCTTGCGCGGATCCGCGAGATCATCGACACCGAGGCACAAGTGCGTCGCACCGGATTGCCGCGCGACGAAGACGGATTGCGCGCGCTCAAGATGATGGGCTTTACCGATGCGCGGTTGGGCAAACTCACGGGGCGCGACGAAGACAACGTGCGCCGCGCCCGCCAGAACCTTGGTGTGGTGGCTGTGTTCAAGCGAATCGACACCTGTGCGGCTGAATTCGAGGCGCAGACGCCCTACATGTACTCCACCTACGAGCATCCCGTGATGAACGAGGTCGAATGCGAGGCGCGCCCGTCGAATGCCAAAAAGGTCGTGATCCTCGGGGGCGGACCGAACCGCATCGGGCAGGGGATCGAGTTTGACTACTGCTGTTGTCACGCCTGTTACGCGCTGACGGCGGCGGGTTACGAGACGATCATGATCAATTGTAACCCCGAAACCGTCAGCACCGATTACGACACGTCCGACCGGCTGTATTTCGAACCGCTGACTTTCGAACACGTGATGGAGATTTTACGGGTTGAGCAGGAAAACGGCACCTTGCACGGTGTGATCGTGCAGTTCGGAGGTCAGACCCCGCTCAAGATCGCACAGGCCTTGCAGGACGAGGGCATCCCGATTTTGGGTACTTCGCCTGATGCCATCGACCTTGCCGAAGACCGCGAGCGTTTTCAAAAGCTGGTGCAGGACCTTGGCCTGTTGCAGCCTGTGAATGCGATTGCCTCGACCGATGCCGAGGCTTTTACCGCCGCTGGAAAAATCGGTTATCCGCTGGTGATCCGCCCGTCTTACGTTTTGGGGGGGCGCGCCATGGAAATCGTGCGTGATCTGCCGCAACTGGAGCGGTATATCTCCGAGGCGGTTGTGGTGTCCGGCGACAGTCCTGTTTTGCTTGACCGTTACCTGTCGGGTGCGGTCGAGGTTGACGTTGATGCGCTGTGCGACGGCACGGACGTGCACGTGGCGGGCATCATGCAACACATCGAGGAAGCGGGCGTGCATTCAGGCGATAGCGCGTGTTCGCTGCCGCCCTATTCATTGTCGGCAGATATCGTGGCAAGCCTGCGCGAGCAGACACGGGCGCTGGCGCTCGGGTTGAATGTTGTGGGCCTGATGAACGTGCAGTTCGCGGTAAAGGACGGCTTTATCTACCTGATCGAGGTCAATCCACGGGCATCACGGACCGTGCCGTTCGTCGCAAAAGCCGTAGGCTCGCCTATTGCGGCCATTGCGGCGCGGGTTATGGCAGGCGCCAAATTGTCTGAATTCACGTTGGTTGATCCGCAGATCGACACCTACGCAGTCAAGGAGGCAGTCTTGCCGTTTGCGCGTTTCCCGGGTGTTGACACATTGCTTGGGCCTGAAATGCGCTCCACCGGAGAGGTCATGGGATCGGATGCAAGCTTCCACCGGGCCTTTCTGAAGGCACAGATCGGGGCGGGCAATGACCTGCCGACGGGTGGTAAAGTGTTCATCTCGGTGCGCGAGTCCGACAAGACTGTGGAGTTGACCGAAATCGCGCAAACCCTGCACGGGCTTGGATTTGAAATTGTTGCGACACGTGGCACTGCGGCGTTCATCGCCGAGGCCGGTGTGCCGGTCGAGCTTGTGAACAAAGTCTACGAGGGACGTCCCAATATTGTCGACATGATGAAAGACCGTCATATCGCGTTGGTCATGAATTCCACAGAAGGGGCGCAGGCAATCGAGGATTCGCGGTCGATGCGCAAGGTTGCGCTGATGGATAAAATTCCCTATTTTACCACGCTTGCAGCCAGCCATGCAGCAGCTTTTGCGATGAAATCCCGCGAAGAAGGCGAAATCGAGGTGCGTGCGCTTCAGGAATGAGCCGCACCCCAAAGAGAGGGCCGACAGATGTTCCAACCCGCAATCACCGGAAGCGGCGTGTTTACCCCAGCGCAGGCCATCTCGAACGACGAACTTGTTGCGGCGTTCAACGCGTATGCGGATGCGTATAATGCCGAAAATGCGGCGGCCATTGCGTCGGGAGAAAAGGAGGCTGTGTCACAGTCCTCCTCCGAATTCATCTTTAACGCGTCCGGCATCGAGCAACGCTATGTTGTCGACAAGAGCGGGGTTCTTGACCCGAATGTGATGCACCCGCTTTTGCGTGCACGCACGGATGACGAGCCGTCGCAAATGGCAGAGATGGGGCTTGATGCGTGCAAAAAGGCACTGGCACAGGCGGGGCGCAATGCGAGCGATGTCGATGCGGTCATCTGTGCCGCTTCCAACCACGAGCGCGCCTATCCGGCCATTGCGATCGAGATTCAACAATTGTTGGGCATCTCGGGGTTCGGTTTTGACATGAACGTGGCGTGTTCGTCGGCGACTTTCGGTATTCAGGCTGCTGCTGACATGATCCGCGCGGGCTCTATCCGATCTGCTTTGGTCGTCAATCCCGAGATTTGTTCGGCGCATCTGGAGTGGCGCGACCGCGATTGCCACTTTATTTTCGGTGATGTCGCCACGGCAGTCCTGATCGAGCGCGCCGAAGAGGCGACAGGTGCGCATTTTGTGATCCGTTCGACCCGTTGCGCGACAGAGTTTTCCAACAATATCCGCAATAACAACGGCTTTTTGCGTCGCACGCGCGCGGGGCAGATGGAAGACCGCCGCGATATGCAGTTCATGCAAGAAGGCCGCAAGGTTTTCAAGCAGGTCCTGCCAATGGTCAGTGCGCATATTGCGGCACATATGAACGACAGCGACCTGAAGGCCACAGATTTGAAGCGGCTCTGGCTGCATCAGGCAAACAAGACGATGAACGATTTCATCGGCAAAAAGGTCCTGGGGCGGGTCCCTGCCCCCGAGGAACAGCCGAATATCCTTCAGGATTACGCAAATACCTCGTCGGCGGGCTCGATCATTGCCTTTAGCAAGTATTCCGATGACCTCGAACACGGTGATCTTGGCCTGATTTGTTCGTTTGGCGCGGGGTATTCTGTGGGCTCGGTGGTGTTGGAGCGGGTTGTGCCCACTGTGCCCTGATCAGGCAATGTCAGCGTCGTCTACCGCCAGTTTTGCTGCCACGGGGTCCTGTGGGGTGTCGCCCATCGCGGCTCGCCAATGGCGCCGGCACAGCGAGACATAGCGTTCGTTACCGCCGATCTCTACCTGGACACCGTCGCGCAGCACTTCGCCGGACTGGCTTTTGCGCACCACCATTGTCGCTTTTTTCCCGCAATGGCAAATTGTCCTGACTTCGCGCATTTCATCCGCCAGCGCCAAAAGTGTTGCAGAGCCGGGAAAAAGCTTGCCCTGAAAATCGACCCGCAAGCCGTAGCACATGATCGGCACGCCAAGGTCATCCACAGCACGCGCCAGTTGCCAGACCTGTTCTTGGGTCAGAAATTGTGCCTCGTCGATAAAAATGCACGCACAGGGGCCATTCTGCATCCGCGTTTTGATGCGGGTAAACATGTCATCGTGCGGGCGGAACACCTCGGATTTTGCACCGATCCCGATCCGCGAGCCGATCCGGCCTTCGCCCTCACGGTCATCGAACGCAGCCGTCAGCAGCAGTGTCTGCATGCCGCGTTCGTGATAATTGTGCGACGCCTGAAGCAGGATGGTCGATTTGCCTGCATTCATTGTGGAATAGTGAAAGTACAGTTTTGCCATGCTGGCGGGTTAGCGATTTGCGCGCTGCTGGGCAAGTCTCGAGGGGCAGGTTTTGCACCCCCCGAACTTTTTTCACAGATGCTAGACAGGGTTTGGAAGGGGCTGTCCCGCTTTGAACGCCCGCAGGTTATCAAGCGCCATCTGCCCCATGTCCTCGCGGACCTCAAGGGCTGCGGTGCCCAGATGCGGCAGTAAAACAACGGTGTCCAGATCGATCAATGCTTGGGGGACCTTTGGTTCGAACTCGTACACATCCAGCCCTGCACCAGCGATCTTTCGGGCCTGAAGGGCGGCAATCAGGGCGGCCTCGTCGATCACATCACCGCGCGCAATATTCACCAGATGAGCGTGTGGCTGCATCGCGTCCAATTCTGCCGGTCCGATCAGGTGGTGCGTCGCAGCAGACGCCGGTACAGCCGTGACGACCACGTCAGAGGCGGCCATAACCGCCAGCAGGCTGTCCAGTTGTTCGGCGGGCAATCCTGCATCGGTGCCGGCTGTGCGGCTGTGAAAAACAACCTTCATCCCGAATCCGAAATGGGCGCGTCGGGCAATCGCCTTGCCGATGCGGCCCATGCCCACCACTCCCAGCACCTTGCCAGACATGTGCAGACCCAGCATTTGGGTCGGTTGCCAGCCCGTCCATTGACCCGCCCGCACAAGTCGTTCCCCTTCGGCGGCGCGCCGGCAACTCATCAACATCAGTGTCAGGGCGATATCGGCAGTCGCATCGGTAACGGCCCCGGGCGTGTTGCTGACGGCGATTCCGGCGGCTTTGGCTGCGGTCACGTCGATGTGATTGTACCCGACACCGAAATTTGCCAGCAGCCTGCACCGGTGGGGGGCGCCGTCAAAAGCAGCCGCACCGAACGCATCGCCCAACGTTGGCAGGATCAGGTCATAGTCCGCCAGAGCCGCACGAGCCTGTGCAATTGAAAAAGGCGTCGGGTTGTCACTGAGTGTGACGTCGAATTCGGCCTGCGCATCTTTCAGCACGCTGTCAGGCAGCCGCCGCGTGATCAAAAGTTTATTTGGCATCAGTACATCCTTTCGCCCAATGGTACATCATGATCCGGGCGCAACAAAACAACGTCGCCTGCGGCGTCCGGAATGCCCAATACCAATACCTCTGACAGGAACTTTCCGATCTGTCGCGGTGGAAAATTCACGACTGCAAGAACTTGCTTCCCCACAATATTTTGCGGCGTGTAGTGCGCGGTAATCTGGGCCGAGCTTTTCTTTTCGCCGATGTCGTCGCCGAAATCGATCCAAAGCTTGATCGCGGGAACACGCGCTTCGGGATAGGCCTCTGCGCGGGTGACGCGTCCGGCGCGGATGTCGACCTTCAGGAAATCGTCAAACGTAATGCTCATGCGCCCAACTCACGGCTGCGGTTGGCGGCTGCGGCCACGGTGCGGCGGATCAGGGGCGTCAGGCCGGTTTCCGAATCCATCAAAACGTCAAGCCCTGCCGCCGTGGTGCCGTTGGGCGAGGTAACATTAATTCGCAATTGTTCGGGCGTTTCAGATGCTTGTCGTGCCAACTCACCCGCGCCGCTGACAGTTGCCGCCGCCAGCCTTTGTGCAAGATGTTCCGGCAGGCCTTCGGCCTGCGCCGCCGCCGTAAGTGCCTCGATCAAGTGAAAGACATAGGCCGGCCCCGAGCCGGAAACTCCGGTCACGGCGTCCATCTGTGCCTCGCTGTCAAGCATGACCACGTCTCCGACGGCTGCCATCAACACAGTGCTCAAGGTCATCTGGTCAGCAGTGACGCAAGAATTGCCGACAAGTGCCGTTATCCCGCGTCCGACCGCAGCGGGTGTGTTTGGCATGGCTCTGATGATGGGTGTTGTCGCACCAAGTACAGATTCGTAATACCCGATCGATATGCCCGCCGCGACGCTGACGAATAATGTGGAAGAGCCGCCCAAACGGCTAAGACCGGGAAGCGCATCAGCCATCATCTGCGGCTTTACTGCAATCAGTACAAGACCGGGGTTTGCCGGAATTTCCCCGTTCAACTGTAGCCCCGCAATGGATTTCAGCCAATCAGAGGGTTTCGGTTCCAGTACAGTGATGGCCTGTGCTGGCAGTCCGCCGTCAAGCCAACCCGCAAGCATCGCCGACCCCATTTTACCGCACCCCAAAACGACCATTCCGGTCTGCGCCAGCCACTTCAAATCCATGCCGTACCCCTTGTGCTTTAAAACTTTCTCTGGACCCTAGAATACAGGTCTCCATTGGAAAACAATTGTTTCAGGCTGATGCGGCATTGTCGAGCGATGGCGCAGGCGGGGCTTGCCCCGACTGCCACGCCCAACAGACCGAATGACATCGCAAGATGTCCTTGAGATCGGCGGGAGCCTTCCATTTCGAAACATGTTCGCCTGTGGGGCAAAAGTGGTCTCAGGCGCGCCCGAATGTCTCGCAAAACGCAACTTGCATGGCATTCTTTGGTGTCTGGTTTCCCCATACAACCAACTGAAATGCCGGATAGAAACGCTCCGCAGTTTCGACAGCGTTCGTTATCATCCGGTCAATTTGCTCCGGTCCGGCCAGCTGTCCGCCAGCAAGCACCAAACCATAGCGATAGACCATCATTTGTTGATCACGCCAGAATGTGAACGCCCCGTTCCAACAGGTATCGTTGATACTGTTAAGCGCCTCGTACAATTGTGGCAGCTTTTCCTCGGGGGGCTGCATCTCGAAGGTACAGACAAGC
>JBLHUT010000180.1:0-7558 GCA_047629975.1 Paracoccaceae bacterium
AAATCCGCCCCGAGGCACGGATTGCCGTGGTTGAGGCCGGTGTCGTACTCAGCCGTCTGCACGAGGCCGCAAGCGCCCATGATCTGTGCTTTCCGCTGACCTTCGGGGCGCGCGGTTCGGCGATGATCGGCGGCAACCTGTCCACCAATGCCGGCGGCTCGAATGTCTTGCGCTATGGCAATACCCGCGGTCTGTGTCTTGGTCTGGAGGTCGTGCTGGCGTCGGGCAAGGTGCTGGACCTGATGAGCGAGCTGCACAAGGACAATTCAGGCTACGACCTCAAGGACCTGTTCATCGGGGCCGAGGGCACGCTGGGGCTGATCACCCGCGCGGTCGTCAAACTGGTGCCGGAGCCAAAGGCCTTTGCCACCGCGATGGTGGCCACCTCGTCACTGGACGCGGCGCTGACGCTCCTGAACCGGCTACAGGAGGCCACAGGCGGCGCGGTCGAGGCCTGTGAATACATGCCGCAAAGCTACATCGACGCCCTGCTGGAAATGTTCCCCAAGATGCGGGCGCCGTTCGATACGCCGCGAGAGGTCAATATTCTGGTCGAGGTGGGCGCGACGGCTGCGCGCGATGTTGCAGTCAACGACGACGGATCGGTGCCGGTGGTCGAACACCTGCAAGAGACACTGGCGGAATTGATGCAAGAGGGACTTGTTCTGGATGCCACCGTGGCACGCTCCTCTGCCGAGCGCACAGAAATGTGGGCCAGACGGGAGGCCGCCGCCGATGTGACCCTGACCAGAGGCCCGACCCTGATTAACGACATCTGCGTGCCATTGGACAAGGTCGGCACCTTTCTGACGTTATCACAGGCCCGCGTCGATGCGCTTGCTCCGGGGGCAGAATGCCTTGTGGTGTCGCATCTGGGCGATGGCAACGTGCATTACACCGTACGACCAGAGGCCCTGCCCCCTGCGCTCAAGAACGCGCTGATGGAGGCGATCGAAGATGTGGTTGCCGAACTGGGGGGGAGTTTTTCGGCGGAACACGGCATCGGTCTTGCCAAACTTCCGTCGATGGCACGGCGCAAAAACGGTGTCGCCCTTGAGGTGATGCGCGCAATCAAAACCGCGCTCGACCCCGACGGGCTCATGAACCCGGGCAAGGTACTTCCGGCGCAGACGTGACAGGGGGCGCCTGTTGCGCCCCCTCCCGTTTCCGGCTCGCAGGCTAGAGTTTGCCGGCGAGATGCAGTTCCAGATCTTCGAGCCGGTCCTGACCCCAAAATCTCTGGCCATCGTCGGTGATGTAGAAGGGCGCGCCAAACACGCCGGCGCGCACGGCCTGATCCAGATTGGCGGCATAGGTTTCCGCGCTTTCCAGAAGCCCCTTGTCAGACAGCGCCGGATCGAATCCTGCCGCCTCAAGCGCAGAACGGATCACGTCATCTTGAGAGATATCCTTCTCTTCGGCCCAGCACAGGCGCGAAAAACTGGCCGCCAACGCCGCAAGGTCACCACCGCCTGCATTTTGAGCAGCAATAATGGCATAGGATGACGGCGCCATATTTGTAGGCCAATGCGCCGGTTTCATGTTCAGCGGCAGACCAAGCCGTTTTGCACGGCGTTCCATGTCCTGAAGCCGGTATGCCTGACGGTTCGGGTGGCGGTCTTTCGGAGGGGTTCCACCCGTTTTCGAGAAAAGCGCCATAATATCCAGTGGCTTATAAACAATCGTCGCCCCATGCTTTGCAGCTGCCTGCTCTAGCTGGGTCCCTGCGAAATATGTGAAGGGAGAGATTGTCGCAAAGTAATAGTCGATATGAGCCATTCGCTGGTCTTCCTTTTGAATGCACGATCGGCGGGAACGTAATCGGCATAAAGCCAAAGGGAAAGAGCGCATTTGTAGGACAAACGCAAAGTGGCGACATCTTGGGAGTTTCCTTTTGCCGCTGTCTGGACTAATCGACAGGCCTCAGCGGACAGCTTATTGCGCAACGATCAAGGACCATATCATGCCAAGCGTCACCCAACCCAAAATGATTTCTGGCAACGCCAACCAGCCGCTTGCCCGCGGCATTGCGCGGCGCATGTCCATGCATCGCGGAATGGCAGTTGACCTTGTGGATGCCCGCATCGAGCGCTTTAACGATGCCGAGATTTTTGTCGAAGTGTTCGAGAACGTCCGCGGCGAGGATATGTTCATCATCCAGCCGACATCAAATCCCGCAAATGACAACCTGATGGAATTGTTGATCATGGCGGATGCGTTGCGGCGCTCTTCGGCGGGGCGGATCACCGCGGTTATCCCCTATTTCGGGTACGCGCGACAGGACAGACGCACAAAGGCACGCACCCCGATCACTGCGAAACTGGTTGCGAATATGCTGGTAAGCTCGGGTATCGAACGCATCCTGACGATGGACCTGCACGCAGCGCAGATTCAGGGGTTTTTCGACATCCCCGTTGACAACCTGTATGCCTCTCCGGTTTTTGCGCTGGATATCGCGCACCAATTCAAAGGACGCCTTGATCAGGTTACTGTCGTTTCGCCAGATGTGGGCGGCGTGGCGCGCGCACGGGAACTGGCACAGCGGATCGGGTGTGCGTTGGCGATCGTGGACAAACGCCGCGAAAAAGCCGGCGAAGTGGCCGAAATGACGGTCATCGGTAATGTCAAAGACAAGGTTTGTCTGATCGTCGACGACATGTGCGACACCGCCGGCACCCTGTGCAAAGCCGCCGATGTCCTGATCGAGAATGGTGCCAGCGAAGTCCACGCCTATACGACACACGGCGTGATGTCGGGCCCCGCAGTGGAGCGGATCAGCACATCACAACTCAAAAGCATGGTCATCACCGATACAATTCAACCGACGCAGGCCGTTATGAACACGCCAAACATCCGGATCGTCCCGACAGCGCCCGTTTTCGCCCAAGCGATTTTGAACATCTGGAACGGCACCTCTGTATCTTCCTTGTTTGATCCCGACACCTTGTCAGCGATCTACGAAGGCACATACTGATCCCTCAATCTTGGTCGGCACGGCGCGCCCGGTAACTGCGGGCCGTGCAACAAGAAAATGCCCCCGGATCACTCCGGAGGCATCCAAACTCTATAAACGGTGCCTTGCCCCCCGATGAAGACGGCCCGAAAGCCGCCTTGATCGCTTGCGGTTAAAGGCCCGCCTGCTGACCCAGAACAGCAATGTCGGCCGCATATTTTGCCGCAACATCCATCTGCTCGGGAGATGCACTGCTTTTGGCCTGCTCGGCTTCGTCAGACATCGCTTTGAACATGTCGGCTGTCAGGTCGGACAACAGGACCGCTTGCTCGGCGAGGACCGAAGTCCCCTCGGCAGTGATCTCTGCAAACCCACCCGTGACCGCATATTTAGTCTCACCGTCTGGCGAAATAACCGTCAGAACACCCGGCCGCAACGTCGTGATCAAAGGCGAGTGATCCGCCATCGCGGTCATGTCGCCATCCGTTGCCGGAATCTGGACTTCTGTAGCCTGGAGCGACGCAAGGCGACGCTCCGGGCTTACAAGATTGAATTGCATGAGTGCTGCCATTGCTTAAGCTGCCTCGGCGGCGAGGCGCTCGGCTTTGGCGATGACATCATCGATGCCGCCGACCATGTAAAACGCACCCTCGGGCAGGTGATCATATTCACCGGCCACAACTGCTTTGAACGATTTGATCGTGTCTTCCAGCGGGACCTGAACACCGTCAGAGCCGGTAAACACTTTCGCCACGTCGAAAGGCTGCGACAGGAAACGCTCCAGCTTACGGGCACGTGCCACGGCCAGTTTGTCCTCTTCGGACAATTCGTCCATGCCGAGAATGGCAATGATGTCCTGCAACGACTTGTAACGCTGAAGAACCTTCTGAACGTCGGTCGCAACTTTGTAGTGCTCCTCACCGATGATCAACGGATCAAGCAAACGGGATGTCGAGCCCAGAGGATCCACAGCGGGATAGATGCCCTTTTCAGAGATCGAGCGATCCAGAACAGTCGTCGCGTCCAGGTGGGCGAACGATGTCGCAGGCGCCGGGTCGGTAAGGTCGTCCGCAGGCACGTACACGGCCTGAACCGAGGTGATTGACCCCGACTTGGTCGATGCAATCCGCTCCTGCATGGCGCCCATATCGGTGGCCAGCGTTGGCTGGTAGCCCACAGCAGACGGGATACGACCCAAAAGCGCGGACACCTCGGAACCAGCCTGTGTAAACCGGAAGATGTTATCGACAAAGAACAGGACGTCCGAGCCGGATTCGTCACGGAACTGCTCGGCCAATGTAAGACCGGACAACGCAATACGCATCCGCGCGCCCGGAGGCTCGTTCATCTGGCCGTAAACCAGCGCAATTTTCGACTTCGAAAGATCATCAGGCACGATAACGCCGGACTCGATCATCTCGTAGTAAAGGTCGTTGCCCTCACGTGTCCGCTCGCCCACACCGGCAAACACCGACAGACCAGAGTGCACTTTGGCGATGTTGTTGATCAATTCCATGATCAAAACTGTCTTGCCCACACCGGCACCGCCGAAGAGGCCGATCTTTCCACCCTTTGTGTAAGGTGCCAGAAGGTCGATAACCTTGATACCTGTCACAAGGATTTCGGTCTCGGTGGACTGCTCGGAAAACGCGGGGGCATCGCCGTGGATGCCACGGGTTTCCGTTGCGTTCACGGGGCCTTTTTCGTCAACCGGATCACCGGTCACGTTCATGATCCGACCCAAGGTCGCAGTTCCGACGGGGATCGTGATAGGACCGCCTGTGTCCTTCACTTCCTGACCGCGCACAAGACCCTCGGTCGCGTCCATCGCGATGGCCCGAACGGTCCGCTCACCAAGGTGCTGCGCCACTTCCAGAACCAGTTTCTTGCCGTTGTTGTCCGTTGTCAGCGCGTTCAGGATCTGAGGCAGGTCATCCCCGAACTGCACGTCCACAACGGCACCAATCACCTGGGTGATCTTGCCTATAGCATTTGCCATGTTTCGTTCTCCGGTTCTTTTAAAGGGCTTCCGCGCCCGAAATGATTTCGATCAGTTCATTAGTGATAACGGCCTGACGCGAACGGTTATATTGAATGGTAAGCTTGTCGATCATGTCGCCTGCGTTGCGCGTGGCGTTGTCCATCGCACTCATGCGCGCACCTTGCTCGGACGCACCATTCTCGAGAAGCGCGGTAAACACTTGCGTGGCAACACCGCGTGGCAAGAGATCCTCAAGGATTTCTTCCTCGCCCGGCTCGTAATCATACAACGCACTTTCAGTCTCCGATGCCTCGTAGGACGCCGGAATGACCTGCTGTGCAGTTGGCACCTGACTGATCACCGATTGGAACTGCGAAAAGAACAACGTGGCCACGTCGAACTCGCCCGCTTCGAAGCGCCCGAGAATATCCTTGGCCATGCCGGACGCGTTTGCGTAGCCGACATGTTTCACGTCGCCCAAACCGATGTGGCCCACGAAATTCGCCGAAAGATCACGCTTGAGCTGTTCGCGTCCCTTTTTGCCGATAGTCAAAATCTTGACCGTCTTACCATCACGCAAAAGCTTTTGGGCATGCGTCCGCGCAAGCTTTGCGATCGACGAATTGAAACCGCCGCAAAGGCCACGTTCGGCTGTCATTACCACCAGAAGATGGACGTCGGACTTCCCTGTCCCCGCCAAAAGGCGAGGAGCACTATCAGAACTGCCAACAGAGGCAGCAAGGCCAGCGATCACCGAATTCATGCGTTCGGCATAGGGTCGGCCGCTTTCGGCGGCTTCCTGGGCGCGACGGAGCTTTGCCGCCGCGACCATCTGCATCGCCTTGGTGATCTTACGAGTGCTTTTGACACTCGCGATCCTGTTTTTTAATACTTTGAGGTTTGGCATGCGCTAAACCTCAAGCAAAATCAGCGGCGAAGCTGTCAAGAGCCGATTTAAGTCTGGCTTCTGCATCACCTTTGATCTTTGGATCTTCTTTTGTGATGAAATCGAGCAGATCCTTGTTCTTGCCACGCAGATGGGCAAGCAAACCTGCTTCGAACCGGCCAACATCGCTCACGTCGACCTTATCAAGATAGCCTTTGGTGCCCGCATAGATGACACAGACGATTTCGGAATTGGTCAGAGGCGCATATTGTGCCTGCTTCATCAACTCGGTCAAACGTGCGCCACGGTTCAGCAAACGCTGGGTGGACGCATCAAGGTCGGAACCAAACTGCGCAAAGGCCGCCATTTCGCGGTATTGTGCAAGCTCGAGCTTGACCGGACCGGCAACGGACTTCATCGCGTTTGTTTGCGCCGCCGAACCAACCCGCGACACCGACAGACCCGTGTTCACGGCGGGGCGGATGCCCTGATAGAACAATTCGGTCTCAAGGAAGATCTGACCGTCTGTGATCGAGATCACGTTGGTCGGAATAAACGCAGAAACGTCGCCACCTTGGGTTTCGATGATCGGAAGTGCGGTCAAAGAGCCGTTTCCATAATCATCGCCCAGCTTCGCGGACCGCTCCAGAAGGCGCGAGTGAAGATAGAACACATCACCGGGATAGGCTTCACGTCCGGGCGGGCGACGCAGAAGCAGCGACATCTGGCGATAGGACACAGCCTGCTTGGAAAGGTCATCATAGATGATCAAAGCGTGGCGGCCATTGTCGCGGTAGAATTCCGCGATGGACGTCGCCGCGTAGGGCGCAAGAAACTGCAGCGGTGCGGGATCGGAAGCGGTCGCGGCAACGATGGTCGTGTATGCAATCGCGCCGGTCTCTTCGAGCTTTTTGACAAGCTGCGCAACGGTCGAACGCTTTTGGCCAATCGCGACGTAGATGCAATAAACCTTCTTGCTCTCGTCATCACCAGCAGCTTCGTTATAGCTTTTCTGGTTCAGGATCGCGTCAAGCGCCACAGCCGTCTTACCGGTCTGACGGTCGCCAATGATCAATTCGCGCTGGCCACGGCCAATCGGGATCATCGCATCAACGGATTTGAGGCCGGTCGCCATTGGCTCGTGAACCGATTTACGCGGGATGATGCCCGGCGCCTTCACGTCCGCGATGCGGCGTTCGGTCGTCTCGATGGGGCCTTTGCCGTCGATCGGGTTACCGAGGCCGTCAACAACACGACCCAGCATGGCGTCGCCAACAGGCACGTCCACGATGGATTTTGTCCGCTTGACGGTGTCGCCTTCTTTGATGTCCCGGTCAGAACCGAAGATAACAATACCGACGTTGTCGACTTCAAGGTTCAGGGCCATGCCCCGGATACCACCTGGAAACTCGACCATCTCGCCGGCTTGCACCGAGTCGAGACCATGGACGCGGGCAATGCCGTCGCCCACTGACAAAACCCGACCAACTTCGGAAACTTCGGCGTCTTGCCCGAAGTTCTTGATCTGGTCCTTTAGGATCGCAGAAATCTCTGCTGCTTGGATAGCCATTACCCGACCTCTTTCATTATATTCTGGAGGTTGGCGAGCTTGGAGCGGATCGAGCTATCGATCATCTTTGAGCCCACCTTGACGACAAGACCACCGATCAGCGCTGTATCGACGGTCATATTCAACTTAACGTCCTTGCCGGTTTGCGACTTGAGCGTCTCGGCAAGT
>JBLHUT010000181.1:0-7532 GCA_047629975.1 Paracoccaceae bacterium
CGCCGCAAGGCACCCAGACAGCCAGACGGCCGAAATCCAGATCCGCGTCGCACTCATGAACCGCTTTTCAGCCCTCGGCACGCCCGAGATCGTCCGCGTGGCCTGATGCCAAAGGGGAAAGGGGAAAGGGGCAATCATGCCTCAGGCGTGACTTACGCAACAACGCCCCTTTTAGGGACCGTCCACAACGGCAATCAGATGTCTTCGACGCCACGCGATTGCGCAGGCGGTTCCTCACTAAAATCCAGACTCTGACCGCCTCGTTGTTGGCGTTCCACAGCCCCGAGACAGAGGGCCCGTACCCTCGGCGCTCTAGCCCTCAGGAGTGCCCCCCAAGGCCACGCAAACCGCCTTGTTTTTGATCTGACGGCTTTCGGTATCGCACATTTTGACGCGTAAGGCATCAAGGAAAACGATGGGATACACCGGCTCCAAAGCGCGGTTTTGCCAATCTGACACCTCTTCCAGAACGGCATCGGTCACACGGCTGATAAGGTCGGCAGACACCCTCAGGCCATGACCCTCTCCGAGGTGACCACCAATGTCGCGGGTCGATAGCCTTGCCGCATAAAGGCCGATGGTGCGTCGGAAAAACAGCCCCCCAGACTGTTTTCTGATCCTCCTCACTGTCCTCCATGCCCCCAATCCCGGTCTGGCCCTTCCTGATCAACTCCGGTAAAATGCCACGGCGGCGATGCCGCGCCCGACGAGATGCTGTTCAGGCGCGGTGCTGTTCGGGCGAAACGGCGTTCGGTCGGGCAGCAACACCGCCTTTGGGCAACCGCGTGGTCAGCGGAACAGATCGCACGCAGCCTGTTATCGGGTTACCTGCAAAGTCGCTCGAGGCGTATCAACCGCAAAGCCACACACCAGGCCCAATTCGTTCAGGATCGAGGTCCACCGCACCGTGAGCTTGTCGTCAACTTGCGCACCGACAGTGCCCTGCAGGGCACACAACCAAAGCTGGCCGCGCAGCAATCGTCAAATCAACCCAAGATCTGCCGAAACATCCGAACAAATCGCCAAGCGGGGACCAGAGGGCAAAAATAACCCTGCACGACAACATGAAGTCGCAGGCCAAAGTTGACGTCTGATTCTGTGAGCATCTTTTTCTGTGATCCTGAATCCCCCTGACCGCGCAAAAGATCACGCGTCAGGAATGCAGGTGCCGGATCACAGCCGGATACCCGCAGTCGTCGCGGGTGTACACATCGCTGATGGTGCCTGCCTGCTTGTTACCCGAAAGGCCGGGATGCGATGGTTTTTCATGTGCGCCAGCGTCAGCGGATCAAACCGCTGTTTACGGCTGGCTGACCGATTGCAAAGCGGGCCTAGCCCCCGCATGCTGGCCTCGACCACACAACATGGACGGGCTGCCTAATATGAACACCGCCGTTCTTCGATACACCGCGAGCACACGTGTTTTGGCGCACCGAAACCTGCGTGGCTTTTTCAGAATGCCCCGCTTCTGGCCGAAGGTGCGCGTTTTGCGCCAAAGTCGATTGCTCACTTGGGCACGGTATAAATCCTTTTTTGGCACTGTCTGTTTGCTGAATCTATCGGTTACTCATTGTTTCACTGGTCATCTGCTTTGTTGCAACGAACGTCCCTGAAGGGGCGGCATCGAACCGCAACAAGCCCATATCCTGTGCGGCAACATTCAGGCTGGACCCCTGATGACCGATTGCGCATAACACTGCTACGTTAAGGGAGTTGGCTCATGCGCCGTTTTGTTGTTTTAGGGGGCACACATGCCCTGACGTTTGTTATTGGTTTGGGGCTAGGGGTTTACCTGCTGCCAATCCTGACCGCGCCTCCCTCGCCCGATCAGGCAATGCTGCAAAACGAGGCACGCGATGCGATGTTTGTAGCCGAGTTGACCCGCGACCTCAGAGGCAGCGATTTTCTGCATTGGGGCGAGGGCAAGATTAGCATCTCGGCGACGCGCATTGTTCACGAAGGCAAACTGGCCCCCGGTCCCGATTACAAACTGTATCTCGTCAAGGAATTTGCCGAACACGAAGACGAGTTTTTGCCCCTGAAGGCCAATGCGCAACTGATCGGCGACATCAAGACCTTTAGCGGTGCTGTGCTGTCCGTTCCCGAGGGGGTCAATGTGAGCGAATACACAACTGTTTTGATCTGGTGCGAGGCGTTCAGCGAATTTATTACAGCGGCACAATACCGCGAATAGACCGCAAAACGATCACCGGATACGGATCACAAACCGGTTTTTTCAAGCCGCACCTCTCGACGCAGCCAAGCCCGACCTGCAAATTCCGGCGCCACACCCGCCTGATTTGGGGTGCGTGTGCTGTTGCCGTGCCAGACCAGTTTACCCGATACCGGCACCAGACGGATTTGCGTGCAGGGCTTTCGAAAGCTTGTCGGGCGTGACTGGTTTCTCAATAAAATCAGTGTGATGCGGAACTGCCATTTTGCCTGACGCCTTGCCTGACATGAGGATCGTTTTGGTGGCACACGACGCGCGCCTTGCCGCATGGATCAAAGCGCGCCCGTCGATTTCGCCTCCCAGATCAAGGTCACTCAGCACCAGATCAAAATATCCGGCGCGCAACGATGACAGCGCGTCCGGTCCTGTGGCGCAGGTTGTGACGTCAAACCCGAGATCGTCGAGAAGTTTTTTCACTGCCACACGGGTTGCCGGGTCGTCTTCGACCAGCAGGGCCGTTTTAAAGCCTGCGGCGCGGGCCTTGTCTTTCACACGTTGGGCCTTCTCTTTCACACCCACGCCCCTCTCTTTCACACCGCTGGCAAGCGGCAGCAGAACCTCGATCCGCGTGCCCTTGCCCGCAGCACTTTCGATGTTCAGGTTGCCCCCGGTTTGCCGAATGAAACCATAAACAATGGACAGGCCCAGCCCCGTTCCGCCCTGATCTTGACGGGTCGTGAAAAACGGCTCGATGGCGTGCGCCAGCACAGCATCCGACATCCCTTGGCCGTTATCCTCGATCACAATGCGCGCCTGCCCCGGATCGGCGTGCCCCAAGGCGACCCTGATCGTACCCGCGTCGTCGATTGCGTTGTTCGCATTCAACAAAAGGTTGAACAGAGCAGATTCGAGTTGACCCGGATCAACAAGAACTTGCAACGACCGCTGCGGCAGCGAAACATCCAGTTTCACATTCGGCTTCAGGCTGATTTCAACAAGGTCGGTCATGCCCTCGATCAACGCATTCAGGTCGACCAACTCGGGCACCAGACTTTGTTTGCGGGCGAACGCCAACAACCGCTCGGTCAGGGACGCGCCAAAATCAACAGCGTTGCCAATCGCCTCAAGGCTTGCAACCGCCTCCTTGCTGTTTTGCGCCTCCAGAAGATGGGCATGGGTGCGGATCGACGACAGGATATTTGCAAAGTCATGCGCCGTATCCCCCGCCACCTTACCAAGCGTTTCGATCCGGTCGATCTGCTGCAACCGGTCCGACATCTTCCGGCGTTCCGTCACATCCGCCAAAAGCCAGACACGGCCGTCATCGGGCAATTTACTAGCGCGCATCTCGACAATCTGCCCGTCTGACGACACCACTTCGCAAAACCCGCGGTGATCCGGTTTCAGGTCGCTCCGGCGCGCTGATGCGGCGAAACGGCTTTGGTGAAGCCATGCCACAAAACAACCCAATTCGGGCGGCCCGTCGGCCAAGTGCAGGATTTTGGCAAACGCCGGGTTGCGCGCGGTGACCCGCCCCGCCGGATCGGTGATCGCGATGCCGTCCGAGATATTGGTGAAGACCTTTTCAAACAGCGCGTTTCGTTGATCAAGCTGCCGGTTGGAGCGGTCCAGTCGCAGGGCATTCGCGCGAAAGCTGCGAAAGGAGCGGAACAAATCCCCGATCTCGTCCTTGCCGCCAAGCCTGCGAGGCAGCACGCTCGCCCTGTCGCCGTTGGCAAGCCGGACCATTGCGGCAGACACTCTGGTGATGTTGAATGTCACATAGCGCGAAACATAAAGTGCGGCCGTCATGGCAAGAGCAAGGCTGATGGCACCAATTGCCATCACCGAAAAGCGCGTCACGCGCAGGGTGCTTGAAGAGGCCCGACGCTCTTGTGCCAGAAACGTCTCGGCCTGATGGGCATAATCGCTTGCCAGATCCGTGATGCTGCTGGCGTCGTGGCGGATCCGGAAAAGCGCATTCTGAGCATCGAGATTGCTGGAAAGGGCCTGACGGCGCAGCTCGAAAACTCCCTCGCGCCCCCACACCGCGCGCTCAAGACGCAAAAGAAAAGACCTTTGATCGGGTGTCAATGGCACGTTCTTCAAGGCGCTGCGCTGGCGCAGATAGTGACGCTGCTCCTCTCCGACGCCAATCAGATTGCCGGCATAGGCGGCATTCAGGGCATCCGCGTTCATGCTTTGAAGCGACCACCAGACAAGGCGTGTCGCATCATCGGATCGTGCCGAGGATGTTTGCGCCGTAACGGCCGTGCGCAGCGTGCCAAGCGTGGCCGTTTGCGCACGGATGTCGGCCTGTATCCCGTCAAGCAGGCCCGAGGCTGTCACCAGATCGGTCACGCCCGCTGCCATTTGCTCGAGCAGGTCGAAGACCTGTTGTTGATCTGTGGCCGTATCGCCAAATTGCGCGCGGGGCCAATCAGCCCGGACCTGCTCCAGAACTGTGAGCAGCTTTGCGCCCTCCTGTTCGATCATGGCGCTTGAGCGTTGATTAAGAAGGTATGGCGCAGTCGTTGCCAGATCAGCGGATCGTTTGGAAATTTCCAGCGCCTGGGCCACCTGACTGAGTGTTTCGCGGTGAAGATCCTGCAAACGGGCGTCGACCCGCTGCAACGCGAACCACGTCATCGCGCTTGCCGACAGCACGGCAAACGACAAAAGCGTCAATGCCGCCCAGAGCCTGCCGCGCACCGTGCGCAAGCTGAGCAGGCTCACAAGACCGCGCACATTCACGGGTCGGCCCCGGAGGTCCCTGTGACAAAAATATAGCCTTGCCCACGTCTGGTCTGCAAATGCTCCGGCTTCGAGGGGTTTTCTTCGATCTTGCGGCGCAGGCGCAGGATCAGAACATCAATCGTTCGATCCATATAACGCGTCAGATCACTGCCGATCTCGGCCAGAAGTTCGACCCGCGGGATCACCTCGTTCGGGCGGCCAAGGAAAAAATCGAGCAGCCGGTATTCTGCATTCGTCAGCGAAATCTCGTCACCGTCCCGCGCACTGACGATTTTGTTGACCCGGTCGACGAAAAGCCGGCCCAGAACAACCTTCGAGGTGTTCTCGGTCCCCGCCGGAAAGGCATGCTCGCCCTTCCCGTAGCGACGCAGCACCGCGCGGATCCGCGCAATCAATTCGCGCGGGTTGAACGGTTTGAGCATGTAATCATCTGCCCCCCCGTCAAGACCGTCGATCCTGTCACTTTCGTCACCCTGCCCCGTCAGCATCACAATGGGCAGATCGCCGGTGCGACGTATCTTCATCGCCAACTCAAGCCCGCTTTCGCCCCTGAGATGCAAATCGATCAAGACCAGATCAAGATCGACCGATTTGCGGATCACGGCAAAGTCGGCGCTGCTTTCCATCGGAACCGGTTCGAAACGGTTCTCGGACAGCAACGCCACCAGCGCGTCACGCATCCCCGCCTCATCGTCCACAATGCCAATTTTTGGGCGTATCATTGCTCAGGGTCCCGTTGATCCGACAACACGCTACTGCGGATCCAATTGTCCGTCTTAGCCTATTTTGTTAAAAGTATTACATTTCCACGCCGGATTGTAACTTTGTTAATCGGAAACCGCCCTTCCCATAGCATTCTGACTGCAGGTTTTATGCTTCTTTCGACCCGGGAAGCCTAAGCTGCCTGTGCTGACCGCGCCCTGGCCCGAGTCGGCGTTACATATTTCTGGGAGGAAAACATGAAGAAACTTGGATTGGTCTCATGGGCCGTTCTCGCTGTTGCTGGTGCCACCGCCGTTTCGGCTGACGAGCTGAGTGTTGTGTGTGGAGCAGAGCAGGATTGGTGCGATCTGATGGTCGCGGCCTTTGAAACAGAAAACCCCGACACAGACGTGCTGATGGTGCGCAAATCGACCGGCGAAACATTGGCCCAAATCCGCGCCGAAGCAGGCAACCCCAAGATCGACGTCTGGTGGGGCGGTACCGGTGACCCCCATCTGATTGCCGCCGAAGAAGGGCTGACACAGCCGTCCGGTGTTGCCACCGACGAACTTCTTGGCTGGGCGCGGAATATGGCTGAAATCTCCAACGGCAGAACCGTAGGTATCTATGCGGGTGCCTTGGGCATTGCGTATAACTCCGAAATTCTCGCGGAAGGCAACATCGCCCCTCCCGCTTGTTGGGCCGATCTTGAGGATCCACGCTTTGTCGGCGAGATTCAGGTCGCCAACCCCAACAGTTCCGGCACGGCCTATACCGAGCTGGCCACATTCGTGCAGCTTTTTGGCGAGGACGAAGCCTTTGTCAAACTGGCCGCCGTCGGCAAGAACGTGAACTCTTACACCAAATCCGGCTCGGCCCCGTCAAAGGCAGCTGCGCGCGGTGAAACCGGTGTTTCGATCGGGTTCATGCACGATATGGTCAAGCTGGCTTCAAGTGGCTTTCCGCTCAAGATCGTCGCCCCTTGTGAGGGCACGGGCTATGAGGTCGGGGCCGTCAGCATCATCGAGGGTGCACGCAATCTGGACGGCGCAAAAGCGTGGGTCGCGTTTGCATTGCGCGCCGATGTGCAATCGCGGGCAAAAGAGGTCGGCTCCTTTCAGGTTCCATCGAATTCCAATGCGGAAGTCGCCCCTGAATCCCCCGATCTGGCGTCGATCAAGCTGATCGATTATGATTTCGCCACCTACGGTTCAAGTGCGACCCGCGCGCGGCTTCTGGCGCGTTGGGATTCTGATGTCGGTGATGCAACCGCACAGTAACCCGCCCTGTCGCCGTCACCTCGGATCATGAGGTCGGCTGTTGGGTGCCCTTCCTTGCAGGGGCACCCTCCCCCTAATTCACTGGACTTGATATGAAACGAACGGTTCTGCTCTGGCTCGTCGTCGGGTTGGTTGGCTTTGTCCTGTTGCCGTGGCACATGACAGACGCGGGTTTTCTCGCATTTGAATGGGTCGGGGACGGTGTGCCTGCCAGTGGTTTCTGGCTGGTTATGTCATCCGGCCATTGGTGGCTTGCGCCTGTTGGCGTGGCTCTGGTTGCGGCATTGGCGCTTCAGTTCCTTCATGCAAATCCGGTAAAACGGGCCAAAGCGACGCTAGGCGTGGCCGCGGTCGGGCTTGTCTGGACGGCCCTGCAAGGGCTGGCGATCGTCCGTGCCGGTCCCCGGATATTCGAGGGCATTCTCACCGGAGACGCCATTAACGCCGGCCAATCGGGCATGGGTATCGGGGCTGCCATCTGCATCGCAGGGCTATTGTTTGTCATCACCGTTTCGATGTCACAAACCGGCAAAGGGCGCGGGGATGCCTTTGTTGTCAGCATGATCGGCATGATAATCGCGCTGGTCGGGGTCTTTGTGTTCTTTCCGGTGATGCATATT
>JBLHUT010000182.1:0-7496 GCA_047629975.1 Paracoccaceae bacterium
TTCTGTTGATGCCCCAGCGGGAGCCCATTTCGCCAAAGTGCAGGATAAAGTCCTGTTTCAGGTTCGAGACATGCATCTGTCAGCCTATGCCGTTGTTTCAGTAATTACTGAAATTTCAGATAGACTTGTTTTGCGCAATGGCAAAGAGGGACATGGCTGCTGCGACAACATGTACGAAGCTGTTGATCGCGATAGCCAATTCGAGAAACTAAAAAGGCGCGCGGGTGATTTTATAGCACACCGTATGCACGCCTTTCCGGTCTGTTTTCCGGCTTTTCCGCCGTGCTGCGCCAGATTTGTTTTCAATTTTTCGGGGTTGCAAAACCTTGGCTTGCCGTTAGCGTAGGCTGTTGAAAGTTTAGGTTGTTTTGGGAGGAAAACCACATGAATAAATTTCTGGGCCGTGCGGTCGTTGCCACACTTGCCGTAGGTTTCGCAAGCGAGGCTTTGGCGACAGAGTGGAATGTATCGTTGTGGGGCAAGCGCCGCGCGTTCACTGAACACGTCGAGAAGCTTGCCGAATTGGTCAGCGAAAAGACCAATGGCGAGTTCACTATGAACGTCAGCTATGGCGGTCTGTCCAAGAACACAGAGAACCTTGACGGGATCTCGATCGGTGCCTTCGAGATGGCACAGTTCTGCGCAGGTTATCATCGTGACAAGAACCCCTCGATCACTGTTTTGGAATTGCCGTTCCTTGGTGTCGCAAATCTTGATGAAGAAGTTGCTGTCAGCCATGCGGTTTATGCACACCCCGCCGTGCAGGCCGATCTTGCACGCTGGAATGCAAAACTGCTGATGACGTCGCCCATGCCGCAATACAACCTTGCCGGAACGGGTGAGCCACGCGAAACGCTCGAGGCATTCAAAGGCATGCGTGTTCGTGCAACCGGTGGTATCGGCGAAGCGTTTACAGCTGTTGGTGCGGTTCCCACGTCTGTGACATCTTCGGAGGCTTATAACGCGATGGAAAGTGGCGTGGTTGACACGGTCGCGTTTGCACAGCACGCGCATTTGTCATTCCGCACAATCGATCAGGCGACCTGGTGGACAGAAAACCTGAACCCCGGCACCGTTAATTGCCCCGTCGTTGTCAATATCGACGCCTACGAGGATCTGACGGATGCAGAGCGTACCGCACTGGACAGCTCTGTTGACGAAGCGATTGCGCATTACCTGACCAACTATGGTTCGTTGCTGACGAAGTGGGAAACAATTCTTGCCGAGAAGAACGTCAAGAAGGTGAACATCTCTGACAGCGAATTGTCCGCGTTCCGCGCCATGGCTGCCGATCCGATCCGCGCAAAGTGGATTGCAGACGCCACGGCACAGGGGCTTCCCGGACAAGAATTGTATGACCTTGTGATGTCTACGCTGGCCGAAAAGCGTATGTCCAACTAATCGTTCGCACTTTTTTGGGCTGCGCCTCGGGTACCGGGGCGCAGCCTTTGTTTTACCAAAGGAACGGGATAACATGGCAGGTGGTGGTTCAGTCTATGAAGACGACAGCCTGATCAGTCGACTTGACCGGAAATTGCTGCGGATCGAGACAGTTCTTGCTCTGATCAGTGGCCTTGCCGTGTTCGGGATAATGATTTTTGCTGTCGTGTCTGTCAGCGGGCGCAACCTGATCAACATGCCTGTGCCGGGATATGTTGACTGGATCGAGCAACTGATGCCGTTGATCGCATTTATGGGCGTCTCCTATACGATGCGCGATGGAACCCATATCAGGATGGATATTCTGATCGGACGTTTTTCGGGGCGTTGGCTTTGGGCGGCAGAGTTAATTACCGCTTTTGCGGCTCTTGTTCTGATTGTGTTGCTGATCTGGGGCAGTTGGGCGCATGTTGACCGCAGCTTTGATCTGAATGCGCCGTGGTTCAGCCGCGACAGCTCGATCGACATCCGAATTCCGCTGTGGCCTGCTAAGCTGCTGGTTCCGGTTGCATTTTCCGTTCTGGCGTTGCGGTTGATCCTGCAAATCTGGGGCTTTGGGCGCGCGATTGTTTACAATCTCGCCAGACCACCGGCGGTTCCGATGATCAAATCAGCGGCTCAGCAAGCCGCTGATGAAGCCGCCGCTCTTCAAGATGTATCGCCGACATGAGCGGACGTTTTGATGTGACCCCTTTTTCCTCCCCGTACGGGACATCACGGAGGTTCTGCCGTTGGAACCGATAGATATTGGGCTAGCCGTCTCTGGCATAATGCTTGGGTTTGTTGTGCTGGGAATGCGGGTTGCATTCGCGGCGGGGCTTGCCGGAATGATCGGGTTGATCTGGATATTCTGGGCCAAAAAAGACTATGGCATCGATGAATTCGGCTGGGCGTTGACCGTTGCTGTGAAAACGGCCGGTCAGGTTCCGCATTCGAAGGTGGCCTCGCAGGCTTTGTCGCTGATCCCGACCTTTATCCTGATCGGATATCTTGCGTATTACGCGGGGCTCACAAAGGCTTTGTTCGAAGCGGCCAAACGCTGGGTTGGTTGGTTGCCGGGCGGGTTGGCTGTCGCCACAGTCTTTGCAACGGCAGGCTTTGCAGCTGTGTCGGGTGCATCGGTTGCCACGTCGGCTGTGTTTGCCCGAATTGCAATTCCAGAGATGCTTGCCATCGGCTATGACAAACGCTTTGCTGCGGGAGTTGTGGCAGCGGCAGGGACGCTGGCGTCTTTGATCCCGCCGTCGGCAATTCTGGTGATTTACGCGATCATCGTCGAGCAGGATGTCGGAAAGCTGTTGTTGGCCGGGTTCATTCCCGGAGCATTTTCGGCCATCGTTTACGCCTCGCTGATCATCGGTATCGCGCTGATCTGGCCCAAGGTCGGCCCACCGGTCGGCGGGTTCACGATGAAGGAGCGACTGGTGTCGCTGCCTCCGGCGTTTCCGATCTTTTTCGTTGTCTTCATTATCGTCTTCTTCATCTATAACCCCTTCGGAGGGGATGCCTGGGGCACGCCGACCGAGGGGGGCGCTCTGGGGGCGTTCGTCGTCTTTGTGATGGCTGTGGCCAAGGGCATGCGATTGAGCCAGTTCAAGGACGCATTGCTGGAGACTGCAAAGCTTTCTGTGATGATTTTCACAATCATCTGGGGCGTTTTGATCTATGTCCGGTTTCTTGGTTTCGCCGATTTGCCTGGGGCCTTTGCAGACTGGATTACCTCGTTGGACCAGTCGCCGATGCTGACGTTGGTGTTCATCTTGTTGGCCTATGCCGTGCTGGGTATGTTCATGGACGCAATCGGCATGCTGTTGCTGACATTGCCGGTTGTCTATCCGGCGGTCATGGCCTTGAACGGAGGAGAGTTCGTCTCTGCTGCGGACAGTGCTTTCGGGATGTCCGGCCCCATGTGTGCGATCTGGTTCGGAATTCTGGTGGTGAAGATGGCGGAGTTCTGTTTGATTACGCCGCCCATCGGATTGAACTGTTTCGTTGTGGCCGGTGTGCGCGATGACCTTACGGTGTCGGACGTGTTCGTCGGGGTAACGCCGTTCTTTATCGCGGACGGTATTACCATCGCGTTGCTCGTCGCCTTTCCGTGGATCGTTTTGTGGCTGCCATCGCTTGCGTGATTTTTGAGGCTGCGCGGATGCCATTTGCCGACCGTTGGTGACGGTCGGCGAGTGCGCCCGCGCGGCTGTTGTGCCTGATGCCCGCGTTCAGTCGCGGGCGCGGTGAGGTGGCGGTTCCTTTGCGCGTTGAACAGTGTCTAGCGCGGTTCGTCTAACGGCGAAGGCTTTCGAAGATCAGAAGACTTCGTCTTTGACCGATTCCATCGAAACATGTGTCGAAGAACTTGCAACGTGGGGAAGGTTCGAGATTTTCTCACCCAGTGTCTTGCGGTATTCGGCGATGGTTCTGGTGCGTACTTTCAGCAGATAGTCGAACGCACCTGCGATCATATGGCATTGTTCAATTTCCGGAATCGCACGAACGGCTTTGTTGAAGGCTGCGAGGGACGCTTCGGTCGTATCTTTCAGACGGATTTCGATAAATGCGACATTGCTCATGCCAAGTTTTTCGGGGTCAAGCACCGCGCGAAAGCCGATGATGAACCCGTCACTCTGAAGCCTGCGCAGACGCATTTGGCACGGTGTCTTGGAGAGCCCGACGCGCTGCGCCAGTTCTGTGACAGCCAGCCGCCCATCTGCTTTCAGTTCTGCGATGATGCGCAGATCGTATTGGTCAAGTTGACTGATTTCGTCGGATTTTTTGATCATATTGCCCGTCAGGTGGCTGAAGATAAGTCAGGAATGAGCGCAAATCCAACTCAATAAGTCAATAAATATTCCAATTATATAGTATCCAGATCGCGACTCATTTGGGGATATTGCGATGACTGATCTTTCCTCGTTGCGCGTGGAAATGCGCGCTACACATCTTCGGGACCAACAGGTCTGTTTGCAGCAACTTGAGCAGCATGCGGATATTTCCGCGTCGGTGCATGCGGGTGCGCGGCAGGCGGCGATCGGGTTGGTGCATTCCATTCGCCGTGAAAACAAACCCGGCCTGATGGAGGTCTTTCTGGCGGAGTACGGGCTGTCGACCCAAGAGGGTGTCGCCCTGATGTGTCTTGCCGAGGCGCTGTTGCGGGTGCCTGACCCCGACACGATCGACGCGCTGATCGAGGACAAGATTGCGCCGTCGTCCTGGGGGCGTCACATCGGGCATTCAAGCTCGTCACTGGTCAATGCCTCCACATGGGCGCTGATGCTGACGGGCAAGGTGCTGAAAAAGGACGCCGACCGTGTGGCCTCGGTGCTGCGCCGTTTGGTCAAGCGGATGGGAGAACCTGTCATTCGTGTGGCCGTGCAGCGCGCGATGAAGGAATTGGGGCATCAGTTTGTTTTGGGTCGCACCATCACCGAGGCCATTTCGCGCGCAAAGCCGAGAGAGGCCAAGGGGTTTACCTTTTCGTATGACATGTTGGGCGAAGCTGCGCTGACGGCGGCGGATGCATCTGAATATTATGCCGCCTACAGCCGTTCGATCGACGCAATTGCCAAGCGTTGCACCAAAGGCGATGTCGGCACCAATCCCGGTATTTCGGTAAAGCTGTCCGCGCTGCACCCCAGATACGAGGTCGGGCAATCGACCCGTGTCAGGACAGAGCTGGTCGCGAGCACCCGTGCGCTTGCTCTCAAGGCGCGTGCGGCGGGAATGGGGTTCAACATCGATGCCGAGGAATCGGATCGGCTGGACCTGTCGCTTGATGTCATCGAGGCGGTTCTGCGGGACCCTGCTCTTGCCGGATGGGACGGTTTCGGAGTGGTTGTTCAGGCGTACGGCAAGCGTGCGCCGTCGGTGCTGCGCTGGTTGAACGCGTTGGCAATCGAGCTGGACCGTAAATTGATGGTGCGGCTTGTCAAAGGGGCCTATTGGGACACAGAGATCAAGCTGGCACAGGTTGAGGGGCTATCGGGATTTCCGGTATTTACCAGTAAATCTGCCACTGATGTGTCTTATATTTGTTGTGCAAAGCTTTTGTTGGGAATGACCGACCGGATCTATCCGCAATTTGCCACTCATAACGCGCATACTGTGTGTGCAATTCTTGAAATGGCGGATCAGGCCGGTATCCCGAAAAGTCACGCGTTCGAGTTCCAGCGTTTGCAGGGCATGGGCGAGGCGCTGCACCGTCAGGTAAAGGCCGCCAACGGAACCCGTTGTCGTGTCTATGCGCCGGTGGGGGCGCATCGTGATCTGTTGGCGTATCTCGTGCGACGTCTGCTTGAAAACGGCGCGAACAGCTCATTTGTGAACCAGATCGTGGACAAGGATGTACCAGCCGAACGCGTGGCCTCGGACCCGTTTGCGACGTTGGCAAGACTTGACCCCACAGCGCCCACAGCGGTTAAAATGCCTGCGGCCCTTTATGGTGCGGCGCGGGTCAATTCACGCGGCTGGGATCTGCACAACCTTACCGATCTGGAACAGATCGATGCCGCGCGTGATCCGTGGAAAGGGCATTACTGGGAGTTCGAGAGCGGCGATGGCCCAAAGGTTGTCATCACCAATCCTTGTGACTGGACCGATGTCGTGGGCAGTGTGGTTTATGCCACCAAAGAGGCCGCACAGGCCGCAATTGCTGCGGCAAGAACGTGGGATGCACCGGTGGCGGTTCGTGCCGAGGTGCTGAATGCTGCGGCCGACCTTTATGAGGCGAATTTCGGATTGCTGTTTGCGGTTCTGTGCCGCGAGGCGGGAAAAACACCGGCGGATTGTATTGGCGAGTTGCGGGAGGCCGTTGATTTCCTGCGGTATTACGCCAGCGAAGCGAAGCGGCAGCCCGAGTTGCAATCGCGCGGCGTCTTTGCCTGTATCTCCCCTTGGAACTTCCCGCTTGCCATTTTTACCGGACAGATTGCTGCGGCCTTGGCCGTTGGCAACGGGGTTGTGGCAAAACCGGCCGAGAGCACGTCGCTCACGGCGCTGCTGGCAACCCAATTGTTGCACCGGGCCGGTGTGCCTTTGGACGTGTTGCAGGTCATTGCAGGCACAGGGGCCGAGGTCGGCGCGACCCTTTCCAGTGATCCGAAAATTGCGGGCATCTGTTTCACCGGATCCACGGCCACGGCGCAACATATCAACCGCGCCATGGCGGAGGGCCTTGCCCCCGATGCGCCGTTGATTGCGGAAACCGGCGGGCTGAATGCGATGATCGTCGATTCGACGGCACTGCCGCAACAGGCTGTGCGCGATGCGGTTGTCTCGGCGTTTCAATCAGCCGGCCAGCGGTGTTCGGCGCTGCGCATTCTGTATGTCCAAGAGGATGTCGCGCCGTCTTTCCTTAAAATGCTTTATGGTGCGATGGATGATCTGACGATTGGCAATCCGTGGCTGATGTCCACCGACGTGGGGCCCGTGATCGACGTGCGGGCGCAGGCGGGCATCAACCGGCATATCGATGCGGCCCGCGCCGACGGGCGGGTGCTCAAGGAACTTGTTGCGCCTCAGGACGGTACGTTTATCGCGCCGACGGTGATAAAGGTAAAAGGCATCGAAGATCTTGAGGAAGAGGTTTTTGGCCCTGTCCTGCACGTTGCAACGTATAAATCCCGCAACCTGAACCGCTTGCTTGATACAATCAACCGATCCGGCTTCGGGCTGACGTTTGGTCTGCATTCGCGCATTGACGACCGTGTTGAAAAGATCACCTCGCGGCTGAATGTCGGGAACCTTTATGTGAACCGGAACCAGATCGGAGCGATTGTCGGCTCGCAACCTTTCGGTGGCGAGGGGCTTTCGGGGACCGGACCAAAGGCCGGAGGGCCCAATTATGTGCCGCGGTTTGCACAACCTGCTGCGGTGGTCTGCGGTGAAATGGGCGAGGCGCCGCTTGCGGCGTTCGGGGTCGTTGAAGCCGCACTGGCCGATGCGCAAAACGAGCCGCCCCGCAAGCTCGAGGCACACGAGTTGCCGGGCCCGACCGGCGAATCCAACCGGTTGTCGGTTTTTGGTCGTGGAACGGTGCTGTGTCTGGGGCCAACAGCCGA
>JBLHUT010000183.1:0-7490 GCA_047629975.1 Paracoccaceae bacterium
ACCAATCCTGGCGTGCACCTCCTTGATCTCGCCGCCCTTGTTCCCGGCCTTCTTGAGGTTGTCCGAGAATACGCCTGCCATACCCTCAATCGCCTGACGTTTCCACGTGCTCACCTGTGTCGGGTGGAGCGGGCGCTTGGCCGTAATCTCCTGAACCGTCTTGTCCCCACGCAGCGCCTCAAGCGTCACTGCAGCTTTAAACGGGTCTGAAAAGTTCCATCACTTTGTCATTCTCGTATCCATCCGTTCGGGCTGGATACATCTTGGCGCGCTGTCCAAATTTGCCGGACCACTTCACGAGTTCGACACGCTTTGCACGGCATTGGGCATCGAACACCGGCTGACCCCGCCAGGACCACCACAAGTCAACGGCATGGTGGAACGGTTCAACGGACGCATCGAGGATGTGCTGCACAGCCACCACTTCCAATCAGGCGAAGAGCTGGAGGCCACGCTGCGTCGATACGTCTGGCTCTACAACCAGCAACTCCCGCAATCAGCCTTGGGCAGCAAGACGCCTTTGCAAGTTATGAAAGACTGGCACAAACTCAAACGAGGTCTGTTAAGGAAGCAGTCATACTACCGTACGGGATGTGACACATATCCTATATCTGGACCGGTGAGGGTTGACTGTATCTGGCGGTTACTATCGACCGCTACTCCCAGCGTGTTATCAACAGGGCCGCTCTTGTCAATACTGAGGGGCAATGATCAGCAGTCGTATGAAGCGGGGCATGGCGATCGGGGCGCAGAACATGGCGGTGGCCTTGCGACAGACGGCAGAGTGCTGCTGTCACCACACGGATCTTGGCTCGCAATACTTGTGCACATGACTTTTTAAAGCGCCTTTTCAGGCATGTCTTCAAGGCATCCCCCCCTCATGCATGTAAACATGCACTGCCAGGGTAGTGGATGAGCAGTAAGGGCAATTGTTATGACAATTCCATAGTGGACACGGTCCTCAAATCCAACAAGGCTGGGATGATCTGGCGCACCTGCATGGAAACCAGACGCCAAGCCAAAAGCACGCTCGTTCATTGTTCTTGAACCTGTGGCGAACAAGGCCTCGGTCCAATACATCAATGGGTTCTACCTCCCGCGCCGACGCCACTCATCGCTGGGCGGCAAAAGCCTCTTGGCGTTCCGAATGAAAGGCCACCAAAATGAGTCGAGAGACCGGTGCGTAACCGTAACAAGACCAAGTTCAACTGCCTCCTGCTTGAGGGATCGCCACAGACACTCGATCAAGATTAACGAAGCGGCATGAAACCCAACCTGAATGTATTCTGGCCAAGCGGCAAATCTGTTCGAAAAAATCGGCAGCACTTCAATCGCCGGTGGTGCGGTACAGAACGCCACAAATGCCGAGGGCATCGTGTGAAAAGTGCGGCAATTTTTCGACTTGGTCACGGGTTTGCAGACTAAGCGACGAAGTTCTACCGTCACGTGTTGGTTGGCTTTGAAAAGGACTGCAACCGCTTGAATTGGCGTTTGACAATAGAAACCGCCCTGTATCAAAGGTCTCTGGCACGCTGGACGTAGCGCTCCGCTTGCGTCAACGACGGCTTCAGCGATGGCGATCCAGAAACGTGGCTTTCTCTGCCTGAGTGGGCGGTTCGCCTGCAAAAATCTCTGCATAATGACAGCCGGCAATTGCGCGTTGCAGGCGCGGCTCGGCCACCTGCATCGAATAGTATCCCGTTTGCGTCAAGATCGTTGTCAATGCCCGGTAACGGGCGGCATCACCGGTTCTTCCGAAACGCTCAAAGACTTCGGTTACCGCCGTCAAGCGAGCATCGTCGGATTGATTTACAAGCATCTGGAGTTTGACATCACTGCGGGCCCAGTTCCGGATCGCAAGATCCAGGGGCGCATCAAAGAGATCATTGTCGATCCAGCAATCGATCAGATTGAGAAGGGCCGCACAAAGGCTTTGGGCGGGTGCCGCGCAGCGCTCCAGAACGATGCCGGTATTGCGCGTCTGCCATATCTCGATGATGGCGTCGTGCAGTTCACACAGGTCTTTGAAATGCCAATAAAAACCTGTGCGGGTCAGGTTGAGTTTTTTGGCCAGTGGCATGACTTTGACGGCCTCGATCCCGTCCGCCACAAAAAGGGCGTAAGCGGCATCCAGCCAGATCTCTCGGGTGGCGCGCGTTCTGTTGGACGATGATTCAGTCATACGGCTGTTCTAAATAACTTGACAGAGGTGTCAATTGGCGGAACTGTAAACCTGACAGATGTGTCAGGAATGTCTTGTCCCGAGAAGGATCGCCGTATGTCTACCGACCCGTTACTACAGCCTTTCCAGCTGAAACACCTGACATTGCGCAATCGGATTATGACGACCAGTCATGAACCTGCATATCCCCAAGACGGCATGCCAAAGGAGCGTTATGCGGCGTATCACGCCGAACGCGCCAAAGCGGGCGTCGCCCTTGCGATGACTGCGGGGTCAGCCACCGTCAGCCGCGACAGCCCGCCGGTCTTCAACAATATTCTTGCCTACAAAGACGAGGTCGTGCCGTGGATCCAGAACCTTACAGATGCAGTGCACGAACACGGCTGCGCGGTCATGATCCAGCTCACCCATCTGGGGCGTCGCACCAATTGGAACAAGGGCGATTGGTTGCCCTCTTTGTCATCCTCCAAGCACCGTGAACCGGCCCACCACGCCTTTCCCAAACTGATCGAGGATTGGGACATCGAGCGGATCATCAACGATTTTGCAGACGCCGCCGAGCGGATGCAATCGGGTGGCATGGACGGGATCGAATTGCAGGTCTACGGCCACTTGCTTGACCAATTCTGGTCGCCGCTGACCAATGATCTGACGGGCCCCTATGGGGCTGACACGCTTGAGAACAGGATGCGTTTTCCGCTCGATGTGGTGCAGGCGATCCGCAAGCGCGTTGGCGCGCAATTCATCGTCGGTCTGCGGTACACAGCAGACGAAGCGCAAAAGGGCGGCATCACGCCCGAGGAAGGGTTGGAGATATCCAAACGGATTGCAGCCACAGGACAGATTGATTTCCTGAACGTCATCAAAGGGCGGATCCACACCGACCCCGCCATGACCGACGTGATCCCGATTCAGGGCATGAAATCTGCGCCGCACCTCGATTTTGCTGGCGAAGTGCGCAAGGCGACGGGCATGCCAACCTTCCATGCGTCCCGCATCCCCGATGTGGCCACCGCGCGCCATGCGGTACAGGCGGGATTGCTGGATATGGTCGGTATGACCCGTGCGCATCTGGCAGACCCGCATATCGTGCGCAAGATCATCGAGGGCCGCGAGGATGATATTCGCCCTTGTGTCGGGGCGACTTACTGCCTTGACCGGATCTATCAGGCGGGTGAGGCGCTGTGCATTCATAATGCGGCCACCGGGCGCGAATTGACGATGCCGCATGATATCGAGAAGGCGACGGCAAAGAAGAAGGTCGTGATTATCGGCGCTGGTCCCGCAGGACTGGAGGCTGCGCGGGTTGCCGCAGAGCGCGGGCATGATGTGACCGTGTTCGAGGCCGCAGCCGAGCCGGGCGGGCAGGTGCGGCTTACGTCGCAATCTTTGCGCCGCCGCGAGATGATCGGCATCATCGATTGGCGCATGGCGCAATGTGCCGCGCGCGACGTGACATTCAATTTCAACACTTGGGCCGAAGCGGATGATATCACCGCCCTGAACCCCGACGTGGTCATTGTCGCAACGGGTGGACTGCCAAATCTTGAACTGTTCGAGCAAGACGGCGAGCAGGCTCATGTTGTGTCCTCATGGGACATCATATCGGGCGACGTGAAACCTGCGGCCAAAGTGTTGATCTATGATGAAAGCGGCGATCATCCGGCCCTGCAAGCCGCCGAGATTGCGGCCAATTCGGGCGCATCGGTCGAGATCATGACACCAGACCGCACCTTTGCCCCCGATGTGATGGCGATGAATTTGGTGCCTTACATGCGTTCGTTACAGGACAAGGACGTGACCTTTACCGTGACGCGACGACTGACGGGTGTCGTGCGCCGTGGGAATACACTAACGGCCACGATTGGCACCGATTACAGCGATCATACCTATGAGATCGAGGTGGATCAGGTCGTTGTGAATTACGGCACCCTGCCGCTGGACGAACTGTATTTCGACCTCAAGCCGCATTCATCCAATTCCGGTGAGGTCGATTATGATGCACTGATTGCTGGCGCGCCGCAAACTGCCCTGCGAAACAGGAACGGCACGTTTCAACTGTTTCGGATTGGTGATGCGGTATCGGCACGCAACACCCATGCGGCAATTTATGACGCCTTGCGTCTGGTAAAGGATATCTGAGATGCGCAGCAGCAAAACTATTCACGTCGTGTCCTGCCATGCCGAAGGCGAGGTCGGCGATGTCATTGTTGGCGGTGTCGCTCCACCACCGGGCAAAACCCTGTGGGAGCAGCGCACATGGATCGCCAAGGATCAGACCCTGCGCAATTTTATGCTTAACGAACCACGCGGCGGTGTCTTTCGTCATGTGAACCTGCTGGTGCCGCCCGTTAATCCAGAGGCCCAGATGGGCTGGATCATTATGGAGCCGGAAGACACCCCGCCGATGTCCGGCTCGAACTCGATCTGCGTCTCGACGGTGCTGCTCGACAGCGGGATCATTCCAATGACAGAGCCTGTGACGGAAATGGTGCTGGAGGCCCCCGGTGGTTTGGTCCGCGTGCGCGCCGAATGCCGCAACGGTAAGGCCGAACGGATCACCGTGCGCAACTTGCCGTCCTTTGCGGGGGAGATGGGCGTGCCATTGGATGTGCCCGATTATGGCCCGATCACCGTCGACACCGCCTTTGGCGGTGACAGCTTTGTCGTGGTCGATGCGGCAAGTCTTGGATTTGAACTGGTCGCTTCAGAAGCCAAGGCATTGGCGGATCTGGGTGTGGCGATCACCAATGCCGCCAACGCGCAACTGACCTTTAGCCACCCAACCAATCCGGACTGGAAGCACTTTTCGTTTTGCCTGTTTGCCGGGCCAATCACACGCGAGGGAAGTCACCTGACAACCTCCGCAGCCGTCGCAATCCAGCCGGGCAAGATCGACCGTTCGCCAACGGGCACCGCAGCCTCTGCGCGGATGGCACTGCTGCATGCACGCGGCGAAATGCAGGTCGGCGAAACCTTGACCGCCCGCTCGATCATCAACTCGGAATTCCACGGGCGGATCGCGGATACCACAATTGTGGGGAACACCCCTGCGATCATCCCCGAAATCACCGGTCGTGCATGGATCACCGGAACGCATCAACACATGCTGGACCCGGACGATCCATGGCCCGAAGGCTACCGCCTAAGCGATACATGGCCGGATTTGAAGGGACGCCAAGAATAGCAAGTATCGACGTTTTCAATCCATCTCAGGATGGTTTGACCGGAGTGCGGTTAAGCCCCCTTTCGGATAGGGGGCAGCGTATAACGCGTAATTCGCCGTAGCGTAGGCGGCACCGTGTGAACTGTCTGGAACCCTGAGGATGCACCCAAAAATTTGCTACCGAACAACGACTTTATGAGCATGCTCGACAGGGTGACCGGCCTGTAAGTTGCTGTGTTGGACAGCAACTGGATCACCAAAGAGCGCACCGCAAACATTATTCATCCAAAGATGAAGATCCATGTCATGCTCGATGGCCTGCGTGGCCAGGGCAGCCTTGCTGGGTTAGGCCGCCGTGCAGGGTATTTCTCAGGGCATCTATTCCAAATAGCCCAAGGACTTCATGGAGGCTGGGAGGCCACGCCCTGCGGGCGGATACGGCACGTGCTGCCTGTGTCGATGAGGTTAAAGACCTACGCCGCGAAGCCGGTGATCTAAAAGAAGTGGTGTTTTTGTCGGTTTGACGGCTGATGGCGGTCTGGTTGATGCGTTGCGGGGCGACGGCAAGCCAGCAGACAAAGTTGGGGCGCGAAGTGCGATATCTCGCGCCCCTTGTTGGATGCCATCCGGCGGCTTTGTTGCACAAATAAGTTGATGGGATTCACTGCATGAATCCAGCGTAATAGCTAAAGGCATTAGCAGTTGGGCCCCCACGAAGTACGAGATCACGAATTGGTCGTCTTACAATGAAAGCTTGAAGCAGCGCGGATCGTTGTTGATATGGTTTGATCCGGAGATGGTTTGATCCGGAGATGGTTTGGACACCGCCGCCAAGCGGCAAGCAAGGTCGGCACCAACAATTCAGCGACGCCGCTATTTAGACCTGTCTCACGCTGAAGGTCCTGTTTGGCATGCCGCTTCGCCAGACAACTGGTTCGTCCAGAGCCTGCTGCGGCTGGCCGGATTGGACCGCGCCACGCCGGATTTCAGCACCTTATGTCGCCGCCAGAAAACATTGAATGTCAGCCTGCCGTATCGCGGCTCCACAGGGCCATTGAAACCGCTCATCGATAGCACAGGCATCAAGGCCGAAGGGGAAGGCGCGTGGAATGCCCGAAAGCATGGCGGCTCCAAACGCCGTGCTTGGCGTAAGATGCAGATTAGTATCGTTGAGGAAACGCTTGAAGTGCGGGCGGTCGAAGTCACAGACCGCAACATCGGGGATGCTCCCATGCTATCCGAACTCCTAAACCAAATCCCGCCCTATCAGGACATCGGCAATGTCACCGCCCCCTCTCGTGCATGCTGAGATGCACTGCCGGGCAGTGAACAAGCTCCGGAGCCATTGCCCGAAACGACGCGGTCAGTGCGCAGCGATACCCGGGGCGCACTTTGTGGCGACGCTGGAGTGGATATCACCGCCGAAGCCGTGTCGAAACGAAGATGCATTGTATAAAACTGCTCGGCCAATCGTTGATGGCGCGGGACTTCGAGCGGCAGGTTGCGGAAATCCAAATCCGCATCGCGGTGCTGAACCGCTACACCGCTCTTGGTATACCTGTCACGGAACCTGTAGGGTAAGTGCGTCCGGGGAAAGGGGAGGAACGTCCTTCACCCGATTTGTGCAACAAAGCCTCCCGGCTGCCTCCCCGGTGCCTACCACGCCATCGGCCATGTTGATCCCGCAAGTGTTCGCAAAGACCCGAAGGAGGTTCACATGGCGCTAAGGCACCTTTCCCAGATCGAGCTGGCGGCTCGCTGGAACATTTCACACCGCACGCTGGAGCGTTGGCGGTGGACGGGCGAAGGCCCGAAATTCATCAAACTCGGCGGCCGCGTAATCTACCGGCTGGAAGATGTTGAGGCTTTCGAGGTCGAGCAGATCTGCGGCTCGGACCACGAGCCCCACCGCCCGATGTCGGCGTAAGGGGGAACAACAGTAAGCGATGGGGTGGACGCCCCCCGGCGGCATTTAATGTGCCAAGGTAGTGGGTGTTGAAACACCGCTACGAAGAAGAGCGTCCATGAACGAGGTTAGCATCATCGGCCTGGATTTGGCCAAGAACGTATTTCAGGCACACGGCGCCGGAGCTGATGGCCCGGTTATATTGCGCCGAAAGCTATCACGTGTGCAGCTGTTGA
>JBLHUT010000184.1:0-7386 GCA_047629975.1 Paracoccaceae bacterium
AAGGTCGAAGCCGCTGCATTTGCGTCTCCGTCAGCCAATAAAGATTGCTCATCATATCCCCCTAAAACTGGGGGTCGTGAATCATGACAACGCAATAACCTCAATCAGTTAATGGGTCCTGACCCTAACGTTGGTTCAAACGTCATTCCCTTCAAAAACTAGACTCAACGCGAACGATCGATAAAAGGCTTTCGTAAATCGTGCAAACAATGTCAACTATCGCTTAAGGCTTCGTTAAACTGGATGAGGGAATAGAAGTTTCAAATAAGCCTTTGGAAAATAAATAGGGGTTATACCCCTTTATAATCTGGTCTCTATCAACAGGTGTCTAATTTAATCAAGCCACGTGCGGTTGAGTCAAAAATTGCTGTTTCAATGCGCCCGTTTTGAGAGAACGTCACTTGAGCCCCCTCGATCTCGGAACCCGATACTGTAATCTCTCTGCCGCCCATTGTGTCATCGACATCAATTGTGAAGCTAATTTCCTTTCCTGCCGCAAGCTGTGCGATATCCAATCTGATGCGATTATCACCATCTTCGACGCTTGGAATGGTACGCAGAGCATCTGCGCCAACTACCATCATCAACGGCTGAAACACCTCCACACCTGCGCCATTTCCGGTAACATCGAAAATCAGGCCGGATTTCGATTTGGATAGGTCCAGCATGATAGTCGCGGTTTCGATGCTGCAACCGCCTGCGTTGGTAATCGTGAAGCGATCCTTGGGCGCACCTTCCTTAAACGAAAAAGCGATATCGGCAAAAGCTGGTGTCGCAAGATATACGCTGCACGCAAACACAGCTAAGACTGTCTTCCCAAAATGGGTCATTGGCGAAGTTCCTTCGGTTTGTATAAATGGGTGCCGCTACCCGCTATAAGCGAGGGGTAGCGGCATGTCTGTATTATTTGGAAGCAAAACACGACTCTGTGGCACAAATCAGCTGTCAGACATAGCTCCCCTTTCCACAGGCGGATTTATCTCACCGTTTTCGTGACGGTGATGCCAAGGGCGGTATAGCCATTCGGGATCGCGACACGCACCTGAACCTCCGGGACCTGGCGGTCGAAGTCCCGTGCTCTGAGGCGCTAACCCAACAGTTTCACGCAATACATCCACAGACTGACAGGGTTATGCGCAGCATGATCCCGAGAGGTTTTGTCTCGACGTGACTTCTGCGGTGGTATCCGCTCCGGTTCCGCCAGAGTGAATCGCCCCTGGTTTGCCAGAGGGTGGTTCACCGATTTATCCGGCTCGACTGCCAGTGTTCGCGTGACGCTTGCTAGCGAGTTAAGGCTTGGGGGGCTCAGGAAATTGGTCTGGGGCGCTGTCTGGCGCTTTTGATAATGGCCGCTCTCCAGATTTTGTCATTTGATTTCGAGTGGGGGTCGTTGCTACAATATCATCACGTGGGCACACGATGTCGCAGAAGTCGCAACGACCCGTTGGAAGACCGGAGCCTTACATCTGATCACTCCAGTTCGCCCATCCCTTTCACGCTTCGGCCCGCGCCGCGCACGATTATTCCCGCTTCATGCCGCACAACCCGGGGTCGCTTTCAAGAAGTGCTATAGCGGCCCCTGCTTTTGGACCTTCTGGCAAAAAGTTCGACCCGCGCCGCATCACATCGCGCCGTGTTATGTCGAGCGCGTGCCACTTTTCCATGAGCCAAAGCCGCAGGGATTCAGCCCGGTCGATCTTAACCTTTATCACTGTGGCATTTGCCAGCCGTGACGCTTCGGCAAGGTAGTATTGCGCCAAAGTGATCCTGCTGGACATGTGGTCTGCGTGTACCCCTGGAGTATCGAAATCGTGCCACAAGGTTATCACGCCCGCGCTGCGCGCTGCCTGTTCGGCTGATGTGAAACCCTGAGCAGCGTCTTGTGCGGGGGCTCTGGCTCGATCGCTAGAATGCCGATGTGTCAACGATCCAGTGCAAAGTAAAACCCGCCTCTGGCTGGTAGTCTGGGGGGAATTGAAGAAGGAAGATTATGCAGGCCTATCTTTTACCACTTCTCGTGGGACTCGGTGTGTGAAGCGCGGCGTCAGTGCGCGCTTTTCCTGTAACGAACACCTACACGCTGGACAATCCGACACCGCAGGCGGGCGTTCAGTTTGGATATTCGGTTGCTCTGACGGACTCCAAAGCGATCATTGGCGCAATTTTTGATGATGTCGCTAGAACAAATGCCGGTGCTGCCTAGATTTTCGATACGACAACTGGGGGGGTATTGCAGACGCTCGGAAACCCGACGCCTGTAGCTAGTGATTTGTTTGGAGACTCTGTCGTTTTGTCGGGCAATTTGGCAGTTGTTCGCGCGGTCAAGAATGACGCGAGTGCAACAGAAGCCGGTTCAGCATACATCTTTGACGTGACAGCCGGGGCTCTGTTGCAAACGCTCAACAATCCAAATCCAAGCTATCAGGGGTGGTTTGGACGTTCTGTTGCAGTAACCGGCTCGACGGTTCTGGTGGGTGCGCTTTTCTACGATTTCATTGGGGGCATCAATGCGGCTTAGTTGCACAAATGGGCTGATGGGATTCACTTATGAATCCAGCGTGATGGCAGAGGGCGATGAGCAGTTGGGCCCCTACGAAGTACAAGGCCAAGAATTGGTCGTCTTACAATGACAGCTTGAAGCAGCGCGGATCGTCGTCGATCTGGTTTGATCCGGAAATGGTTTGGACACCGCCATCAAGCGGCAAGCGCAGTCGGCAGCAGCAATTCAGTATTGCCGCCATTCAGACCTGTCTGACGCTAATGGTCCTGTTTGGCATGCCGCTTCGCCAGACAACCGGGTTCGTCCAGAGCCTGCTGCGGCTGGCCGGATTGGACCGGGCTGCGCCGGATTTCAGCACCTTATGTCGTCGCCAGAAAACACTGAACGTGAGCCTGCCCTATCACAGCTCCACGGGGCCACTTAACCTGCTCATCGATTGCACAGGCATCAAGGCCGAAGGTGAAGGAGAGTGGAATGCCCGAAAGCATGGCGGCTCCAGACGCCGTGTTTGGCGTAAGATACATATCGGTATCGATGAGGAAACGCTGGAAGTGCGGGCGGTCGAAGTCACCAGCAGCAACATCGGGGATGCTCCTATGCTACCCGAACTCCTAAACCAAATCCCGCCCGATCAAGACATCGGCAATGTCACCGCCCCCTCTCGTGCATGCTGAGATGCACTGCCGGGCAGTGAACAAGCTCCGAAGCCATTGCCCGAAACGACGCGGTCAGTGCGCAGCGATACCCGGGGCGCACTTTTTGGCGACGTTGGAGTGGATATCACCGCCGAAGCCGTGTCGAAACGAAGATGTATTGTATGAAACCACTCGGCCAATTGTTGATGGCGCTGGACTTCGAGCGGCAGGTCGCAGAAATCCAAATCCGCATCGCCGTTCTCAATCGCTACACGGCCCTTGGCATACCTCTCACAGAGGCCGTAGGATAAGTCCGTCCGGGGAAAGGGGAAGAACGTCCTTCACCCGATTTGTGCAACAAAGCCAACCCACAGATTCAAAACTTCGCCTTCGCTTTCTTGCGTAACGCCGAGGGTCCCCCGAACCACCCTGTTTTTTACGCTGTTGTCAAATCTGCTGTGCGAGGGTTGTTGGTCATGCGGCGATCTGGTCGGGGTTGGTGGCTTCGATGCCTTCTTTAAACGTGCCGTCTGTGATGATTTTGGCGAAGCAGTCACCTCCAGTGGCAAATGCCTTCACAGATCGCATGATCGACTTAGCCCGCTGGTGTCGACCTAGTCTCCAACAGGCGCAGCACTCAAATACATTGCTAAAGACCGGGATGGTCCGGTTCTGTTTTTCAATGACGATCACATCGAGATGGAAAGCAACGCCGTCAATCGCACGATCCGCCCCATCGCCTTACAATGAACGAACGCGCTCTTCGCGGGCCACGACGCAGGCGCACAAAACCGGGCGATGCTCGCGTCACTCATCGAGACCTGTAAGCTCAACAAAGTCGAATCGCGCGGCTACATCACAGGTGTCCTCACGGTCGTCGTCAACGGCCATAAGCAGAAACACATCGACCAACTGCTACCGCGGATCTTCAAAGCCTGACGCAACGCTTACGGTTTATGTCCCAGTCAACTCTTTGACTTGACGAAGGGCAAGGCGGGGGAAAAGCGCATTTATCAACGCGTCATTTTGACAAAGGAGGCTTGATGAGCACTGAACCGGAGCGACGCGGCCACGCCGCCCGACCCAGATACCGAAGTGTTGTTAAGACTTGTGAGCGGGACTGTGCTGGGGTACTTCAGCTGACTAAATGTTTGATTATGGGGTATTTATGCGTAAGACGGCTTTGGTTTTCGGTGCGGCTGGCTTTATTGGCGGTCACTTGGTTCGGCGTTTGGTTGATGAAGGATTTTGGGTCCGGGGTGTCGATATTTTGGAGCCCCAATTCCGCGACTCTCATGCCGACAACTTTCAACTCCATGATCTGCGCGACCCGCGGGCCGCGGACGTGATTTTTGATCAGGACTTTGACGAGGTCTACCAGCTTGCGGCCGACATGGGCGGTGCTGGCTACCTCTTCACTGGCGAGAACGATGCGACCGTGATGCACAACTCCGCGACGATCAACCTCAACATACTGGAAAGCTTTCGCAAAACGCAGTCAGGGAGAATTTTCTACTCCTCCTCGGCCTGCATCTATCCCGAGCGCAACCAGCTTGACCCGAACGCGCCAGATTGTAGCGAAGCGTCGGCATATCCTGCGGCACCAGACAGCGAATACGGGTGGGAGAAGCTATTTTCCGAGCGTCTCTATGCCGCCTATGCGCGTAATTACGGACTGACCTGCCGGATCGGTCGCTACCACAATATTTACGGGCCCTTCGGTACTTGGGACGGCGGCAAGGAAAAGGCCCCCGCAGCCATGTGCCGCAAGGTCGCCGAAGCGCCCGAGGGCGGCGCGATCGAGGTTTGGGGTAGCGGGCGCCAGACCCGGTCGTTCCTGTTAGTGGATGAATGTCTGGAAGGCACGATCAGGCTCCTGCGCTCAGATGAGCCCGAACCCCTCAACATCGGGTCGGACGAGATGATTTCAGTCAATGGGTTGGCCGAAATGTGTATCGCTCTTTCGGGAAAATCGCTGACCATCGAGAATGTGACCGGACCCGTGGGCGTGGCGGGCCGGCGGTCTGACAACCGCAAGATCCAGGCGCGTCTGGGCTGGGCCCCGTCGGGCGCCCTGTGCGATGGCTTGGCCACGACCTACGCCTGGATTGCCGATCAGGTCGCGCAGCGCTATAGCAAGACTGCTCTGGCCGATGGCGGCTGATCCTTTCGGGAGCGTGAAACTTGGATATCGACGTCTACTACAGTGACCCCGGACGAGGATGGTGGCCGATCGAAGACCTTGCGCTTCTGGCCGCCCGGCTGTTTCGCACCGACATTCGACCGGTGCGTTCCGAGCGATCGTCACGGCTCAATCTCATCCGGCACCAATTGCTTGGCGCCCCCGGGCGGCGCAAGCGCGATCGGGCCGCACTTTTGATCGCGCCGTCGCTTTGGAATGTGGTAGAGTTTGTGCGCGAGCCGGATCTGCTGAGCCAATATTCTCAGATAGCCACCTATATTTGCGACAGCATGCATGTTGAGACATTCACCCGGCCCGGAGTGTTCCGGCATTTTGATCTGGTGGCCCGCATTCGCCCCCATGACGAAAATATCTATAGGAAATGGGTCGGAGAACGGGCGCTTTATGCGCCCTTCGGGACCGACGCCCTTGATCGGGGCGGTTGGCGTGGCGCGCGAGACTTGGATGTTCTGCGCGTCGGTCGCCAGCCCGCGGCATGGGAAGATGACGCGGCCAGCGCCGTCAAGGCGGCCACCGCAGGTCTGACTTTCCAAGGACGCCCGCCCATGATCGAGGGGCACGAGGATGCTACTCAATCCCTGCTTGGATTTTACCGCCGCTCCAAGTTTACGATCGCCCATAGCAATTTGGTTGCAGCGCATGGCTCCACCCACGCGACCAAGGAATATATCACCGCGCGTTGGACGGATGCGCTGGCCTGCGGGACGGTGGTGGCCGGGGTGCAGCCGACAGGGGATCGCGGTGTCGCCGAGGAGCTCTGGCCCGAGGGGTTGATCCATCTGGACGACACCGACATCGAGGCCAATCTGGGCGAGATCGCACAGGCCAACGCGGCCTGGACGCCTGAAGTGGCCCGATACAACCACTTGATGTCCCTTAAACGGTTGGATTGGCGGTGGCGGCTGCGCACGATCGCCACTGCCATGGACTGGAAGGTCCCGGCCCTCGATCAGGATATCCTTCGCCTCGAAGATCGGATCGTCGCGGTGGAGAGCGGCGCCGCTTGACGCATGCGCGATGAAGATCCGGGGGCGGATCGCGCCCGCCAAGGCAGTGTGCGTTCCGCAATGGCTTTTCAGGCAGCAACAAATCGGTTCTGCGTAAGTCGAAGCGAAGATTACTGCGCCAAACTCGGCGTGCAGACCATTGCAGTATCAAACGGAGCGGTTTCCCTAGATGAAGGCAATCTCCCGCTTCGCACGCACGGAACTGGCTCCTCCAGGTTGCTGGTGGCGGGCATTCAACACGAAGCTAGACAGGGAAGTGTTGTCCTCGTCGATGAAGTGGAACACGGTTTGGAGCCACACAGGTTGCGGAGGCTCATCAGGCTTGTGAACGTTGAAAGTCGCGGAGAAATTGGAACCGAGCGAACGCCCCAGGTATTTATGTCAACCCACTCACCTGCGGCGATATGCGAAGTGACCGTTCATGAGATGTTTGCGGTCAGAAATTTAAATAAGGAAATCCGCGTCGGAGGCGTGGCTTACGGGATGAAAGCTGACACAGCGCAACGCCATGTTCGAGGGAACCCAGATGCGTTTTTGGCACCGCGCATATTGGTCTGCAAAGGTCGAACCGAAGTAGGTTCGATAAGCTCACCCGATGCGAAATGGTCGGTGTCGGGGCATGCTTCTTTCGCATATTGCGGAGTCGCAATAATTGATGGAGGCGCTTGTGATCCTGCCTTCGAATTGGCGTTCATCTGTCCGAGCCAGGCTATACCGCGTGTGTCTTGCTCGACCCAGATGATCCCATTTCAACTAAACAGCGAGAGAAGCTGGTGGGCTTGAATCGTAAGGTGATCGAGTGGTTGGGAAAAAGCAGCACCGAAGATCAAGTGATGGAGCACCGTCCCGACATGGGAATTGTTGCCTTTGAATAGCCCCTAGTTTTCTAGACACCTTGCAGCTTCAGTTTCTGCTGCTGTTCGAAGTCGATCGGTGACGGCATCCCGTTCCTAACGTGTTTGCGCTGTGGGTTGTAGACAAACTCGATGTAGTCGAACACGTCCTGACGGGTTTCGGCGCGGGTTTTATACTTTCTGCGTC
>JBLHUT010000185.1:0-7378 GCA_047629975.1 Paracoccaceae bacterium
CAGATACCGCCAGAATCCGGTAGACACGCGTGCCCTCGCGAAACCTCTGATCAGGTTGCGGACGCGACAGCGCGCCAACTGGCGCAGCCCGCACAGTGATCCGCTTGGTCATCCGCGATACCGTTATCGCCTCGACACCGCGCTCGCGGCTCGTGCCAGACTTTACATCCGCCCAGACACCGCCCAGCGCGACCCACGTGACATCATAGCCGCCCGCCCCGTCCTCAACCTGCTGTTGCGCTTCCAGCTCAAGCTTGCGGTTCAAATTCGGCTCTTTCATCGAACCGCTCCGCCAACACGCACATCGCGCCACGGCCCCAACAACGCAGCGACACCAAACGGCATCGTCGCACCACTGGACTGCATTTCATGGCGATACTCATAGTAATAAGCCGCCAGCATCAGAACGGCCTGCGCCAGCGTTGCAGGGATATCGCTCCAATCCGGGCCAAATCCTCCCAGAAACTCGATGCGAACCGCCCCATCCGTCGGCACACAAGGCAGGCCCGCAGCACGTCCCGCGATCAAAGGGCGATGCTTGTCGGGGATCAAACGGTAACGGTCCATATCTGCAACCGTCTCGGCCCCCTCGACATCCACACTCACAATCCGCACCACAGCAGAGACCGGCGCCACAGGCAAAGCCTGCATGTCCGCGCCTCGCCAATGTGTGACACTCCAGCCAAAATCGCGCTCGAACAAAGCCTGACCTGTCCACGTCTCGACCGCGGCAACTGCTGCGCGCAAAAACGTCTCCAGCAAGGTGTCTTGGGCCCCTTCGTCACTGAACCCGGTCCCAAGACGCAGGTGATCCTTGAATTCCGCAACCGGCAACGCTGCCGACTGCACTGTAGTCAGCTCAACTAACATCATGGAATAACTCCGGTAATCTCCCCTCTCCAGTCATCGGAAATATGGGCGCATACACCTCGCGTCGCTCGGACGGAGGGGAACAACTGGACAACGCAAGGCTTTGGATGCATGCGCCCAAGCCCCCTGATCACCGGATCAGAGGGCCTTCTCGGCTCTTTTTAGGAAGCCGAGAATTTCAGAACCTTGATTGCGGCAAAGTCACTGACGCCGCCACCAACACGCTTGGTCGCATAAAACAGAACATTCGGTTTGGCCGAGAACGGATCACGCAGAACCCGCAGATCAGGACGCTCGGCAACAGTGTAGCCCGCATGAAAATCGCCAAAGGCAATCGAATCCGAACCGGCCGAAATGTCAGGCATGTCCTCGGCAATCAGCACAGGATAGCCCAGCAAACGCGCAGGCTCGCCAGCCGACAATCCATCAGACCACAAGAAGCGACCGTCGTTATCCTTGAGGCGGCGTACGGTGCCTGCGGTCTTCGAGTTCATTACAAACGTCGCATTCGCACGGTACTCGGCACCCAGTGCATAAACCAGTTCGACAATCGGATCAGGATCGCTGAAATCACCGTCAACACCCGTGGGAACATACCCAAGGCTGTTCCACGCCCAAGAGGCGTTCGGAACCGTGGGATGGCTCAGGAAACCCGTAGGCTTGTCAACACCGTCCCCCGTGATGAAGGCTGCCGCCTCGGCACGTGCAAAACGGTCGGCAATCTTGCTGGCAAGCCAGGCGTCGATATCAAAGGCCGCATCATCCAAAAGCCTCTGGCTGGCCTTCGGCATCGCGCTCAACTCGTAGAGCGGGATAGAGATACGGTCGATCAACGGGGTGCTCGTCTCGCTCACGGCACCCGTCTCGTTGACCCAACCAGAGGTCATGTCGCCATGATCCACAAGCACGTCATAAGCCGTCGCCTCGACGGTTACGATATTGGCAATGCCGCGGATCGAAGACATCGACTTGAGCACGCTCATGATGCTTTCTGACGTCTGGGGATCGACGAGATAGCCACCGTCGCCCGAAACGACTGTGGACATCGCCTTGCCATCCAGTTCAAGACCACGCAGTGCGTCGTCGTCACCGGAACGCACATAAGCCTCAAAGGCCTTCTGGTGCGGGGCCGAACCATCGGCTGCTGCGGCAAGGGCGGGACGCCCGGAGATCATTGTTTTCCGATCAAGCATGGTAAGTCGCTCTTCCTGTTTTTGAAACTTGAATTTCATGTCGTCCTGAAAGTCCTTGAATTCGCTCAAGAACCCTGTCAGCGCTGACTTCACGTCAGGCGCTGATCCTTCTGCGCCGGGCATAGTTTTCCCGGCCCGAGCCTTGCTCTCGGGTGTCTGCATCGCTTTTTCCTTTTGAAGGGGAGAAATGGGCTGGCTTAATGGCCCGCCAGGTCTCGGCGAGCCGCGTCAAACGCCTCGGCCAACTCACGCATCACAGAGGTGGAAAGGTCATCGCCCTTTGCCCCGACACGCGCTTCCGGAAGCATCGGAAAGGTCACAAGCGACACCTCCCAAAGTTCCAGATCATGCAAGAGCCTGCGGCCCTGTGCATCCTTTTCCGCACGCTTGGTGCGGTATCCGATAGACAGGCCGTCAATCGCGCCTGCCTCGATCAAAGCGGCCGCTTCGCGACCCTTTGCAACCTCGTTCAGCAACCGGCCTTTTACAAACAAGCCGCGCTCGTCTTCGCGCACCTCGTCCCAAACGCCGATAGGCTGCGCCGGATCGTGCTGCCACAGCATCTTGACCCTGATATCGCCCGCCCCCAGCCGCTTAAGCGACCCGCTGTAGGCTCCGGGCACAACAATATCGCCCCCCTGATCGGTCTTGCCAAACAAGCTGGCATAACCTTCGATCACCGATCCATCGACCACGGTCAGCCCGGTCTCCATCTGGCAATACTTGCGCTCAAGTTGCGCGCCATACATGTCAGTCATTTGTGTAATCCTTTTTCCAACAGCCTCACGCGCCGCTGCCCTCAACCAAGCTCGGCAATCCTAACAGCGCGCGCTTTTCAGCATCCGTCAGAAACGCCGCATCCGCGACGCGGCGCCACTGTGCCTCACGCTCTGCCGAAAGCGCCGGGATCTGGTCCAGATCCGGCTTCAACATCACCGTCTCGCCAGAAAAACGTGACAACCAATCCGCCAGCGTCGCCATAACGCGCGTCGCCATCGGCAAAACGGTCAACCTGTAGAACGCCCGGTTCGCTTCCTGGTAGTTGGCGTAAGTCGCCTCGCCCGATACCCCAAGCAGCATCGGCGGCACACCAAAGGCCGTCGCAATCTCGCGCGCGGCCGCTTCCTTGGTTTTCTGGAACTCCATATCCGAAGGCGAAAAGCCCATCGGCTTCCAGTCCAGCCCGCCCTCAAGCAACATCGGTCGCCCGGCATTCAACGCGCCTTGATGATGCGCGATCATCTCGTTTTGCAGCCGGTCGTATTGCTCTGGCGTCAGCGACGGCTGCCCTTCGGCACCTTTGTAAATTATTGCCCCCGAAGGCCGCGCCGCATTATCAAGCAATGACTTCGACCACCGCGAGGCCGAGTTGTGCACATCGATTGCCGTCGCCGCCGCCTGAAGAGGCGACAAGCCGTAATGATCATCCTGCGGATGAAAGCTCTTGATGTGACAGATCGGAGCCACCTCGACCGTCATGTCAAAGCGGTGTTTTTTGCCACCAACCGCATATTCATAAGCCACCGGCCACCCGTCACTGCCCGGCACAAGGTTCATCCGGTCCGACCGCAAAACATGCAGTTCAAGCGGAACCCCGTCCAGCCCGACCGCCTCAAGATAACCGTTGCCCGAAAGCAAAAGCTGCCCATAAAGCGATTCAAGCAACTCGGCACGCCCCTGCGCCCCATTCGGTCGCTGCAACAGATCCAGGATAGGATGCGTGTCATAGCGACATTCAGGCGTCTGGCACACGATCGGCACGGCCGCTGCGGCTTCCGCAATCAGCTTGACCGCACGAAATCCAACCGGATTTCCCGTAAATCCGGTCTTTGCCAGTGAAACCGCATCGCGCGGCGACCACGCCACCCGTCCCGAGCCGTGATACGCAATCACAGGCCCGGTTGCCGACGCCTTGCGCTCCGGCACCTCCGGCTGCGCGCGTCGCAAAAAATCAAATACCATTCCGTCTGTGCTCCTCGTTTCTGGCTCAGGTCTGCAATGTGCCGAAGGCATGCGCGCCACCGGTCACTTGGCCCGGCCCCCTGCCCGTCGAACAGGCAGGGGGCAGGCACGAAAAAGGGGGCCCAGAACAGACCCTCACCCTCTTCAACTCGTTGAACGTAACTGTGGCTTACAAAAGCCTGACTTGTGGGCGCCGGTAACTCCCCGACGGCTCGATGATCAGATCGAACAAAGCCCAGACAAGCGCATCAACCCTGTCAGGGCTGCCCTGTCCCTGATACCCCCGCCCGGTCATGCGGCACATCTGGTCTTCCAATGTGTCCAACCCATCGACATGCGACACGCGTCCCTGCTCGTAAAGAGCCGCAACAGGCTCCGCGCGCGCCACCTTGCCCCTCGACGCATGAACCGCCCGAAACGGCACCAACGGGTCGATCTGGCGAATAACTGTCTCGACCAGATCACCCCCCTGATTTACCTCCGCCACAAGCTTGTCTGCGCCGTGACGTTTCATTGCATCAAGCGCGGCCTGCGCCCACTGCGTGGGCGATGCCGCAGACACCGAAGCATCCTCCAACACAACCGCACGCCAATCCTGCGGCGGGCCCTCGGTAATCGCTCCCACGACAACAATGCCGCAATCATCCGATGCCGCACCGCCCGTTACAGGCGGGTCTATCGCCACAACGATCCGCGACACCTCGGGCCGGTCACGCAATCTGGCCTTTTCGATATCGACCGACCGCCAAAGCGCCCCTTCGGCATCCTCGAGCAGAACACCGTCCAGTTCCTGACGCGCCAGCCGGGTTCCGGCATAGCGCGTCCGGATCTCCTCAAGGAAAGAGGACGCCAGATTGGCACGATTTGCTTCTGTTGGCGCGGTTGTCACAACAGTCGACGCCGCACCAAGCAATTGTTTCAACACCCCGACATTGCGCGGTGTCGTCGTCACACATTGACGCGGAGCATCCCCCAGCCGCAAACCGAATTGCAGCATGTCCCACGTCTCTTGCGCCTTTTTCCACTTCGCTAACTCGTCAACCCACGCCGCATCAAACTGCGGGCCGCGCAGGCTCTCGGGATCAAAAGCGGAAAAGACCTGTGCAATCGCACCGTTCGGCCAAACCAGCCGCTTGCGCGTAGCCTCCCAAACCGGCCTGCGATCGGGCGGTGAACAAGCCAGAATGCCGCTATCTCCAAAGACCATGACCTCCCGTGCCTGCTCGATTGTCTCTCCGACCAAGGCAACGCGCGACGCGCGTCCCTTGTCCATCGGTCGGGCACCTTCCACCTGTGCCCGGACCCACTCGGCACCGGCGCGGGTTTTCCCCGCGCCACGCCCCCCCATAATGACCCAACTGCGCCAGGTTCCCTCTGGCGGCAATTGATGTGGCAAGGCCCAGAACTCAAAGAGCCAGGGCAACGCCATCAATGTGTTCTCCTCAAGACTGTCCAGAAATTCCTCCTGGACCTTCCGTGGCGCGCAGGCGATCCAGGCGGCGCTGGATTTCGTCGCGCGCTTTGTCGAAGTCGAGCGCATAGTCGTGAACAATGCCTGCGTCCCGTTTACGATTTTCATGCGCTCGCTTTCTTTCGTCATAGACAGTCCAACTGCCGCGTCGAAGCTCCGAGAGGATCGGATGAAGCTGTTTCAGCCGATCCGTTTTCCCGGCTTTGATTTCCGCTATCAAATCAAAGAGGTCTTGCCGCGCATGCTCAAAGAGCTGCTCGGCCTGTTCGACAGCGTCGGACAAGGAACCCTCCTGCTCGGAGGGAAGTTTGGTGTTCATTGGTGACCTGCTTTCTCATGCCTCCGCACGAGTGAAACGGAAAAAGCCGCCGATCTTTCGACCTGCGACTTACCCACTTCTTCCAGCGTGCTCTTTTTCTACTTAAGGGCGAACGGTTTGTCAAGATAAAACCGCAATGCGTGTGTGCGTACGCTACTCCTGTGCGCGCGCCCGCTCGATCGCCCGCCACTTTGCGACGTTGGAATTATGCTCCGCCAACGTCCGCGCAAAGGCATGCCCACCCGTCCCATCGGCAACAAAAAAAAGGAAATCCGTATCATCCGGGTTCAATGCCGCCCGAATACTCTCGACCCCCGGATTTGCAATCGGGGTCGGTGGAAGCCCGTCGATGACATAAGTGTTGTAGGGCGTCGCCCCGCGCAATTCACTCCGCCGCAAGCCCCGACCAAGCGTTCCCTGCCCGTTGGTGATTCCATAAATCACCGTTGGATCGGTCTGCAAACGAATCCCTTGATTGAGCCGGTTTACAAAAACGCTGGCAACCTGACCGCGTTCTTCGGCAACGGCGGTCTCTTTTTCAACGATCGACGCCAGCACAAGCGCCTCTTGCGGCGACTGCAACGGCACATCCTGCCGACGTGCCGCCCACAGATCCGCCAGAATACGCGCCTGCCGGCTCTCCATCTGCGCAATCAACTCCGCCCGGTCGTCCCCGCGGCGTACCTCATAGCTATCAGGCGCAAGACTACCCTCCGAAGGAACAGCCCCCAAAGGACCCTCCAGAAAGGAGGCCACCTTCAGCGCCTCGACCACTTCCCAACTCGTCACACCCTCCGAGAGCGTCACCCGAAACCGTACATCCGGCGCGCCGGCAACCGCTTCGTAATCCGGCGGCGTGTCCTCCTGACCGGGAACAAACGACATGACGTCTTCATAACGGCCTGTGGCCGGATCGAACTCGCGCACGACAATACTTGGCCGCAGAACTCCGATCCGGTAATTCAACTCGGTTCCACAAGTGCTGCGGCCGCTTCGGGTGATCGTCTCGATGATGGCTTCCATCGATGTCCCGGGCTGGATCAAAAAATTGCCCGCCTTCAACTGGCCGGACTTTTTCGCATAATCCGCGCCCATCCGGAACAATGCCCCGTTCGACACTGCCCCCTGCTCGACCAGATCGCGCGACACCACGCCCATCGTCGCCCCCGAAGCCACCTGTACGCACACCGCCGATGACAAAGGGCCCGCCCCCCGATACTCCCGCTGCGCCCAGTTGAGCGTCAAGGCAGCCCCCGCCAACAGCACGATAAAAACCGTTAGCGCATTCGCTGCCAAAGCCTTCCACATTAGCCCCGGACCTTGCCAATCACCAAAGAGGCGTTTGTCCCACCAAAACCAAAGGAGTTGGACAACGTGATATCTATCTTGCGCTCGACCTTCACATTCGGCGCAAGATCAATCGCACTCTCGACAGCAGGGTTATCAAGGTTGATCGTCGGTGGTGCCACCTGATCCCGCAGGGCCAGCACACAGAAAATCGCCTCGACCGCTCCCGCAGCCCCCAAAAGATGGCCGATCGACGACTTGGTCGATGACATGGTC
>JBLHUT010000186.1:0-7359 GCA_047629975.1 Paracoccaceae bacterium
GGGCGCAAGGATGCCAGCGGCGATTACACCGACGGGGCGGGTCTGACCCCTGAACAAGCCGACATCGTGATGGCGTTCATGGCGGCCAAAGGGGCGGATGCTGTTGAAACAGTCGCGAACCTGCGGGCTCTGGTGGCCGGATCGCAAGTCGGGGGCGAGGGCGTTGACGAGTTGGAGCAGATCGGTGACTTGATGGCGGCGCAAGGTTACGGCATCGACCGGGTCGAGATCGACCCGTCGGTTGTGCGCGGTCTTGGCTATTATACCGGGCCGGTTTTCGAGGCCGAACTGACGTTCGAGATTACCGACGAAAAAGGCCGCCCGCGGCAATTCGGGTCGGTGGCCGGCGGGGGGCGTTATGATGATCTGGTCAAGCGCTTTACCGGACAGGCGGTGCCTGCGACGGGGGTTTCGATCGGTGTTGACCGTTTGTTGGCCGCGCTACAAGCAAAGGGGCGTGTGCAGATGCAGGCCCCCGGCCCTGTGGTTGTCACGGTCATGGATAAGGGACGGATGGCGGCCTATCAGGAAATGGTGGGCGAATTGCGCGCCGCCGGTATCCGTGCCGAGGTCTATCTCGGCAATCCGAAAAACTTTGGCAACCAGTTGAAATACGCCGATAATCGCAGCTCACCCGTTGCTGTGATCGAGGGCGAGGACGAAGCTGCGCGTGGCGTGGTGCAGATCAAGGATCTTGTGCTGGGTGCCAGAATTGCCGCCAGCGCCAGCCTTGAGGAATGGAAGGCCCAGCCGGCACAGCGAGAGATTGCACGTGCTGATCTGGTGGCTGAGATACGCGTCATGCTGGCAGCGTCCGAATGATCCGCTCGCCCATCACCCCGGCAGCAATCCGCGCGGAATCCGACCGGATTCTTGCGGTTTTCGAAGCCGCAGGCGCGGTGCCCTTTTCGACCGGAATTCTGCAACCGGCCGAAACCTTGCTGGATCTTTACGGCGAGGACATTCGCGCGCGCGCCTACGTCACCCGCGACCCTCTGCGCGGCGAACAGATGCTGCGGCCCGATTTCACCGTGCCTGTGGTTCAGGCGCATATGCAGCAGGGGGCCGAACCTGCGCGCTATGCCTATGCCGGTGAGGTGTTTCGCAAGCAAGAACACATGGCCGACCGTCCCAACGAATATATGCAGGTCGGTTTCGAGCTGTTCGATCGCGGTGATCAGGCCGGCGCCGACGCCGAGGTTTTCGCATTGATGCGGCAGGCGTTGGGGGCTTTGGACCTGCGCGCGGCGATTGGCGATATCGGTCTGTTGCAGGCTGCCGTGCAGGGTTTGCAGACGTCGGAGCGGCGCCGTGCCGCCTTGCGCCGCCATCTGTGGCGGCCGCGCCGGTTCCGGGCGTTGCTTGACCGGTTCTCGGGGCGCACTCCGCCGCTTGCCTCGCGCAAGGCATTGTTGGGGCAGCTTGAGACGGCTGATCTTGAAGAAATGATCATGGCGCGCGGACCAGAGATCGGCCTGCGCCGTTTTTCAGAGATTGCCGACCGGATCGAGGCGCTTCACGAGGATGAATACGCACCCCCGATCGATCGCGATGAAGTGCAGTTGATCGACGATCTGTTATCGGTTCGCGCCGCGCCGCTTTATGCTCTTGAAAGGCTGCGCGATCTGGCGGTCGATATGCCCGATATCGAACCGGCTGTCGGGCGTCTCGAAGAACGGTTGTCCGCGATGGCCGCGCGTGGCATCGACCTTGACCTGCTTGAGTTCGAGACGAGTTACGGGCGCACGACGCTGGAATACTACGACGGCTTTGTGTTCGGCTTTTATGCGGACCGGCGCGCGGATCTGCCGCCGGTTGCCACTGGGGGCAGGTATGATGCGTTGACCCGGGTGCTGGGGCGCGGACGTGCGATTCCTGCGGTCGGTGGTGTTATCCGGCCGGCCTTGGTTCTGGAGGTGTCGCGATGAGTCTCAAGCTTGGAGTGCCGTCGAAAGGACGGCTGATGGAAAAGACCTTTGACTGGTTTTCCGATCGCAAGATCGTCTTGCAGCGCACCGGTTCCGAGCGGGAATATGCCGGAGCGATCAGCGGGTTGGAGGGGGCCGAGCTTGTGTTGCTCTCGGCGGGTGAAATCCCGCGCGAGCTTGATGCAGGGCGCATTCATCTGGGGGTGACCGGAACAGATCTAGTGCGGGAAAAGATTGCCGACTGGCAGCAATCGGTCGAAGAGATGTGTCCGATGGGCTTTGGACGTGCCGATCTGGTGCTTGCGGTGCCGGCTTTCTGGGTGGATGTCGAAACACTCGATGATCTGGATGCTGTCGCTGCTGCGTTCCGGCTCCGGCATGGGTTTCGCCTGCGGATTGCGACAAAGTATCACCGGCTTGTACGCACTTTTCTTACAGAGCACGGGGTGGCTGATTATCAATTGATCGACAGTCAGGGTGCGACCGAGGGAACGATCAAAAACGAAACAGCCGAAGCCGTGGCGGATATTACGTCAACCGGAGAGACGTTGCGCGCCAATCACCTCAAGATATTGCCCGACGGAATGGTTCACAGCTCTCAGGCAACCCTGTTCCGGTCGCGCCGGGCGGCGTGGTCGAGGGCGCAACTGGAGACGCTCAAGACAATGGGGCGACTGTTGGATATTCAGGTATAATTAGGCTTTATGCGTTGATATTCCGACTGGCTGGCCTTCCCTAACCGCCGCTGGCTACACCCAAGTCGCGCGGCTTTGCCGCGCCCTTGGGTGCCACGCCCAACATCCCCGGGATGGCGGGAGCAATTGCCTTGGGTCCGTCTCAGATAACGCCGATATCGGCCAGTGCTGCCATCATTTCGGGTGGCAAGGCTTGCTCGCTTGGCTGACTTGCCCGCAGGTCCTCTGGCGCGTCGTCCTGCTTGAGGTAGCGCCACCCCTGAAAGGGTCGCTTGGGCACGGGGCGCGTGCGGTGAACCGCTGGATCAAGCACAATACCGCACCGCAATATGCCATCGCTGCCTTCGACATCGTCTAGCCGTTCAATCCGCTGGCGGCACAGGATCATTCCCTTGAACACCCAATAGAGCGACCCGCCATTCAACAGCGCACTGTCCTGCTTGGGGCGCATGCGTGTCACGTGGCGCGGCTTACCGTCGGGGCCTTTGGCGCGCGGCTGTCCTTGCCATGCGAGCAAATCCTCGACGTGCTCTGCACCAACACAAATTTTTACCAGATTGATATGGTTATCCACAGAGTCCCCCACAGTTTGTCTTCATATGGTAGTGGAAATGCCGTCACCTTCAAGCTATTGTATGTACTCTCGTACGATGCGAGACGACCAAGTGGCGCTCGGGCGTTGCTTCCGACCAAACGAACAGGACACAGATCATGACATCCTTTGCCGCGCCGATTGCAGAACAGATATGGGACATGAAGTACCGGTTCAAAGAAGCGGATGGAACGCCGCTTGATGCGACCATCCAAGACAGTTGGCATCGCATCGCCGGCGCCTTGGCCAGTGTCGAGAAAGACCCTGTTTTCTGGGAGCAGAAATTTTTTGCCGCCCTTGAGGATTTCAAATTTCTGCCAGCCGGCCGGATCACGGCCGGTGCCGGAACCGCGCGCTCGGTGACGTTGTTCAACTGCTTTGTAATGGGCACGATCCCCGACAGCATGGGGGGCATTTTCGAGATGCTCAAGGAGGCTGCGCTCACAATGCAGCAGGGTGGCGGTATCGGATATGATTTCAGCACGATCCGCCCGAAAGGCGCTGGCGTCAAAGGTGTTGCTGCGGATGCTTCGGGGCCGTTGAGTTTCATGGATGTCTGGGATGCCATGTGCCGGACGATCATGAGTGCCGGCTCCCGCAGGGGTGCGATGATGGCTTGTATGCGGTGTGATCACCCCGATATCGAGGATTTCATTACGGCGAAATCCGATCCTGCCCGTCTGCGGATGTTCAACGTGAGTGTTCTGGTGACCGATCCGTTCATGGATGCGGTCAAAAAGGATGCGCCTTGGGATCTTGTGTTTGACGGTGTTGTCTTCCGGACGGTGCGGGCCCGCGATTTGTGGGATGCGATCATGCGGGGCACCTTTGAGTATGCCGAACCGGGGGTGATTTTCATTGACCGGATCAATGCTGCGAACAATTTGAACTATTGCGAAACGATTGCTGCGACCAACCCGTGTGGAGAGCAACCGCTGCCGCCTTACGGGGCTTGCCTGTTGGGGTCTATCAACCTTGCGCGGCTGGTGGACCGCCCGTTCGAAAATGGGGCCGATCTTGATGAACGGGCGCTTGGCGAATTGGTGGCGGTGGCCGTGCGGATGATGGACAATGTTGTCGATGCCAGCCGGTTCCCGCTGCCCGAACAGCAGGCCGAAGCCCACGCAAAGCGCCGGATCGGTCTTGGTGTGACGGGGCTGGCGGATGCTTTGTTGATGGTCGGGCAGCGGTACGGCTCCGAGGAAGCGGCGCGTCAGACCGACCGCTGGTTGCACGCGATCGCCCGCGCCGCGTATCTTGCGTCGGTCGATCTGGCGAAGGAAAAAGGGGCGTTCCCCTTGTTCGATGCCGAGCCGTATCTTGCCAGCGGGACAATGCAGGCGATGGACAGCGACGTGCGTGACGCCATTGCCGCGCACGGTATCCGGAACGCCTTGCTGACCAGCATTGCTCCGACCGGCACCATCAGCCTCTATGCCGGTAACGTCAGCAGCGGAATCGAGCCGGTTTTCGCCTATGCCTACACGCGCAAGGTTTTGCAAAAAGACGGCTCGAAAACCGAAGAGGAAGTTGTCGATTACGCCGTCCAGATGTGGCGTGAAAAGTTCGGGGATACCGATTTCCCCGACTATTTCGTGAATGCGCAAACTTTGAGCCCGTCCGATCACGTGCGCATGCAGGCGGCTGCGCAAAAGTGGGTCGACAGCAGCATTTCCAAAACCATCAACTGTCCCGAGGACATCGGGTTTGCGGAATTCAAGGACGTCTACATGCAAGCGTGGGACAGCGGCTGTAAGGGCTGCACCACGTATCGTCCCAATGCCGTGACGGGAAGTGTTCTGAGTGTGAGCAGTTCCGAACCGGCAAAGGATCAAAACGCCGGTACCGCACCGGAGGTGATCGCCACAAATAGCGCAGAGCCGATGACGCCGCACGGCGATGTGATCTATATGTCCGAGCCTCTTGACCGGCCCCAGTCGCTTGAAGGGCAAACCTACAAGCTGAAGTGGCCCGATAGCGAGCACGCGATTTACATCACGGTGAACGATATCATCACAAGTGGCCATCGCCGCCCGTTCGAGGTGTTCATCAACTCCAAGAACATGGAGCATTTCGCGTGGACGGTCGCATTGACCCGGATGGTTTCGGCAGTCTTCCGCAGGGGGGGCGATGTGTCGTTTGTTGTCGAGGAACTGAAAGCTGTGTTTGACCCACGAGGTGGTGCGTGGATGCAGGGGAAATACGTGCCCTCCATTATTGCTGCCATCGGCGGTGTGATAGAGCGCCATCTGGTATCGATAGGGTTTATCGCGGCTGAAGGGATGGGGTTGAAATCAGATCCCCACGCCGAGATATCGCCGAGCCAGCAACCCCGGGGAAGGGCTTGCCCAAGCTGCGGCGGCTTTGAAATGCGCATGATAGAAGGATGCGTCACTTGCGGATCTTGTGGTCACTCCAAATGTGGCTGATGTCTTGCGGCCGCCTATCGGCGCAACCATATAATGAGCATTTCCCAGCTTAAGGTGGCCATTTTGCAAGCAAATAGCGGCCAGTGCTTGGAAATCGGAACATTACTCAATTTTGGTGCACTTCCGTTGGTGCGGTGATTTTTCTGCTACCTAAGAAGTTTTGCGATGCCGGATCTGCGGCGCAAGGATGGGCTTAAAGTACCTGATACATAAAAAAACGCCGGTAGTGCGCATCAGGGTTCTGTTTCACCGAAGTGACCTGACCTGTGGTCAATTATGTTGAGTAAGAGCGGATATGAAAAAATTGGATGGGCATGACAAAGATGGCACCAAAGAAAATATTCCGGATGGCAGAGATGACAATGAGACGTTGCCCACAAAAGCCCAGCTTCCCGCTGTTGTCCCGAATAGATTACCTGCGGTCAGCAAGCTTGAACCTCCAGAGAAAGGAACGCGGGCCTCTGAGGCCAACCGCAACCTGATCGACGCCGGCATTTCTGCCATTCCGGCCGTGGGCGGTGCGCTGGCTGGGTTGGGCCGACATGCCGTGCCATCGGAACGTGACAAAAAAACGGAAAAATGGCGCAGCGACATAACCGAAACGGTTAATCGCACAAGTGATGAGCTTCGGGAGCAGAAGCAAGCGACAGAGGTCGTTCAGTTCGAGCAAGACGAGATGAGGGGTGCGATCAATGCCACAGCCGAAAAGGTTGAACAGCTCTCCTAGCGCGAACTGATAGGCGTTACTGAAGCAGACCCGCACGACGTCGAGTTTGCCATTTATCGGAAGCTCATTGATCAGGAGAAATTCGTGACCGCGATTGGGCTGCTGAGGGCACGCCTGGAAGAGGCCGAAACGGGTGAGCCGCTGCTACCGAAGTCGGCAGCTCGGGCGACATCTCTTGTTGCGATGTGCGAGAAAGGACTTTGGAATGAGGAAGATGCGGCCCGCCTTTTTTTTGAGGCGTTTGACCTTGACCCGGAGAACACAAAGCACCGCGCGAATTTGGTTGTCTCATACCTTTTAAGAGACGACCCTGAATCCGCCGAACAATGCTTGAACGAGTTGCTGAAGTCGGAACCCAAGAGCGTCATGCATTGGGCCAATTGGGTCTATGTGAAAAGCGCGCAGGGCATCATTGCGAATATTACCGAGATTCCTGAAGAACTACGCCGAACCAAAGACGTCTGCGTGGCCCATGTGATTACACTTCGCGCCAATGAAGATCCTCGGTGGTATGAAGAAGCCAAACGCGCATTGGCCTTGCATACTACTTCACGAACCCTTCGCCGGGCGGTTGCAGAAGGGGAGCTGGAGCGGGCAGCTGCCTTGAATATCGCGGGGGATGCGTCGCCCGAAGAAATCTCCGAAGCGAATAAAATGACGCACCAGGCGGCGGAGTTCTTGCTCCGTCTGTGGCAAGAGCATACGAATTCCGAGATCTATCCGACCACGCCAGACACCACCCTTCTTCAAAATACTATCATGGGCTTCGGTTGAGCGAGCGACTTGCGGAGGCTCGAGCACTTGTTGAACCGAACGTTGACGCCCTTTTTGCTGATCCCCACGCTCGCGTCGCCATGGCAGGGCTCGCGCTGCAAATGGACGACGATGCACAGTGGTCTTGGCACGGTTTAGTTCCGGCCTCTTTCGAGCAATGTTTGCTATGAAGGAGATTGAGAATGGCAACGAAATACACAGACGAGTTTCGCCG
>JBLHUT010000187.1:0-7327 GCA_047629975.1 Paracoccaceae bacterium
AGACGCCGCCACCATCGAGTTTTTTGGCGACACGGTGCAAGAGGCTGCTTTCGCGCGTGATCTGGCGCGGCTGACAGCCCTTGGTCACACGATTGTCCCGATGGATTTCACGCCGTTTTATGAAGTGGCCAAAATGCTTTACGAAGGGGCGTGGGTCGGAGAGCGCATGACAGTGCTCGAGCCCTTGATGCGCAGCAATCCCGAGGCGATCCACCCTGTCACGCGGCGGATCGTCGGCCATGCCGACAGTCTTTCGGCAGCAGATGCCTTTCGCGGGATCTACCGGTTGGCCGATCTCAAACGTCTGGCCGAGCCGGCGCTAAAGGGGGTCGATGCCTTGTGTGTGCCGACCATCCCGACCTTTTACAGCGTTGCCGACCTTGAGGCCGATCCGGTCGGGCCCAACTCCCGCTATGGCACCTATACCAATTTCGTCAACCTGATGGATATGAGCGCGATTGCCGTGCCCACGGGGCCGCGCACAGATGGTCGCCCCGGCAGCGTGACGTTTATTGCGGGTATGGGGCGGGTCGGCCCCTGCGGCCTTGTCAGACGAGATCGTTGTGGCGGTTGTCGGGGCGCATATGTCGGGCCTGCCGCTGAATTCAGAGCTGACCACTCGTGGTGGGCGGTTCCTTGAGGAGACAGCCACCGCGCCGGAATACCGGTTCTATGCGCTGGCGGGCGGGCCACCGATGCGCCCGGGGATGCTGCGTGTGTCGTCGGGGGGCGTTGCGGTTTCGCTTGAACTCTGGGCGCTTCCGCGGGCTTCGTTTGGTGATTTTGTTACTGGCATTCCGTCGCCGTTGTGCATCGGGACGGTCCTGTTGGCGGACGGGCGCACGGCAAAGGGCTTCCTTGTCGAGGCGTCGGGGATCGAGGGTGCCAGCGACATCTCGCAGTTCGGGGGGTGGCGTGCCTATTGCGCGGCGCCATCTGTGTAACGCGAGCGGCGTGCTTCAGATGTCGCGCGGCCCGCGTGCTTCAGATGTCGCGCAGGCTGCGCGCTTCAGGTGTCGTGCGGCCCGCGCGCTTCAGATGTCGTGCGCGCGCAGCCAGTCGGTAATCATCACGCCCAGCTTTTCGCCTGAAAAGCTGGGGAAATGGCCGCCGTGAACGACCCGTACCGGCAGGTCCAACAGCCGCTTCATAGAGCGGACATAATCATCGGCATCTGCGTGATAGGTATCTTCGATCAGGGGACCGTCGTAAATAATGTCACCGGAAAAGAGCAGGCCGGTTTTGGCCTCCCACAGGGCGATGCCCCCGGGGGAATGGCCGGGCGTGTGCACGACCTCGAAGCGTCGGTCACCGGTGTCGATCACGCAGCCGTCCTCCAGCAGTCGTGTCGCGGGGGCGGGGGTCACTTCATAGCTCACCGAGCGATAGGGCGCAGGGGGTAGTGCCTCGAAAATTTCGTCTGTCACGTAAGGGTCGGCAAGGGTCGCGGTGCGGGTGGGGGCGGCCAGCAGATGGGCCTCGGCCCGGTGCACGGCGCGATGCTCGAATTCGTGATGGCACCCGATGTGGTCGAAATGGGTGTGGCTTGCGACCGCCAGAAGCGGGCGCTCTGTCACAAGCGGCACCCAGTCGCGCAGGCTGACCACACCCATCCCGCTGTCGATCAAAAGGTCCTGATCGGCGCCGCGAATATGCCAGCAATTGCAGCGATAGAACGGTTTGATATGCGGCTCGTCAATCAGTGAAACGCCCTCGTCGATCGAGGTGACACGCCACCAGTCGGCTGCGGCAATGCGGGTCATCAGGGGGCCTCCCTTGGCAAGATGGTGATGTCGTCGGGCTGTGCCGACAGGGGGATGCGGGTGCCGGTTGCGGCCTCGATCCCGACAGGCAGCAAGATCAGGAGCGAACTGTCCGGGGCGGCATCGGGCACCGCCCTGATCCGGCGATGCACGCCTTGAAACAGGGTTCGGGTCACCACCGCCGCGCCAAGCGAGAGCCCCGTTCCGGTGGGAGCGCTTGCGTGGATATGCTCGGGACGCAGACACAGGCTCACCAAAGTGCCTTCGGAATGTTCGGGGGCGGCACAAAGCGGGCCAAAGGCGGTGCGGGCGCGTCCGTTTGCCACCTGTGCATCGATAAAGTTCATCTCCCCCAGAAAACCGGCTGCAAACCGGGTTCGGGGCTGTCGGTAAACGCGTTCGGGGGGGCCTTGGTCCTCGATCCGACCGGCGTTCATGACGACGATCCGGTCGGCGATGGCCATGGCCTCTTCCTGATCGTGTGTCACGTGGACAAAGGTCGCGCCGACCCGTCGCTGGATATCCTTCAACTCGGATTGCATCGCACGCCGCAGGTTCAGATCAAGCGCGCCAAGCGGCTCGTCCAGCAACAGCACATCGGGGCGCACCGCCAAGGCCCGCGCAAGCGCGACACGCTGTCGTTGGCCGCCTGACAACTCGGACGGGCGTTTCGGCCCCGCGCCGCTCAGCCCGACCAGATCTAGCATTTCTTCGGCACGCTTGGCGCGGGCGGCTTTGCCCACCCCGCGCATTCGCAACCCGAAGCCGATATTCTCCATCAGGGACATGTGGGGAAACAGGGCGTAATCCTGAAATACGGTCGTTGTGGGGCGTTGTGCTGCGGGCACGCCGACCATGTCCTTGCCGCCGATCCGTACGCGGCCGGTGGTGGGGTCGGCAAAACCGCCGATGATGTTCAGCAATGTCGTCTTTCCGCACCCCGAAGGCCCCAGCAACACGCAGTATTCGCCCGCGTCGATTGTCAGATCGACACCGCCAAGCGCCAGCGCAGAGCCGAACCGGCGGGTGACCCCCTCGATATGGATCGGCGCGGTCATTTGCGCCTCAGGATGGCAAGTTCCAGGCCAAGAATGACGAAAGCAGAGATAAGAAACACAAACGATCCGATCGCGTTGGTTTTGGGGTTGAGCCCGGAGCGCAGAAGGCTCCAGATTTCAACGGGAAGGGTGACATCAAAGCGCGACAACAGGAACGCGATTATGAACTCGTCCCACGAGAAGGTGACCGATAACAAGAATGCCGCCACAAGCGCCGGCAGGATCATCGGCGCGGTCACAAGCGTCATGACGCGGATCTCGCTGGCGCCCAGATCGCGTGCGGCGCGTTCGGCGGCCAGTTGGTTGTCGCCAAGTGCCGCGGCGCAAATCGCAAAGCACAAGGGGGTGTTGATCACGACATGGCCGATGGCGACCGTCCCCAACGACAGCCCTTGTCCCATCAGATTGAAGCTTGCCAACAGGCCCAGCCCGATCACCAGATAACTGACCGAAAGTGGTGCAGTCAGTGCGGCGCGCACGGCGGGGGCTCCGGGAAGGCTGTGGCTGGCCACCGCGCGCGCGGCCAGAAACCCGAGCAGCAACGCCAGCGCCGACGAGCCCACAGCCACCAGCAGCGAATTCCCCAACGCCTTGAGGAGGGCGCCATCGGACAAGACTTCGGCGTACCACTTCAACGACAGCCCCCGCAAAGGCGGGATCGGAAAGCGGCCGTCCTGAAACGAAAAGACAACCAACACGACAACCGGCAAAAAGATAAAGCCGTAGAGCAATATCATGTAGCCCGCGCAAAACGCATACCGTTTCATCGGGTCGGTGCCTTCATGAATTTTGTCAGCAGCAGATAGGCCAGTGTCACGGCGACCATCAAAACCATCGACAGCGTCGCCGCCATTGGCAGGTCGGCCCGACGGGTTATCTGGAGCATCACAAGTTGCGGCAGCGCAAGGTCGTTCCCTCCGCCCAGTATTTGCGGGGTGACATAATCCCCGATGCACAGCGCAAAGGTCAAAAACGCCCCCACGGCGACACCCGGCAGGGTCAGGGGCAAAACGATGAACCGGAACGTGGCAAACGGCCCCGCACCAAGGTCAGCCGCCGCGCGGCGCAGATTGGGGGGCAGCTGTACGATGGCGGCATAAATCGTAAGCGTCAGCAGCATCGTGAAAAAGTGGGTGAACCCGATCACGGTCGCCGCGCGCGAATTGGCCAGATCAAGTGCGGGCAGCCCGATATCGGTCAAAAAGCCGTTCAGCACGCCCTTTTTCGCCAGCACCAGCGACCACGCATACGACCGCACGACATACGATGTCCAGAACGGGATCACAGCCAGCGCAAGCGCCAGCCTGCGGTAGCGTACGGGCAATTCCTCGGCGAGGATCCACGCCAGGGGATACGCCAGCAGCACCGAAAAGAACGTCACGAGTGCCGTAATTTCAAGCGAGTTCAGGGCGGCATCAATGTAGTGGGGGCGCGACAGGAAATCGGTATAATTCGACAAGCTCCAGACCCGCTCGATCCCGTTATCCGTGCGCCTCCACAGGCTCATGGCCAGCATGACGCAAAACGGCACGGCGAAAAACACAGCCGTCCAGATCAGGGCAGGGGCGGCAAGCCACAAGGCCCGCCGCCGCTCCCGGTCTTCGATGCTGCGGCCCGTTACTGGGCCGCAGACCGGTGTTTTGCTCTGGCTCAACGGGCCAGAAACTTGGTCCAGACGTCCTGCATCGCCGCATCAAGAGCAGCGTCAGGGGCCGGATAAAGCTGCGCCTTGGCAAGGTAGGCAGGCTGGTCGTCCCAGCGCAAAGCGGTCTTTTGGGCATCGGTCATCACGTCGCCTGCGGCAGCATTTGCCGGCATCGCCCAATAGCACGAAGAGGTCGCCAAAGCGGCTTGTCCTTCGGGGCTCATGACGTGCTTGATGAATTCCACCGCCAGATCGGGTTCTTTGCTGTCGGCAAACACCCCGATGCTTTGGGACCAGCGCACGGCGCCCTGATCGGGGATGAGCCAGTCAAGTTCGGGGATTTCCGAGACAAGGCCCGCCGTGACCCACTCGCCGCCGCCCACAAGGATATCGACCTCGCCTGTGGCAATCGCGGTCTGGGAGGATACGACCTCGCCCACCGAAGACGCCGAATCCTTGAGCGCCATCAACGCCGCCTCGATCGCGGGCAGATCGTCGATCGACAGATCCGCCGTCGACATCCCCAGCCCGACCGCAACCATGCCCATGACCGGCAGGTAATAGTCGTAAACCGCAAGCGAGCCCTTGAACTCGCCGGACCAGAGTTTGGTCATATCGGCCAGAGCGTCGGCGGACACGGCACCGGAGTTAAAGGAGACGGTGTTATAACCGAACTTTTCAGAGATCGCATAGGTTTTGCCATCAATCACGTGATTGTCGGGCATCACCAGATCGCTGAACATCGTGTCATAGGGCAATTCTTCGGTGGGCAGCGGACCCAGAATGCCGGCAGACACGGCGCGTGGAACATCGATGCCGTCAATCACCAGCACATCCCAGTCGCCGGGTTGCGACTGCTCGATCAGCGACAAGGCCGCACCTGTGCCCTCATATTCCTTCAGGTTGACGGTGACGCCGAATTTTTCTTCGAACGGTTTGATCAGGGCGTCATCGGTATGATCGCACCAGACAAGCGCGTTCAGTTCCTGGGATGCGGCGGGCAGGGCCGTCAAGGTCGTGGCGGCCACAGTGGCCAGAAGCGAAAGACGATAGCTCATAAGGTTTTCTTCCCTGTTGTTGTGGTGTTTTTTGGCGGTGTATTCATTCAATTGCTCAGATGGTGCGTGCGCCTGCACACATTCGAGGGTCCTTTGGGCCGGGGCAAGCCGCCTGCGTGGCCGGTCGCAAGGCGCGCGTCATTTGCGGTTGGCCATGATGCACAGGATTTCAAACAAGATGGTCACACCCAGAAACGCCGTGCCGCCGGACGGGTCAAACGGCGGCGATACCTCGACCATATCGGCACCGACAATGTTCAGCCCGTCCAGCATGCGCACAACCTGTAACGCCTGATAGGAATTGGGCCCGCCGATTTCGGGTGTTCCGGTGCCGGGGGCAAACGCGGGATCAACAAAGTCGATATCGTATGACAAATAGGTGTCACCGGTGCCGACAATCTCCCGGGCCTCGTTCATGACATCCTGTGGGCCGCGGGCATGGAACTCTTCGATCGGGATAACCCGGATGCCGACCGCATCGGCAAAATCGCGGTCTTCGCGGTCATAGGCCGGACCGCGGATGCCGATCTGCACCACCCGTTTCGGGTCCAGCAGCCCCTCTTCCACGGCCCGTCTGAAGGGGGTTCCGTGGGTGTACATCGTGCCGCCGAAGTAGCTGTGAAACAGGTCTGTGTGGCTGTCGAAATGGATCATCCCGAGGGAGCTGTCGCTTGCCAGTGCCCGCAGGATCGGCAAGGAGCACAAATGATCGCCGCCTGCGGTAAGGGGGCGGATGCCGGCGGCCTTCACGCGTTTATAAAAGGCCGTTATCCTGTCCATGCTGTCGTGCAGGTCTGCGGGGTTCGGGGCGACATCTCCCAGATCGGCACAATTTCGGGCCTCAAAGGGGCGCACGCCGGTTGCGCCATTCTCGGCCCGGATCATGGTCGACATATCGCGCAGCTGTCGGGGGCCGTGGCGCGGGCCGGGGCGGTTGGTCGTACCGCCGTCCCACGGGGTGCCGATCAGGCCGATCTCGACCTCTGACAGCCGGCTGTCGTCAAGTGGAACATGGGGCAGGCGCATGAATGTGGCCACACCTGCGTAGCGCGGCAGGTCGAACCCCGAAACAGGGTGAAAGAAATGGTCGGTCATTCAAAATCCTTTATGCTTGACGCATTGCGCCATGCCAGGGGGCGCGATTGTTTCGGCTGCGTGCCGCTATCTGATGCAGTCGCCACCGTTCGCGCGCCGGTCTTGCAACTCGTCAGCGCGTCGCGCTTGGCAGTGTGAGCAGAAACGCGTGGAAACTGCAATGTAGCCGAAATTATGTCGGGAGGATCAATCTCATTTCGCCCAAATATTAGGCGAAAAATTGGCTTTAGGATTGTCTGTGCTGTCAATTTGTGCAGTGTATCGAAGTGCGGAGATTTACACCAAGTTCTCTTGCGCCTGCGTCCTTGTCTGGCTAGCTTGCTCCAGCGCGGGTTCGGTCTGGGGTGTTGGAGGAGGCTCCGCAGCCTTGGCTTGGTTCCTGATCAACAGGGGGAAGAGCCTGCGCAAAGTATGAACCAAGGAGAGGAAGTTTATATGGAACGTCGTAAATTTTTGAAGGGCGCTGCGCTTACTGCCGCAGGATCCGCTACACTGGCCGCACCTGCGCATGCCCAAGCACGCAAAGACATGGTTATCGTATCGACATGGGGCCGCGACTTTCCCGGTCTTGGAACAAGTGCGCAACGTCTTGCGGCACGCATTGACGAGCTGACCGAAGGCCAGATCGCTGTTCAGTACTTTGCTGCTGGCGAGCGTGTCGGTGCATTCGACAGCTTTGACGAAGTCGCATCGGGCAATGCCCAAGCG
>JBLHUT010000188.1:0-7208 GCA_047629975.1 Paracoccaceae bacterium
ATGCCCGTAAGATGGCGGATGAAATTCTGATGATGCGCGATGCCGGTGTGCTGCGGATCAGCCATCACATTCACTTGCGGGCGGAAATCTGTTCTGAAACACTCGAGGAGGAGCTGGCTGAATTCGGGCCGGCCGACCGTGTCGGGATCGTCTCGATGATGGATCACACGCCCGGCCAGCGGCAATTCAGCGATCTGCAAAAATACAAGGATTACGTTTGCGGCAAGCACGGGTTGGATCAGGCGACCTTTGACGAGTACGTCACTTTTTTGTATGGTTTACAGGCCCGCTTCGGTGACCGCCACGAGGCCGCGACGGTTGCAGCAGCAAGGCGCTATGGCGCGACGCTGGCCAGTCACGACGACACGACCGCCGGTCAGGTTGCGGACAGTCATCGACACGGGGTGCGTTTGGCCGAATTTCCGACGACGGTCGAGGCCGCTGCCGCCTGTCACGCCGCTGGTATCGCGACCATCATGGGCGCGCCCAACCTGATCCGTGGCGGTTCGCATTCGGGCAATGTGGCAGCCCTTGATCTGGCGCAACGTGATCTGCTCGATATCGTGTCATCCGATTATGTGCCTGCCGGTTTGCTGATGGCTGCGGTGCAACTTGGTGATTTGTGGGGGAACATGCCGCGCGGCATTGCGACGGCGACGTGCTCTGCCGCGCAGGCGGTCGGGTTGAACGATCGCGGCACCATTTCGATAGGGGCGCGGGCCGATCTTATCCGGTTTGCAACACTCCATGGCACACCTGTGCTCAAGGAAACATGGTGCCACGGAGTGCGCGTGTTTTAAGCAACCTTGCTGCGGCAAACGACGCGCGCATTGCGGGCCTAGATAATCGCCTGTTCAAGGACAGGCCGACCAGAGGCAATGCGATCAAAGTGGAACGGGCGCATATCCAGCGTCCGGTACGCGCCGTGTATCATAATCTCGGCGGTACCCCGACCCATTGCCGGAGATTGCTGCAACCCGTGGCCGGAAAACCCGTTCAGGAAAAAGAAGTTCCCGACCGTTGAATGCGGCCCGATGATCGCATTCTGGTCAAAGGTATTGAAGGCATAGTGGCCGGTCCATTCGCTAGTGACCCTGATCGCCTCGAATTGCGGGATACGGTGGGCAATCACTGGCCAGACGTGGCTTTCCCACAGGGATAGATCCATGCTGAAGTCATCGTAGTCGGCGGCCGGATCCACTGCTGAGTGGGCGCCACATTGATAGGTCCCTCCGCCGTTTTCGCGCACATGCACGCCGGATGGGTCAATCGTCAAAGGCAAGTCACGGTCCAGTGGGCGCTGGGCACTGAAAACCCAAGAATAGCGTTTGCGCGGCTCGACTGGCAAACTGATCCCTGCCATGGCTGCCGTGCGTGCACCGCGCGGGCCAGAGGCGTTCAGGACCTGACCGCAGGCAATCACCTGTCCGGATTTCAACGTAACACTTTCGATCCGCGTGCCGTTGGCATTTCTTGTCATGGCGACAACTTCGTTCTCGATATATTCGACACCCCGTGCGCGGCTTGATCTGCGCCAGCAGTCGAAAACGGCACTGCCGTCCCAGTAGCCTTCGTCCACAAGGTTGATGGATCCCATCAGGATATCGTCAACATTGTAAAAGGGATACTCGGCCTTGATCTGCGCGGGCGTCATCAGCCGTGTCGCGGCACCTGCGTTGATCTGGGTCTTTTGGTTTTGGGCAAGGACCTGTGCAAAGCCGGGGGTATCGGCCAGATACATGTACCCGAAGTTGTGAATGGACAGCCGTGGGGCTTGTGCATCGCCGTCCATGTGCTCGCGCAGGTTTTTGACGAAATCGGCGGCATATTGGGAGATACGCACGTTCAACTCTGTGGAGAATTGCTGTCGCATGCAGGAATTTGTGTGCGCGGTTGAGCAGGTTTCATAGCGCATGTCTTTTTCGACGACCAGAATACGGCCATCAAAAGTAGCATCACCCGACAGGAACCATGCCGCAGAGGCGCCCATGATTGCGCCGCCGACAATCACGATGTCATAGGTTTCGTGTGCAGGGGCCTGAGGCTGTCGGGTCATGTGATCTCCTGCCCTTTTTGAACGGCTTGCGTGACTTGTGTGATGTCGGCCTCGCTCAATCCATACTCCCGAATGGCTGTTGCGGCCGTAATATAGCCGCGCGCAAGGTCGCGTTTGACAAACGCGGCCGGGCGGTCACCGGCCGCGCCATAGCCGCCACCGCCGGGAAAGGCGAGCAGAACACGGCGTCCGTCAGCCACGAATTGTTTGCCCTTGCCGTTCATCTTTGTGCCGTCGTCCTGTGCGATCGTGGTGCAGGCACCCTCGCTGCCGCCGCGTCGCCCCCGGGCGGGGTAGGATAAGCGGTCGAACATCGCCTGAAAGTCGAATTCGTACCCCTGCTGGGCACCGACCTCCATATATTGCCCAAGGCCGCCGCGCTGTTTGCCGGCACCGCCGGAATCGGGGCGCAACTCTTTGCGCCAGATGATCACGGGGCCGGCGTGTTCTGTGGCTTCGACCGGCATTGTCATCACCCCCGAGGGGAATGCGGTGGCATTCAGCCCGTCAAGCGCGGGGCGTGCGCCGGCACCACCGGAATTGAAGGTCAAAACCTCGGCGCGCACGGCTCCTTCGGGCGCGGGTGCGTCGCTTCGTGGCCGCAAGGAAAGTTGAAAATTACACAAACATCCGGCCCCCTCGGCCGGAACAAGGCCCGGCAGGATTTTGTCCAGCGCATCATAAACAACATCGGGCACGAAATGCCCGACGATATGGCGCAAGGCCACGGGGGCGGGACGCTGCGCATTGACGATTGTGCCAGGGGGGGCTGTCACCTCGAACGGCGCAAGAGAGGCGGCATTATTCGGGATTTCAGGGGCGATTGCACATTTTAGTGCATAACAGGCGTAGGCCTTTGTGTAGACCAGCGGGCAGTTGATACCCTTTTTATCCACCCCCGAGGTGCCGGCAAAATCACACACGATCCTGTCCGCGCAAAATGAAATCTTTACCCTCAGGGTGATGGGGGTTTCAAATCCGTCGACTGTCATTTCGCCGCTGGCTGTTGCACGTGGCAGCGCCGCAATCCGTTCAAGCGTTGCGCGGCGCGAATGCTCAAGGATGAACGTGCTGATCCCCTCAAGATCCTCCAGCGCAAATTCCGTCATCATGTCGATCAAGCGGCGGTGGCCAATTTCGTTACAGGTCGCCAGCGCATACATATCGCCCACGACCTGATCGGGTTCGCGGACATTGCCCCGAACGATCCGCACTAGAGTGTCGTCGACTTTTCCCGCGTCGATGAACTTCATGATCGGGATATACAGCCCCTCTTCGAACACACTTGCCCCGTCTGCCCCAAGCCCGCGCCCCCCGATATCAACCACATGGGCGGTGCAGGCAAAGAACCCGACCAGTAGACCGTTGTGAAACGAGGGGCTTACCATCGTGATATCATGCAGGTGGCCGGTGCCCTCCCACGGGTCGTTGGTCAGGTACACATCCCCCGCAAGCATGGCGTCACGCCCGATGCGGCGGATGAAATGGGCGACTGCATCGGCCATTGCATTGACGTGGCCGGGGGTGCCGGTCACGGCCTGAGCCAGCATTTGGCCCTGTGCGTCATAGACCCCTGCCGACAGGTCGCCGGCCTCGCGCACGCTTGTCGAAAATGCGGTGCGTACCAACGCTTGGGCCTGTTCTTCGACGATCGAGATCAGCCGGTTCCACATGACCTGACAGGCGACGTTCGAGTGGGGCTGTGCCATTGCTGTTCTTTCCTTGGAGGTCAAGAGCCGGGGACGATGTCGATGCAGCCGTCCGGCTGCCGCAGGGCGGTGCGCGACGCGGTTACGATAATCGTTGTTTCGGCTTCGGTAATCACGGCGGGTCCGCGCACGGTACTGCCTTCGGTCATCTTGTCGCGCTCGATGACATCGGCGGTCACAAATGCGGCCGTGGCAGCGTCAAAAACGTGTCGGGTTCCGTACACAGGTGCGGGGGCGCCGGAAGTAGCAGGGGTCAGGGGGGGGACGTTTTCGGGCGGTGATGTGGCGTTGACCGACCAGACCGTGACCTCGATATCCATGCCCTGCACCGAGCGGCAAAAGAGTTTGACGTAGTTTTCCTCGAACAGGCGGGCAAAGGTCGCGGCGTCGGGGTGCCGCGCGTCGGATGCGTTCAGGATGATCGGGATTTCCCAACCCTGGCCTGTATACCGCATGTATGCCTTGAATTCGGACCGGATTTCGCAGGTTGCATCACAGGTCCGCACAAACCCTGTGGCCTCGGTTTGCAAATCGGCCAAAAGGGACGTGACCTTGTCGGGGTCAAAGTCTGACAGACGCATGTAAACAGACCGGTTCGCCTCGAAACTGAAAGAGGCGCGCAGAAAGCCGATGGCCGAGCCGACACCAGCCCCGGGCGGCACAAGCATCCGCCGGATGCCCAGTTTTTCGCACAGCCGCGCCCCGTGAAGCGGTGCGGCGCCGCCAAAGGCAATCATCGTATAGTCGGTCAGGTCCTCGCCATTTTCAACGGCATGGACGCGCGCGGCATTGGCCATGTTTTCATCGACCACTTCTGCAACTCCGAAGGCGGCGGTGGTGGCGTCCATCGCAAGCGTGTCGCCAACATTGGCCATCAACGCCTGTGCTGCGTTTTGCGGGTGCAGTTTGATGCTCCCACCGGCAAAATTATCGGGGTCCAGCTTGCCCAGAACCAGATCGGCGTCGGTTACGGCAGGGTTTTTCCCGCCGCGCCCGTAGCACGCAGGGCCCGGCTCCGACCCGGCAGACAAGGGGCCGACACGAATTTGCCGCAGCGTATCCACATGCGCCAAAGACCCGCCGCCGGCCCCGATTTCGACCATATCAATGACCGGAATCGAGATCGGCATCCCGGACCCCTTTTTAAAGCGATAGGTCCGCGCGACCTCGAAAACACGGCTGGTTTTGGGGGTCTGGTTCTTGATCAGGCAGATCTTGGCCGTTGTGCCGCCCATGTCGAACGACAGTACCTTTTCCAACCCGTAGCGCGCGGCGATGTGGGCAGCAAAGACCGCGCCCCCTGCCGGACCGGATTCAACCAGCCGCACAGGAAACTCTGCCGCACTTTCAAGCGAGATAATCCCGCCCCCCGAGTGCATCAGGAATATCTTGCAGCTGATGCCTTCCTTTGCCAGCCGCTGCTCAAGACGGTCGAGATAGGATTTCATCATCGGTTTGATATACGCGTTGGCAACGACGGTATTGAACCGCTCGTATTCGCGCATCTGGGGGCTTACCTCGGAGGAAATCGACACCATCACCTGTGGCAGCCTCTTTGCCAGCAGGTCGCGGATCATCCGTTCGTGCGTATCATTCAGATAACTGTGGAGCAGCCCGACAGCGACGCTTTCGTAACCGGCCTGCGCAATCGTTTCGATAACGGCTTCGATTTCGGCAGGATCAAGCGGCAGCAGAACCGAACCCGTGGCATCGACCCGTTCCGCCACGGTATAGCGTCTTTGGCGTGGTAACAGCGGGTCGGGCAGGGTCAGGTTCAGATCGTATTGCTCGAACCGGCTCTCCGAGCGCATTTCGATGACATCGCGAAACCCTTGGGTCGTGATAAGCGCAGTTTTCGCGCCGCGCCGCTCGATCAGGGCGTTGGTAGCCAAGGTCGTGCCATGAATGATCTGACCGATTTCCGATGGCGACACGTCGGCCTTTGCGCAGACTTGATGAATACCGTCGATAATCGCATTCTCGGGGGCGGCATAGGTGGTCAGGACCTTGGCTGAAAACGACGCGGACCCGGTTTCAAGCACGACGTCTGTGAATGTGCCGCCAATATCTACGCCAAGTCGCATGGACGAGTCGGTCATGTCATGCCTCCACCTGTTTCAGAAGTGATAGGCAACATTTACGGTCAAATCCAACGCTCCCTGCCGCTGACGTGATAATTGTTCGTCAACCGGCAATACATCCCTTCAGGTCTTGCATGTTGCGGCGTCCGATCTGGGCCAGTGTCAGGTTGGTTTCCGCGGCAAAGACATCGCCGAGTTTGCGCAAACCGTCCTCTCCGCCCGCAGCAATTGCGTATTGCATGGCACGCCCGAAAAACACAAAATCCGCGCCCATCGCATAGGCTCGCACGACGTCGTCCCCCGACCGCAATCCGGTATCGTAAAACAGGGGAAATTCCGCTCCAAGGGCTTGACGAATAGCTTGCAGGGCCAGAATCGGAGGGGGGCCGCAATCAAGTTGCCGGCCACCGTGGCTCGAGACCTGAATTGCGTCGGCGCCTGCCGTCTTGAGGCGTATAGCGTCCTCGGGGCTGGTCACGCCCTTGACCACAAGGTTGCCGTCCCACATGTCGCGCAACCGGTCAAAAAACTCCCAGTCTGCGCCGGCTCTGCTGGCGGTTCTGTCAAATCCGAAGCCGGGTTCGGTAAAATTCGCAAGCTCCGGCCGCCCTTTGACCAAAGAGGTCAATGACCATTCGGGATGAAGCGCGAAGTCGATGAATTGCTTTGGCCCGATCTTGAACGGCATCGTAAAGCCGCGCCTCAATTCACGCGGGCGACGGCCCACTTCGGGGACATCGACCGTCAGGATGATGGTGCGGTATCCGGCTGCCTTGGCCCGTTCGATCAGGCGGCTGGTGCCGCTGCCGTCGCCGCTGAAGTAAAGCTGGAACCACGCATGACCTTGTGCGGCCTCGATGATCGTTTCCAACGAGGTCGAAGAGACCGTCGAGACACCCAGTGGAACCTTGTGGCGTGCCGCGAACCGCGCGAGCATCAGATCGGCGCCGGGCCACGACAGGTTGCACATTCCCATCGGAGAAATCCCGAATGGCAGGGTCCCTTGATGGTCGAAAACAGACACGCCGATGTCACGATCGGCGACATTCACCAGAACGCGTGGTTGCAAGCGTATCGCCCGCAGTGCAGCCAGATTGGTGGCCTCGCCGTCGCCGGTGCCAGCTGCGCCGTCAATATAGTCGAAGACCATCCATGGCAGACGCCGCCGCGCAAGCTGGCGGGCGTCTTCGTAGGAATGGATGCGGTCAGACGGCGCCATAACCCGCATCAGGCCCGAAAGGCCGTCATGAACCGGTCGCTGATAGCGACAGGATCTACGGGGATGACGGGGCTGGTTTTATTTCTGCTTTCGCATTTGCGGCTGATGGCGATAACCTGTTTTGGCTGCGCAAGCGCCAGACC
>JBLHUT010000189.1:0-7152 GCA_047629975.1 Paracoccaceae bacterium
CGCCGAAGATATTGCTGGGGACCAAAGCACAAGCGCCGGGTCAAGCGATACCGACGCGAAGGAGTTGGCCGTCATGGCCAGCGGACCGGTCGCGTCAACGCATGTGATGACCGTTATGCCGGTTGCGAAACATCCAAGTGTGTCGCGAAACGCGCGCGTTGTTTCCGGGCCCGGGGTAAATGAATCCATCTGGTCGAGTTCCTGTTGTATTGTGCTGCACGAGCCATCAGCCATTACGCCACCTCGTGCCCCAGTACTTGGGTATAGAGCGCAAACCACATTTGGCGATCCATTTCGACCTTGAACGCATCCGAAAAGCGCGCGATGCGATCAAGTGTGTTGGTTCCCATAACGGGCAGGATCCCGCAGGGGTGGTGCAAAAGCCACGCGATTGCAACGGCGGCTTCGTCGACAGAGAACTGCTCCGAAATAGATTTAAGGAGATCTTTCAATCCATTGTTATCATTTGAAAAAAGGCTACCTCCGCCCAGTGGCGACCACGCCATTGGTGCAATCCCGCGCTCTTGCAAGAAAGCAACGTCGCCATTTGTGAAACCAGCGGGTTCCACCAGGCTGAGCTCGATCTGGTTGGTGGCGAGTGGCGTGGACATTGCCGATTGTAGCAAGGTCCAGTCGTGCAATTTGAAGTTGGACACGCCCACGGCACCGACTTTGCCAGACGCAACCATCTCGTCGAGAGCGGCCCCCGTCTCTTGGGCATTCATCAAAGGGTCGGGGCGGTGGATCAGTAAAAGATCAATCTTGTCTATATTCATTAATTTCAACGACATATCGACAGAACTTAGGATGTGCGCGCGGCTGGTGTCGTAATATTTTAGCGGTGCTGCCTCATAGCGTCCGACCGGAGCGATGATATCACATTTGGTTACGATCTCGATCTGGTCACGCAAATGTGGCGCCGCCTTCAGGCACGCCCCGAACAATTCCTCCGCCTCATAGCCACCATAGATATCCGCTTGATCCATGGTTGTAATACCTTGCGAAAGACAGCTCTCGATCTTGTTCTGAATATGGCTGGCACTGGTATCCTTATCGTCGCCCAATCGCCACATTCCATAAACAATGCGGCTCAGAGAGAGCCCTTCGGCCAGATTGATCCGTTCCATCAGACGCGTTCTCCTACGCCCAGTGGCGTCATCGGTGTTTGGGGGGGGACGCGGCCATAAACTTCTGGCAACGAACATGTTTTTAGATGTGGCAAGACCTTCTCTCCAAAGATCTTGCATTCGTCGATATGAGGATACCCCGAAAAGATAAAGCTGCGTATGCCCATTTTTTGATAGACTTCGATTTGTGACAAAATCTGGTCCGTCGAACCGACAAGAGCTGCGCCGCATCCCGAGCGTGCCCGCCCGATACCCGTCCACAAGTGACGTTCGGTATACCCGAACTTGTCCGCCAACGCGCGCGCCTTGGCCTGATGGGAAACACCAAGCGATATGCTGTCATGTGCGCGGTCCCGAATGAGTTGGCCGTATTCATCATCAAGCTTGCTTACCAGATAGTCGGCGTATTCCCGAGCCTCGACTTCGGTGTCGCGCACGATCATGTGTACCCGCAAACCATAATCCAGTGTTCTGCTATATTTTTCAGCAGCTTGATTGGCTGCTTTCATCCTGTTTTCCAGCTGATCCTGCGTTTCCGGCCACATCAGATAGACATCGCAATGCTCGCCACACAGATCAAGCGCATCAGGCGAATAGCCCCCGAAATACAGTAACGGGCCTTTGGTTTGATACGGTTTCGCCGGGGCCGTGGAAACGTCTTTGAAATTATACACTTGTCCGCTGTAGTTGATGTAATCTTGAGTCCATGCCTGCTTGAGGATTTCAACAACCTCGCGCGAACGCTGATATCGAAAACTGCTCGGTGCCACCTCTCCGGGAAAGTCGGAGGAAATGATGTTAACCGTCAACCGGCCCTTGAGCATGTGATCCAGGGTGGCCAGCGTGCGCGCGAGCATCACAGGCTGCATCTCGCCACAGCGCACAGCGGCCAACATGTTGATCCTCTCGGTCAACGGTGCACCAGCGGCCACGAAACTCAGCGTATCCTGTCCGACCTGATAGGAGGACGGGCATAGGATATTGCGAAATCCTTGTTTTTCAGCCTCTTGCAAGATGTCTTTGCAATGCTCCCACGAAGAACGAAGAGTGCCGTCAGGCACCCCCAAGAACTGATAGTCATCAGAGCATAGTGCAGAGAACCACGAAATTTCGGCGGCATCCAGATCAGAAGAGGTCACGGGCACAATGGTCATCGAATCTCTCTCGATTTATACGGACACTTGTTGCGTATCACTCCGTACAATATAGATCAATCATGTATCAATTTCGAGTGGTGAAAGATGGATATGCCCAAATCGCGCCCGCTTTATCGACAAATAAGCGCGTTGTTACAGCGCGAGGTCCTGGCAGGTCGGTTGGTCAATGGCAGCAGACTGGCTCCCGAGCGCCAAATGGCCGAGGACCTGAACACGTCTGTCGGCACATTGCGCAAGGCGCTTCAGGATCTGACCGAAAAGGGATTTCTTGAGCGGGTTCAAGGCTCTGGAAATTACGTGAAGGTCCGCAGGGATGTCGTTGGAATGTATTCCTTTTTCAGGCTTGAGTTGCCTAACGGTGGAGGCGTGCCTTCGGCGCGCATTCTGAGTGTTGACAGGATTGATCCGGATCCGGCCATGCCAAAACTGGAAACCGCGCAGGTGGCTTGTCGCATCAGGCGGATCAGGATGTTGGATGATGTTGCGGTCGCGCTGGAGGAAATATGGCTCGACGGCGGGCGGGCGCAATTCTTGCAGGACGCAGATTTGTCCGATTCACTCTATCAGGTTTACAAAGAAAAGCTCGGGTTCTGGATTTCACGCGTTGAAGACAGGGTCGGGATGGGGCATTGGCCGGTTTGGACAAGTGAGGATTGGCGCGTGGGTGATGGCTGCGGGATAGTTTTGCGCACCGGTTGGGCACAGGATGGAGCCGCGGTCGAAACCTCCAGAACGTGGTTCGACGCGCAAAAATGCCGTTACGTAAACCGAATTCAATAGATGGGAGATCGGTATGAAACCGATGCGGTACGGAATTATTGGCTGTGGGATGATGGGCCAGGAGCACCTTCAAAACATCGCTTTGTTGGACAATGCCGAGGTGGCTGCGATCTTTGAGCCGGATGCGGCTATGAAGCAAGCGGCACAGAAAATCGTCCCCGGGGCGGTTATGAAAGAGAGCGTCGCGGATTTGCTGGCGGAGCCGTCGCTTGATTGTCTGTTGATCGCAAGCCCCAACCACGTGCATCTTGGGCAGCTGGAGCAGATCGCCTCGTTGCGGCCTTTGCCGGTTCTGGTGGAAAAGCCGTTGTTCACGGCTGCGGGTCAGGTCGGGGCGCTGGCGCGGTTGCGTGACACTTATCCGGCACCTGTTTGGGTTGCGATGGAGTATCGGTATATGCCGCCCGTAGCGGCGCTTCTCCGGCAGGTCGAGGAGGTCACAGGCGGCGTTCGTATGCTGACCATCCGCGAGCATCGCTTTCCGTTTCTCGGTAAGGTCGGAGACTGGAACCGGTTCAACCGGAACACGGGCGGGACGTTCGTAGAAAAATGCTGTCATTTCTTCGACTTGATGCGTCTGATAATCAGATCGGAGCCGACGCGCATCATGGCCAGCGCAGGACAGGTCGAGAACCATCGGGACGAGATGTATGACGGAGAGCGGCCGGATATCTGGGATGCGGGCTATGTGATTGTGGATTTCGAGAACGGCGCGCGCGCCATGCTCGAACTGTGCATGTTCGCGGAAGGGGCCGAATATCAAGAAGAAATCAGTGTTGTGGGGCCAAAGGGAAAGATCGAGGCCCTGGTGCCGGGGCCGGGACGTTTCTGGCCGGTAGAGACACTTGGACCGGCACCTGTGGCGCAAGTTGTGGTCAGCCCGCGTTCTCCGAAGGGGCCGGTTGTCACACACATGCCAGTTGATGCCGCTCTTTTGGCAGCAGGCGATCACAACGGATCGACCTTTTACCAGCATGAGCGCTTCTTGCAGGTGGCGCGCGGCATCGGGCGGCCGGAGGTAACGGTGTCGGATGGTTGGGCGGCAGTGGCGATGGGTTTGGCGGCCCAGCGGTCTGCCAAAACGGGCAAAGCTGTCCGGATATCTCCGGACTGGCTGTAAGCTTCTGTCACATTATGGCCCCAAATCCGGGATTTGGGGCCAAATTCGACTTTGTCAGCTTAACTCATAGACGAAAGCGTCGTCGGCAACATCGACATTCACCGCTGTCAGTTCTTCGCCCTTTACGGCACGGGTCAGAATGGCGCGGCTGAGTTCGGGAAGGATCGAGTTGGTGATGATATTGTCGATCATCCGACCGCCGGCATCGGGGTCCTGACACTGACCGACGATATGGTCGATCACCGCGTCGGTATAGGTCATAACGGCGCCTTGATTGTTCTTGAGCCGCTTGACGATCGAGCCGATCTTGAGCTTGGTGATCATCGCGATGACTTCGCCCGAGAGCGGGTAATAGGGGATCGTGACGATGCGCCCCAGTAAGGCAGGCGGAAAGACTTCGAGCAGTGCCGGTTTCAGGCTCTCTGCAAGGGCCTCCGGATCAGGGCGGGCGGCACCACGAGCGGTCATGTCCATTATTACGTCTGTGCCCGCGTTCGAGGTCAGCAGGATCAGGCAGTTCTTGAAGTCGATCAAACGGCCAGAGCCATCCTCCATCCGGCCTTTGTCAAAGACCTGAAAGAACAGTTCGTGGACGTCGGAATGGGCCTTTTCGACTTCGTCAAGCAAGACAACAGAATAAGGCTTGCGCCGGACGGCCTCGGTCAGACGCCCGCCTTCGCCGTATCCGACATAGCCGGGAGGCGCTCCTTTGAGCAGCGAGACGGTGTGGGCTTCTTGGTATTCAGACATCGAGATGGTGATGACATTCTGCTCGCCGCCATAGATCGCTTCGGCCAGAGCAAGGGCTGTTTCGGTTTTTCCGACGCCGGATGGACCTGCCAACATGAAAACCCCGATCGGTTTTTCAGGATTATCAAGTCCGGCTCTGTTCGTTTCAATCCTTTTGGCGATCATCTCAAGCGCGTGATCCTGTCCGACCACACGTTCCTTCAGGCGATCGGCGAGGGTCAGGATCGCCGTTACCTCGTCGGTGACCATGCGGCCCACCGGAATTCCGGTCCAGTCGCCAACCACCGAGGCGACAGCCTGCGCATCGACGTGGGCATAAATCATGCGCTCGTCTGGATCATGGGCCTCAAGTTCGGCCACCTTCGCGTTCAGGGCTGCGCGTAAGGCGGCGGCGTCTTCTTCCGAGGGTGGCGAGGTGTCGATACCCTCGCTGGCGGCCTCTACTGCGGCGGTGTCATCGGCTGCATCCCCGGACGGGTCGATATCGTCCACGGGCAGGGTGGCGCGGTCCTCAGAGGGATTCAATTTCGAGCGCAGGTCAAGAATATCGGAAACGATCGATTTTTCGCCCTGATACTTTGCTGAAAACTCTTCGAGCTCGGTCGCGGCCTTTTCCAGAAGATCGTGGATTTCTGAAATACGGGCCTCGTTCACCTCGCCAAGATCTGCTTGTCGCTGCTTTGCGGTCAATTCGGCGTTCAGGCTGGCGATACGGCTGCTGATATCCTGAAGCATTGCAGGCGTGGTGGATTGGCTGATGGCGACGCGCGCCGCCGCAGTGTCAAGCAGTGACACCGCTTTGTCAGGGAGCTGGCGTGCAGGGATATACCGGTGCGACAGGGACACAGCCGCCACGATCGCTTCGTCCGAAATACGTACCTTATGGTGCTTTTCCATTGGGCCCATAATTCCGCGCAGCATGTAACAGGCGCGTTCCACATCGGGCTCGTCGATTGTGATGGGCTGGAAACGACGCGTGAGCGCGGGATCTTTTTCGAAATACTTCTGATATTCCATCCACGTGGTTGCGGCCACGGTGCGCAGCGTGCCGCGCGCAAGTGCGGGCTTCATCAGGTTGGCCGCGTCGCCGGTGCCCGCGGCACCGCCTGCACCGATCAGGGTGTGTGCTTCGTCGACAAACAGGATGATCGGCACGGGAGACCCCTGAACCTCGTCGATGACTTGCCGCAGACGTTGCTCGAATTCGCCCTTCATCGAGGCACCGGCCTGCATCAATCCGATATCAAGGCTCAAAAGTCGCACACCGCGCAGCTGTGGTGGCACGTCTCCCGAGGCAAGGCGCTGTGCGAAGCCTTCAACAACGGCTGTCTTTCCGACACCGGCCTCACCGGTCAGGATCGGGTTGTTCTGGCGGCGGCGCATCAGGATGTCGATGATCTGCCGGATTTCTTCGTCGCGCCCCACGATCGGGTCCATCACGCCCGATTTCGCTTGTGCGGTCATGTCGATGCAGAACCGGCCAAGCGCTGTTGTCGCACCTTTACCCTCTTCGCCCGGGGCACCGGTGGCTGCCTTGCCGCCGCCCATCCCCGCGCCGTCCATGCTGCCCATGTCTTCTTCTTCCGAGGCTGCCCAGACGCTGCGCGCATCATTGGCAATCGTATCGACGCTCATTTTGGCAAGGGTTGGCGACAGGCTTGGCATGGCCTGACTGAGGGTCGCATCCTTGAGCAGTGCCACCAGCAAATGACCCGAGCGGATCGAAGGTTCACCGAACAACAGGGTTGCGTAATGCCAGCCACGATCAAGAAGGTCGATGACCTGTGCCGAAAAGCCGGGCATCTCTGTGACGTTCTTTTTATAGCTGTCGATGGCCTTTTGCACTTCCATCAGCACGGCGGCCCGGTCGATGCCGTAATGCTGGAGGGCGACGGTAATGTCGGATTTGTCATTCATGAGCAAGTGAAGGAGCCAGTGGCTTATTTCCACATTGCGGTTCCCTTCGCTTTTTGCGTGGCGAAGTGCCTTCATAAAAGCATCGTACCCGGTGCGATTCAGCTTTCCGGCAACTGTTTCAAGACTAATATCCGACATGACCGTCCCCATTCGATTTTAAGTAATTATTTTTGTTGAGTGTCTTACCCTGCGCCGGTCTGGCGCAAGTTAAATGTTGCTTCGGTGCCGTATTCTTTGTCATTTTTGGCTTTGGGAGCGGCCCAGAAGGTCCAACCAAGTTGCCCGACTTGCCCAAGAACAG
>JBLHUT010000190.1:0-7123 GCA_047629975.1 Paracoccaceae bacterium
ATGCAATCCGCGTCACGCTCGATGATGGTGCGGCAGGCCAACCCGGCGCGCCCCTCCGAGGCGTTCGGCCTGTTTGCCTTGTCCGGCAAGGCGACAGCTTTTCTCGGGCCTGCTCTGATCGGCATCGTCACCTATGCCACGGGAAGTGCGCGGATGGGCATCGCCCCTGTGATCTTTCTGTTTCTTTTGGGGTTATTGCTGTTAATCTGGGTCAAGGCAGACGGCTGGACGGAGACCAAGTGATACATCCCCTCCTAACATTGATTGTGTTTCTGGCCCTTTGTGCGCCACTTGCTGCGCAGACGAGGGCCAATCAGCTTTTCGGCGCAATGACGCACGCATCGAAAGACGCGCCCGCCGCCATCGGCACCTACGCCAAGGGATGCTCTGCGGGGGCTGTGCAACTGCCCGAAACAGGGCCGACATGGCAAGCGATGCGCCTGAGCCGGAACCGCAACTGGGGCCAGCCCGAGATGATCGACTTTCTGAAGGATCTGTCAGAGTTTGCGGCAACCCAACAGGGCTGGAAGGGGTTGTACATCGGGGACATCAGTCAACCGCGCGGCGGGCCGATGACCTCTGGACACCAGTCGCACCAGATCGGGCTGGATGCGGATATCTGGATGCTGCCACCAAAGTCCCTGCGCCTGAGCACGAAAGACCGTGAAAAACTCAGCTCCATCTCGGTCCGGTCGAATGACCAGCGGCGCGTGAATTCAAATTATAGCAAAGCACATCAGGCGATCATCAAGCAGGCGGCACTTGATCCGCGGGTTGACCGCATATTCGTCACAGCCCCGGTAAAGGTCGAAATGTGCGAAACCGCACGCAACAGCGACAGGAAATGGTTGCAAAAAGTGCGCCCGCTTTATGGGCACAACACCCATTTTCACGTGCGCTTGAAATGCCCCAAGGGCAATCGCGCTTGCACAACCCAGAAACCGACCGTCGCCAAACTTTCTAACGGGGGGGACGGTTGCGATGCCACGTTGCAGTGGTGGGTGACCGATTACCTGAACCCGCCTAAAACCACCGCGAAAGCCAAAAAACCCTCAAAACCCAAGCGCGGTGCGCGCGATTACACACTGGCTGACCTGCCACGCCAATGCGCCTCACTTATCAAATAGCCCTGATAGGGTTGGCAGGTGTCGCGCTGACCTGCGGGATGCTGGCGTTCAACCGGTTGACCCCGGCATCCAATGTCACAGCGATAAGCTGGCAACAGGACTGGCCCGAATTCGGGGGATGGTCGGGGCTTGACGTCACCGGCAACGGGCAGCAGTTCAGCGTCGTTTCTGACGGTAGCGTGCTGGCGCATGGCACGTTTACCCGCACCAACGGAACGCTGTCAGGCGTGCAGGCCACGTTCGACCGGTTCATCGTCACGCCCGACCCGTTGGACCCCAACGACCGGCGGCTGCGCGATGCCGAAGGAATTGCCCTCACACGTTCGGGAACGCTCCTTGTTTCGTTCGAGCAAGAAACACGCATCCTGAGGCTGGCCCCCGACGGGCGCTTTATCGATGCCTTCGAAATGAGCCACGATCTGCTTGCGATCCGCGACAACACAGGGCTGGAGGCGTTGGCCATTGATGACGAGGGGACCGTTTATGCGCTTCCCGAGTGGGCCACGGACACGATTGCGGTCTATCGGTACCGCTGGGGACGATGGGACATTGTGACCGAACTGGCCCGCAGCGGTGGCTGGCGGGCCGTCGGGGCAGACATCGGACCTGACGGGCGGCTTTATCTGTTGGAGCGGCGGTTTTTCATGGGCGGGTTCGCGTCACAGATCCGCCGGTTTGATCTGGAAAGCCCCGATCCCGAGGGCGAGACACTCTACAAAAGTGCGCTTGGCACTCATGGAAATCTGGAGGGGCTGGCGGTTTGGCAAGACACCGCCGGACGCCTGCGCCTAATGAGCGTTTCGGACAACAACCATTTCTGGTTCCAGCGGACCGAGTTCGTCGAAATCGTGATCGAGGGCTGAACACCGCGCAAAAAACGCCGTATTTCAACTTTGGCACCGCGAACGGGTTGCCAGACCGAAGCCACAGGCGTAACAGCCCAGCGTCCGGGACGCTCCCGGCCCAAGTCGCCGCAACCTTGAAAAAAACGGGCATCAAACATTATGCAACGCAATATCCTCATTGGCGTTATCGCCATGGCCGCCATCGTGGTGGCCTCCAACATCCTTGTTCAGCATCTTTTGGGCGACTGGCTCACATGGGGCGCGCTGACGTACCCGCTGGCGTTTCTTGTGACCGATCTGATGAACCGTGTTTACGGGTCGGGTCCGGCACGCAAAGTCATTTTTGCAGGCTTTGTTGTGGGCGTTATCTGCTCGTTTATCGGCACACAGATCATGGGTGAATTCGGCCCGCTGGTGACGATGCGTATCGCCTTGGGCTCGGGCGTTGCATTTCTTGTTGCCCAGTTGACGGACGTGGCGATTTTCAACCTGTATCGCAATGGAACGTGGTGGCGTGCGCCACTTGCCTCGACGATCATCGGCTCCACGCTTGATACGGCCGTGTTTTTCAGCATCGCGTTTTCAGCAGGGTTCAACGGGCTGGAGCCGGGCAATATGCCCGAATGGGCACAAGAGGCGCTGCCGCTTCTGGGTGTCGGTCCGGTTGCGCCGTTGTGGGTATCGCTCGCGGTGGCCGATTTCGCGGTAAAGCTGTCATTGGCGTTGCTGGCGCTTGTGCCATTCCGGTTCTTGGTCACGCGATTGACATCACGGGAAGAAATTCGTTGACAGTCCGCCAATCTGTGCCAAGTTGGCTGTATTGAAACAATTGAAAGGAGGTGATCCAGTGTCGAGAGTCAACCTGGAGAGTAGCGTTGGGACAACTTGGAGGCATTGCCGTTAAGGCAGACCTTTGCGGTTAGCGCCGCCCAAGTGGATCGGTCATAACCTTGATCTAACCGACCCGCCTCCACAGCACTCGAAGGGCCGTTCTTGAAAAAGGACGGCCCTTTTTGATGTGCGTTCCGCCCTATCCACTGGCGGGTTGCTGGCCTAGTGTGGACAAGCCCCCATTTAACCGGTCATATCCGAGCCAATGCTTATCATCACCGACACCATCAGCCTTCAGGACTGGGAACTGACCGAGGTGTTTACCCGTGCGTCCGGCCCGGGCGGCCAGAACGTGAACAAAGTGTCAACGGCGGTCGAGCTGCGGTTTGCCGCCGCCAACAGTCCCAACCTGACGCCAGCAATAAAGACCCGCCTCAAACGGCTGGCAGGGCGTCGCTGGGCCGATGACGGCACGCTGATTTTACGGGTCGAAGATACCCGTTCGCAGGCGCGCAACCGCGAGATAGCCCGCGAACGGCTGAGCGCCCTGATCGAACAGGCAACAAAGGTCCCAAAGCGCCGGATCGCGACAAAACCTACTTTTGGCTCCAAAAAACGCCGATTGGCCTCCAAGACCCAGCGTGGTGAATTGAAAAACCTGCGCGGCAAGGTTACGCCGGACGAATGACAGAAACGATGATTCAACGGCGCGCGCGCCTGCTTGGGCCGAATGTGCCCACCTTTTATGACGATCCTGTGCATATCGTACGCGGGCAAGGCGTTTGGCTTTGGGATGCGTCCGGTCGCAAGTATCTGGATTGTTACAACAATGTGCCCCACGTCGGCCATTGTCACCCGCACGTGGTCGAGGCGATTGCGCGACAGGCCGCCACCCTCAATACCCACACGCGGTATCTTCATGACGGGATCCTTGACTATGTCGAGCGGTTGACCGCAAAGTTTCGCCACGACCTCGATCAGGCCATCATGGTGTGCACCGGATCAGAGGCGAACGACATTGCCTTGCGCATGGCCGAGGCCGTGACCGGAAAAACCGGGGTGATCGCCACCGACAACACCTATCACGGCAACACCAAGGCCGTCAGCCAACTCAGCACGCGCCGCCCGCCGATCGGTGGATATCCCGGCCACGTCCGGTTGGTCCCCGCCCCCGAAGCGCTGCATCCGCTGGGCGGCAGCCATGTGGCCCAGCCTCAGGCCTTTGCCGATAACATCGCCCGCGCCATTGCCGAGCTTGAGGCCGCAGGTCACGGATTTGCGGGCTTTATGCTCTGCCCGACCTTTGCGAACGAGGGGTTTCCGTCTTTGCCCAAAGGCTTTCTTGATCCGGCTCTGGCCGTGATCCGCAAGGCGGGCGGGCTGGTGCTGTGCGACGAGGTGCAACCCGGGTTTGGCCGTATCGGCAGCCATTGGTGGGGCCACGAGGCAATGGGATTTGCCCCCGATGTCGTTACATTGGGCAAGCCCATGGCAAACGGCCACCCCGTTGGCGCGGTCGTCACACGCCCCGACATCATGGCGGCCTTTCGCTCGGCCTTTGGCTATTTCAACACTTTTGGCGGCAATCCGGTGTCGTGTGCCGCCGCGTCCGCAACGCTGGATGTCATCGAGGCAGAGAACCTGGTCGAAAACGCCCGTACCGTCGGCCTGCATGCCCACGCGCGTCTTTCACAGCTAGACCACCCCTACATCAGCAATGTGCGTGGCAGCGGGCTGTTCTTCGGGGCCGAGTTCACACACTCCGACGGCACCCCCGCCACGGATATCGCGATCACGATTGTCGAGGCCATGCGCCACAAGGGTATCTTGATCAATCGTATCGGGCGGTCGATGAACATTCTGAAAATGCGCCCGCCAATGCCGTTTTCAACCGGCAATGCCGACCATGCGCTTGATACTCTGGCCACAATTCTGCGGGATTTACCCCATGACTGACCCAAGTCCGGCCCTTCTTTTGGAGCAAGCCACCCGCGCCGCACTCAGCTGGGGAGAGTTGAAGGCCCCGCCACAACCGATTGCCAACCGTGAAAACGCAATCTTCAGGATCGACCTTGCCGATGGCAGGCGCGGCGCCTTGCGATTGCACCGCATAGGCTATCAGACACACGCCGCGATCGAAGCCGAACTGACGTGGACAAAAGCCCTCGCAGCCGGTGGGTTTCCCTGCCCGAAACCCCTGCCCACACGCGACGGAGCGCTGTTGTCATCGCAGCCCGACGCGCCTGTTGCCTCACTGATCGAATGGATCGATGCCGCACCGATCGGCGCGATGGGCGCAACTTTTGCCGGCAGCCCCTCGCAAAAGGCCGATCACTACCACCGGCTGGGGCAATTGCTGGCCGATCTTCACCAACGCACCGACGCCTTGGCGTTACCCCCCCAACCCCGGCATCGCTGGGACATCGAAGGGCTGGTGGGCGAAGCCCCGCTTTGGGGCCGCTTTTGGGAAAACGCCGCGCTGACCCCTGTCGAAAGTGACTTGCTTCGCGCAACACGGGATGCCGTTCGTGAAACATTGACCGCGCTGCAAAAACCGGATTTCGGGCTTATCCACGCCGATGTACTTCAAGAAAATATCCTTTGGGACGGCACGCAGATGTTTCTGATCGATTTTGACGATAGCGGGTACGGCTTCCGTGGCTTCGACCTTGGAACAGCTATGATCCAGCATGCCCGCTCGCCCGATCTCGATGATCTTTCAACCGCCCTGATCGAAGGCTACTCCGGGATCGACCGCAAAAGGCTGGCAGAAGAACTCCCGCTTTTTACGTTGTTGCGCGCATTGGCCTCGGCTGGATGGGTGATGCCACGGATGGCTCCCGAGGCACCGCTGCAACGGCTTTATGCCGAGCGCGCACTGCATCTCGCCGCCCGCTGGATGCGATAGCCACGTCAGCATCTCGCGCACGCAGGTCCGCTTGCGGGCCTGCCACGCCCAACAGATCGCGTGATATCCGCAGGATATCCTCAAGATCGGCGGGAGCACTGCCCTCAAAGTCGCGACAGGGCCCACCGGGCCGCATCCCGCACCGCGGCGTCCTCGTCTTCCAGCAAGGCGCGCGCGTGCCGTGCAAGCTCCGGTGAATTACTGTTTCCAATTGCATAAAGCACGTTGCGCACAAACCTGTCCCGCCCGATCCGCTTGATCGGGCTGCCAGAGAACCGCGCACGGAACCCCGCATCATCCAGTGTCACAAGATCCGCCAGATCCGGCGCCTTAAGGTCATCGCGCGCAGCATAGCGCACCTCCGAGGCTTCTTGCGCAAACTTGTTCCACGGACAGGCCGCCAGACAATCATCACACCCGTAAATCCGGTTCCCGAGACCGGCCCGCAGGCCCGTATCAACCGGTCCTTTGTGCTCGATGGTCAAATACGAAATACACCGGCGCGCATCCAACTGGTACGGAGCCACAAAGGCATTCGTCGGGCAGGCGTCCAGACAGGCACGACAGGACCCGCAGTGATCTACTTCGGGGGCATCAGGCTCCAACTCAAGCGTCGTGAAAATCGCCCCCAGAAAAATCCAGTTCCCCAACCGTCGGCTCACAAGGTTCGTGTGCTTGCCCTGCCACCCGAGTCCGGCCTGCTCGGCAAGCGGTTTTTCGGGCACGGGGGCTGTGTCGACAAATACTTTAACCTCGCCGCCGGCCTGCGCAATCATCCACCGTGCCAGCCGCTTCAGGCGCTTTTTCACGATGTCGTGGTAATCCTTGTTGCGCGCATAAACCGAAATCGTCGCCTGCTGGGGCTGCGACAGGGTAACCAGCGGATCATCCTGCGGCGTATAGGGTTCTGCCAGCATGATCACACTGCGCGCTTGGGGCCACAACGCAGTCGGGTCGCCGCGCCAGGTGCTGCGTTCGGCCATCCACGCCATCTGCCCGTGGTGACCCTCGGCAAGCCATGCTTCAAGATGCGCCGCGACATCCGGCGACACGTCAGGGCGCGTGATCCGCGCCTCGGCAAACCCTTCGATCAGGGCCTGTGCCTTGATCGCTTCAGAAATCGAGGTCGGCATACTGGCTCGATGGTGGAAACCCCGGAACCAGATCGGCCAGAATTCCACGAAACGCAGGACGGGACTTTATTTTTGCGTACCAGTCTTTGACACTTGGCGAGCGGTTCCAGTCCACATCACTGATATAATCCAGCGCCGAGATATGTGCCGCAGCGGCAAAATCGGCCATTGTCAACATGTCGCCGGCCAACCAGCGCCGCTCTTCGAGCAACCGCGTCATATAATCCAGATGGTACTTGATCGCCCGCGCGCCTGCTTTGACATTACGGCTTTCGGGAT
>JBLHUT010000191.1:0-7092 GCA_047629975.1 Paracoccaceae bacterium
GCATCACGAACATGTCGGATCTGGATCCCTTTTCGATGACCTTCACGTTGGCTGCGACGCCGGTTTTGCTCAGCGCGCTGCGCCCTGCTTCGGACGAGAAGTATCTGTTGTAGCCAACACTTGTCGGACCGTCGCCCGAAAGCACTGTTGCCGTCAAAAGGGCGGGTGTAACCGAAGGAAGAGCGGACCGGGGCGTTGCCGTAACGTTGGGCTGGCACACAGTCAGCAAAACGAACGCGCCGGATGACTTTGACTGGCTCGAGGCACGGTCGATGCAATATCCCTTGGGGCCCGCGATCACCACGTCACCTTTTGCCACCCGCAGACGGTCACGGGTGGCGACCTGACCGGAGGCATCCGCGCGTGCCGCAGCCGACAGACTGCCCGGTGTTTTCACACCAAGGCAGCCTGTCAAAAGCAGCACAAACACGGCGCCGCAGGCCAAAGGCCCTGCTTTAGAGGTCCATATAGACATGACGCTCTTCTTTGGCCCCCGGATGGGTCACGGCACCTTTTGCCGCGCCACCAACCAGCTGTGCATATTTCCAAAGCGCACCGGAGGAATAGATCGTCTGGCGCGGGCCGGCCCAACCGGCCTTGCGCGAGGCCATCTCTTCGTCGGTGAGGGCGACCGAAATCTCGCCCTTGATCGCGTCGATCGTGATCATGTCGCCGTTTTGCAACAAGGCGATCGGACCGCCATGTGCGGCTTCGGGCCCGACATGCCCGACGCAAAAGCCCCGTGTCGCGCCAGAGAACCTGCCGTCGGTGATCAAGGCCACCTTCTTGCCCATGCCCTGTCCGGACAAAGCCGCCGTTGTAGCCAGCATTTCCCGCATGCCGGGCCCGCCTGCTGGGCCTTCGTTGCGGATGACAAGCACTTCGCCTTCTTTGTAGGCGCGCGCCTTTACGGCTTCAAACGCGTCTTCCTCGCATTCGAAAACATTTGCCGGGCCGGTAAAGACCTGCTGTTCGGGGGCCATGCCGGCAACTTTTACAATCGCGCCGTCGGGCGACAGGTTGCCGCGCAAGCCGACAACGCCGCCGGTGGCTGTGATCGGGGTTTCGACCGGATAGATGACCTTGCCATCGGCGTTGCCTTTGATCATGTCGAGCTCTTCGCCAATGACGCGGCCTGTGGCGGTCATGCAATCCTCGTGGATCAAACCGGCCTTGCGCAGTTCTTTCATGACAACCGGAACGCCGCCGACTTCATACAGATCCTTTGCGACATAGGCGCCGCCGGGCTTGAGATCGACGAAATAGGGCGTGTCGCGGAAAATCTCGCAGACATCGTTCAGGTCGAAATCAATGCCTGCCTCGTGGGCGATCGCGGGCAGGTGCAGACCTGCATTGGTCGATCCACCGGTGCACGCAACAATACGCGCGGCGTTTTGCAGGGATTTGAGCGTGACGATATCACGGGCGCGAATGTTCTTTTCCAAAAGCGCCATCACCGCTTCGCCAGAGGCGACGGCATATTGATCCCGCGATTCGTAAGGCGCAGGCGCACCCGAAGAATTCATCAGCGCAAGTCCGATTGCCTCGGAGACGCAGGCCATCGTGTTGGCTGTGAACTGGCCGCCACACGCGCCGGCAGACGGGCACGCGATCCGCTCGAGCGTGCGCAATGCCTCGTCGGACATGTTGCCGGCCTGATGCTCGCCCACGGCCTCGAATACATCCTGAACCGTTACGTCCTTGCCGTTCAGCCGCCCCGGAAGGATCGAACCACCGTAAATAAACACAGACGGCGTGTTGAGCCGAACCATTGCCATCATCATCCCGGGCAAGGATTTGTCGCATCCCGCCAGACCCACAATCGCGTCATAACCGTGACCGCGCATGGTCAATTCGACACTGTCGGCAATGGCTTCGCGGCTGGCAAGACTGGAGCGCATGCCCTCGTGACCCATCGCGATGCCGTCGGTGACGGTGATCGTGGTAAACTCGCGCGGCGTGCCCGCAGCGGCCTTTACCCCCAGTTTGACCGCCTGTGCCTGCCTGTTAAGCGAGATGTTGCACGGTGCGGCCTCGTTCCAGCAGGTGGCAACACCGACAAAGGGTTGTGCAATCTCTTCTTCGGTCAGACCCATCGCGTAATAATACGACCGATGCGGTGCGCGCGACGGACCTTCGGTCACGTGACGGCTTGGCAGGTTGGATTTGTCAAAAGGTTTCTTGAGCATGGTGTCCTCCGCAGGGCGCTGGTCGATTATATTTTTACCCTGACGGGCTTGGCCTTCGGGAATAAAGCGCACGGCTTGATCGCACAAGCGCAATTGCACGCGGCTGCGAATGGCCTTAGCTGACGGCCATGTCTTATGCTCCCCATAAAGGTTTCATCCAGCCGGCTGTTGCCCGCGCCCAAACGTGGCGGCTGGCGGCGGTTGTCGTCATGTGCATTGTCGGGGGCATCGCGCTGTTCGAGCTGGCGTTTGGCTTTGTACCGACGGGTTTGTCCCAAGATGACGGGGTCGGTGCAACCTTGTTCTCGTTGCTGTCGTTCGGGTTCTTTGCCGTCGCGCTGCTGATGGCGGTCCGTATCTTGCATGCACGCGGTTTGCGCAGCTTGATCGGCCCTTTGCCGGTTGCGTGTCGGGATTTTGCGCGGGTCTGTTTGTTTGTCGGGGCGTTGCATCTGGTGCTGGCGATTGTTCTGCCAAGCAGTTTCGACATCACGCGCAGCCCTTTGTCGTTTGCCCAGTGGTTGGGGATATTGCCGCTCACCCTGATCGGACTTCTGGTGCAGACCGGCACCGAGGAGGTGATCTTTCGCGGGTACTTGCAACAACAACTTGCCGCCCGGTGGTCTCATCCGGTGGTCTGGATGGGGGGGCCTGCGACGGTTTTCGGATTGCTGCACTGGATGCCGGAAATGGGACCGAACGGGATCTATTTTGTACTTTGGGCGATTTTGTTCGGAGTTTTGACAGCGGATCTGACGGCGCGGACCGGCACGCTTGGGGCGGCGACCGGGTTGCACATGATGCAAAACACCTTTGCGATTGCGATCGTGTCGGCGCAGGGGCCGGGGGATGCGCTTGCGCTGTATCTGGCGCCGTTCGATTTCGGGGCGCAGCATTTGCCGCTTCTGATTGCGGTGGAGGGGGTCGTGCTGTGTGTTGCCTGGCTTGCGGCGCGGGTCGCGGTACGGGCATAGTCGCAGTGTCGGGGGGAAGTCATATTATCGGACCGGCCCGACTTTTTAGTGAACCACAAGAGAGCCAGACATGCGGACACCCCAATTCGAGAGCTTCGTGAGCGAGGCGAGACTGTATCCTGAGCTTTGGCGGGTTTTGCTGGGGCTGCTGTTGATCGGCTTTATGTCGCTCAGCGGCACGGCATTGTTGCTTGCAGTGGCGAGCATGGTCGTCGCCGCGCAGTTGGGGCCGATGGGTATACTGCCGTTTCTGTATGGTTTGGTGCAACCGGACCGACCGGTCGAGGTGGTTTTGTTGCTCGGTACTTTCGGGGGCATGTTTCTGGGGGTAATTGTCGCGGCGGGAACGTTGCATTTTCGCACGCCGCGCAGCTTGTTCGGGCCATTTGGCGCGTGGGCGCGCGGATTTGGTGTGGCGCTGGGGGTGATCGGTGCTGTTTACGGCGTAATGTGCGGGCTGCTTTTCATGTTCGACGCGCCTGTGCCGAACCTTGATTTCGGGGCATGGCTCCGCTGGATGCCGGTGGCAATTGCGTTGTTGTTTGTGCAGATCGCAGCAGAGGAGTTGGTCTTTCGCGGTTATTTGCAGCAACAGTTGGCGGCGCGGTTCAAGGCGCGCTGGATCTGGTTCTGGGGGCCGGCTGTCATTTTTGCCGGGCTGCACTGGGCCCCTGAAGCCGGCGGAAACCTGCCTCTGGTGCTGCTTTCCGCACTGACGTTCGGAGCAATTGCCGCAGACCTGACAGAGAAGACCGGCACGCTTGGTGCGGCCATGGGGCTGCATTTCGGACACAATTTCATGGGCCTGTTTGTTGTTGCGATGGCTGATACGCTTACGGGGCTTGCGCTTTTTGTCAGTCCCGAGCCGATCGGTGCGATGGGGGCGCAAAGCTTGTCCATGGGTGGCGGGATTTTGCTGCTGGTTGCAATCTGGTGGGTGACACGGCGGATATTGATGCGCTAAACTTTACTGGTGGTGCGCCCTGAATACGACAAACGGGCCTGAAGGCAGACCAGTCGACACCAGAAGCGAGGGCGGAAATGTTTGAAGTCAATATCTGGCTGGCATGCCTGCTTGCTGCCTGTGCCGGACTGGGGGCGGGGTGGGTAATTTTTGGCCGGCGCACCAGTGTGCCAGTGGCCAGCCCCCCTGAACAGACAGCGCCGGATGTTAACCTGAAAACCCTTGCCAAGGTTGCTGCCGAGGCCCGGGCCAAAGGGCGCGCCGAGGCCCACGCGAAGGCGGAAACGTCTATTCGCGACGCTGCCGCACGGTTGGCGCGCGCAAAGGCCGACCTTGCCCACAAGGAGGAGAGGCTGCAAGCAGCCCGGATCGAGCTTGAAGCCTTGCGCGGCGAGATTGCGTTTTGTGCGCCGCCCGGGGCAAAGTCGGCACAAGCCCCGGTGGTGCCGCTTCAGTTCGGGCTTCCCGAGGCCGAGGGCAAAAAAACTCTTCGAGAGACTGCCGAGTAGCGCGGGATGATGTGGGGGCGGCTTTCCGCCAGACCTTCGTGGCGTCTTTTAGCCGGGGGGCGGCTCTGGTGCGCTGTCCGCGTAACCGTGCGGCTGGACCCCAAGGGCATTGATCTGACGCGCCTCGATCACCACAAAGGCCTGTGCCCACGGGTGGTCATCGGTCAGGGTGACGTGAATGATCGCCTCAAAACCCTCTGGTGTCATTTCGGCCAATCGTTGTGCGGCCCAACCTGTGAGAGCCATAACCGGCTGACCTGTCGGAAGGTTCGAAACGGCCATGTCTTTCCACGCAATACCCATCCGCAAGCCGGTTCCCAACGCCTTTGAGCAGGCCTCTTTGGCCGCCCAGCGTTTGGCATACGTGCCCGCGACGTCGCGCCGGCGTTCGGCCTTGGCCTGCTCGACGGGCGTGAACACGCGGTTGCGAAAACGGTCCCCGAACCTGTCGAGGGTTTCCGCGATGCGTTCGATATTGGCAAGATCCGAGCCGATGCCAAGGATCATGACCGCCTCACATTGCCCGCGCGCGGGCGCGTAATTCGAACTTCTGGATCTTGCCGGTAGAGGTTTTGGGCAGCTCCGTGAAAACGACCAACTTGGGAGTCTTGAAACCGGCCAACCTGCTGCGTGCAAAGGCGATCAGATCTTCGGCCTTGACCTCGACGCCCTCCTTCAACTCGACAAAGGCACAAGGCACCTCGCCCCATTTATCATCCGGTTTCGCCACGACCGCGCACAAAAGCACCGCCGGATGGTGCATCAAGGCGCCCTCGACCTCGACCGAACTAACATTCTCGCCGCCCGAAATGATGATGTCCTTTGCCCTGTCCGCTACTTGAATATAGCCGTCGGGATGGCGCACCGCGATGTCGCCCGAATGGAAATACCCACCGGCAAAAGACTCCTCGGAGCTTTCGCTGCTTTTGAAATACCCTTTCATCACTACGTTGCCACGGATCATAATCTCGCCCTGCGTGACGCCGTCTTGCGGGACAGGGGTCATGTCGGCATCGGTGATTGCGATGTCTTCCATCATCGGAAAGCTGACCCCTTGGCGGGCCTTGATTGCGGCCCGTTCTGCGACGTCCAGCCCGTCCCATGCATCGTGGTTCCACAGGCATTGGATGACATGGCCGTAGGTCTCTGTCAGCCCGTAAACCTGTGTTACATTGAACCCGAGCGTCTCGATGGCAGCCAGCGTGGCAGCGGCAGGGGGCGCTCCGGCGGTAAAGACCTCGACGGTGTGGGAAAAGTCGCGCCGTTGGGCCTCGGGGGCGTTGACGATCATATTCAGCACAATCGGCGCGCCGCCAAAATGGGTGACCCCTTCATCGGCGATGGCGTCATAAATGAAGCCTGCGGTTATGTCGCGACAGCAATGAACGGTCCCGCCAAGAAGCGGCATCAGCCACGTGTGGTTCCAGCCGTTGCAATGAAACAGCGGCACGATGGCCAGAAACCGCGGATAAAGCGGCAAATGCCAGCTCACCGCCGTGCCCATCGTCATCAGATAGGCGCCGCGGTGGTGATAGACGACACCCTTTGGCCGCCCCGTCGTGCCGGAGGTATAGTTCAGCGCAAGGCTCTCCCATTCATCTTGGGGCATGATCCACGCGAAACCTGTATCGCCGGTGGCCAGAAACGCTTCGTAGTCAGGGTATTGCCCTGTGGCCGGAAACTCTGCCTGTTGATCGTTCACTTCGATGATTTCGGGGGGCGTGCCGTCCATTGCGGCACAGGCCTCTTTTGCCAGAGGCAAAAATTGTGTGTCGCACAAAACGATCTTTGCGCCGCCATGGTCGAAAATATACGCGACTGTTGCGGTATCCAGCCGGGTGTTGATTGTGTTGAGCACTGCCCCGCAGGCTGGAATGCCGAAATGCGCCTCGCACTGGGCGGGCACATTCGGAAGGATTGTGGCTATGACATCTCCCGGTGCAATTCCGCGCGCCACAAGCGCCGAGGCAAGTTGCGAGCACCGGTCGTGATACTGCCTGTAGGTCCGCCTGATGGAACCAAAAACAATCGCCTCGCGATCAGGAAACACCATCGTGGCCCGTTTAAGATGTGACAAAGGGGAGAGGGGCACATAATTGGCCGCGCGCTTCTCAAGTCCGGTTTCATCTGCCAGCCAGCCCATCGCAGGTCTCCCCCTTTGGTTTCATACGTTCAAGCCGCAGTATTCACCGCAAAAATATAGTTTGGAAAGCCCTGATGCACCGTGTTGGCGAACAAGTAAAAATGGCGCCCCCGTGTGTCGGGAGCGCCGCGTGTTTTTTAACCATGAACCGGTTCAGGCCGCGTGTTTGTCGTGTTCCGAGAAGCGGCCATAGAACGTGTCACCACTTGCGGCAATTTCCTTGAGCAGTGCAGGCGGGGTGAACCGCACGCCGTGCCGTTCGGTCAACCCTTTTGTCAGTGCAAGCGCACGGTCCGCGCCCATGATGTCGAGC
>JBLHUT010000192.1:0-7028 GCA_047629975.1 Paracoccaceae bacterium
CTGCTCATGCCGCCTGTCTAACCGCATGAATTCACGTTGTGAATCCTCAACAGTCAGAGTTGTGCAACAACGCCGGCGCGGGGGCTGAAAAGCCGCTTGGTGTGCAAGCACCCTGTACTGGCGAAATAATCTTTGATGCCTTCTTGTTGGAAACGTGATTTGGTTTGCGACGGCAGCGTGGGAGGAATAGATGGCCAAGCCTTTGGACGGCATGCTTGTGGTATCGGTAGAGCAAGCGCTGGCGGCACCCTTGTGCACGGCGCGGCTGGCAGAGGCCGGTGCGCGGGTGATCAAGATCGAGCGGCCCGAAGGCGATTTCGCACGCGGCTATGACACCGCGGCACGCGGCGCGAGTTCCTATTTCACATGGACCAATCAGGGCAAAGAGTCGCTGTCGATGGATTTTCGCGATTCGCAGGAGGCAGAATTACTGGCCCGGATCATCGCGCGGGCGGATGTGTTCGTGCAAAACCTCGGGCCCGGAGCGATGGCACGGGCAGGTTTCGGTTCGGCAGAACTGCGGGTCAGGCATCCGCGGCTGATCACGGTCGATATCTCGGGATATGGCGAAAGCGACGCGGTACGTCACCTCAAGGCATACGATTTTCTCATTCAGGCCGAATCGGGTCTGACAGCGGTAAGTGGTGGGGAAAATGAAATGGGCCGTATCGGGGTGTCGATCTGCGACATCGGTGCGGGCCTGACCACGCATGCGGCGATACTGGAGGCGTTGTTTTTACGCGAACGGACAGGACAGGGCGCGGCGCTTGCGGTGTCGTTGTTCGATGTTGCCGCCGATTGGATGAGTGTGCCGCTGATCCATGCCGAACACGGCAAAGGCGCGCCACGTCGCGTGGGGCTGCGGCATCCGTCCATGGCGCCTTACGGTGCGTTCGAGACCTGCGAAGGTGGTCTGACATTGATCGCCATCCAGAACGAGCGGGAATGGTCGCAATTCTGTCGGCTGGTTTTATGCGATCAAAGTGTGCTTGATGACCGACGCTTTTCCTCCAATACGCACCGCGTTGAAAATCGCGGCGCGCTTGAAGGTATGATTTCGTCCGTGACGACGGCGTTGTCGCAACACGATTTCCGGCAACGACTGGCAGAGGCGAAGATTGCTTTTGGCGGTGTGAACTCGGTCGATGATCTGGCACATCATCCGGCGTTGCGCCGGCGTCCGGTTGTTGCAGACAACGGCGCGCGGCTTGATATTCCGGCGTCACCGGTGCGGTGGACCGATCGGCCCGCCGATGCCGAGTTGTCAGCGGCCCCTGCCGCAGGCGCGCATACCGCAGCCTTGCGAAAGGAGTTTTCAAAATGACCCAAGGCCCCGATCTTCAGGCATGGCTTGGTCGCGAGCGGGTTGTGCATGACACGCTTGCACCGCAGCCTGCCCGTTTTATGCAGGCAACGCTTGACCGTGAAAGCACATTCAAGGCCGGCGATGTGCTGCCGCCTTTGTGGCACTGGCTTTATTTTATCGAGGCCAGCCGCGCCAGTGAACTTGGTCGCGACGCCCATCCCCGAAGGGGCGGTTTTCTGCCGCCTGTGACCCTGCCGCGACGGATGTGGGCGGGGGGGCGTTTTACGTTTCATGCCCCGTTGGTTCTTGGGGGAGACGTCACGAAACGCTCTGTTATAAAAAACATTACCGAGAAAGAGGGACGCAGTGGGCGGCTGTGTTTTGTCACGGTCGAGCACACTGTCGTGCAAGCCGGCGTGCTGGCCCTGACCGAAGAGCACGACATCGTCTACCGCGAAGATCCGGATCCGCACGCCCCCAAGGTCCCTTTCGCAGCGGCCCCGTTGGGGCCCGGGTTTTCACAGGTGGTTGCCCTGACACAGGTGCTGTTGTTCCGGTATTCGGCACTCACGTTCAATGGACACCGAATTCACTATGACGTCGATTATGCACGCCAGGTCGAAGGGTACGACGGATTGGTGTTCCACGGCCCGCTCACCGCGACCCTGCTGGTCGATCTGGCCTGCGCACATACACAACAGACACCGGTCCGCTTCGAGTTTCGGGGTGTGGCACCGATTTCAGGTCCAGAGGTGTTCTGGATTGAAGGGCGTAAATCTGGCGACAAGGTTGACCTTTGGGCAAGGCGTAAGGACGGCGCCTTGGCGATGTCCGCGACAGCATATTTCCAGCCCTGAAACGCATTCGGGTCCGGATAAGGCGCTACAAGGGTATTTTGAGGCGGCGTCCCGCTATATCGGTAAAAAACTTTTTCACAAGTTTCCGACAATCAACGACAGTAACAAGGGGTAATGGTGGAGCCTAGGGGGGTCGAACCCCTGACCTCTTGCATGCCATGCAAGCGCTCTCCCAACTGAGCTAAGGCCCCAACTTGGCGCTGTCTAAGCAAGCGCTTCAGAGAGATCAAGCGAAAAACGCACTCTCTGAAGCAGCAAGATCAGCTGTCGTCGTCGTTCGTTGCAACGTCTGCAATTTCATCAAGCGAAACTGTGTCGTCGTCGTCATCATCCAGCATGTCGTCATCAAGATCGACATCTACGGCATCTTCATCGGCGTCATCCACCACTTCGGTGTCATCATCCAACAGCGATGTATCGTTCGCCGGTGCAGGCTTGGCTTTGACCGGCTTGGGAGCCATGCGCGATTTGCTGCCAGTGTCGATAATAACGACTTCACCGGTGTAGGGGCTGATGATCGGGTTTTTGCCCAGATCGTAAAACCGCTTGCCGGTGGTCGGGCACAGGCGTTTAACGCCCCATTCTTCCTTCGGCATACATAGCCTCACTACTTGATTGTGTTTACTCGAAACGGGCGCATGCCACACTCGGAGGCCTGTGTCAAACGCAAACACAGATTTCCGGGGGTGTGCACCTGTGCTTTGCTTGCTAGAAACGGGGCATGGCTGCGGGGGCGGGCCCAGTGGTGCTGAGGGATCGAATGACACAAATCACATTTCCGGGCGCGCCTGTTGTTTGCGTCACGCTGCGTCGGTCGGCGCGGGCGCGTCGCTATTCGTTGCGGGTGTCGCGGATAAAGGGGTCGGTGACGTTGACGCTGCCGACGCGTGCGTCGCAAGAGGAGGCGATTGCATTCGCGCGTGACAAGCTGGACTGGATCCGGGAGCATCTGGGTGCCTGCATGGCGCCGGTTCTTGCTGTGCCGGGGGCGCGTATTCTGGTGGAGGGCACACAAAGGTGTGTGCAGCTCTCGCAAAGCTCCAGAACGATCGAGCTGACCCCGACCGAATTGCGCGTGCCGGTGAAGGCAGGGAACGTGGGGCTTCACATCGAGGCTTTCTTGAAGCACCGGGCGCGCGACAGGCTTGCGGTGGCGTCCGACCGTTATGCCGCACAGCTTGGATGCTCGTACAACACTCTGAGCCTGCGGGATACGCGGTCGCGCTGGGGGTCGTGTTCGTCACAGGGGCGGTTGATGTATTCGTGGCGGCTTGTGCTGGCGCCGCCGCAGGTGCTTGACTATGTTGCGGCGCACGAGGTGGCTCATTTGGCCGAGATGAACCACAGCCCGCGGTTCTGGGCGCATGTTGCCACGCTTTGCCCTGACTATGCCCGCCACCGCGCGTGGTTGCGGCAAGAGGGCGAAACCCTGCACCGCTATCGTTTTCGTGCCGAAGAAATCGCCGGTTGATGCTGCCGGACTAGAAAGGCCATATCGCTTCATGATTTTGCAAGCCCGCACCAGTGAACCCGCAACGACGGCCGTGCATGACCGGCTCTACCGTGCGTTGCGCAGCAAGATAATGCATGGCGAACTTCCGCCGGGGCATGCGTTGACCCTGCGGGGACTCGGCAAGGAATACGGCGTCAGCATGACCCCCGCCCGCGAAGCGATGCGTCGTCTGGTTGCGGAAGGGGCGCTTACGCTTTCTGCCTCGGGCAGGGTGAGCACGCCGGAGTTGAGCAACGAGCGGATCGAGGAGTTGGCGGCGTTGCGCGCCCTTCTGGAGCCTGAGCTTGCGTCGCGCGCTTTGCCGCGGGCGCACATGGCCCTGATCGACCGGTTGCAGACGATCAATGGCCTGATCGCCGAGGCTATCGCGCATCAGGATGCCGTTGCCTTCATGCGCCACAACCTTGATTTTCACCGCGCGCTCTATTTGCGCGCACAAGCACCGGCGATATTGGCTATGGCCGAAACGGTGTGGTTGCAGATGGGGCCGACGATGCGCGCGCTGTATGAAAGGCGTCAACGTTCCGAGCCGCCGCAAAACCATCGTCACATCATCGCGGCGTTGCACGGTGGCGACGAACCCGGGCTGCGTCTTGCGGTGCGGACCGACGTCACGCAGGGTTTGCGTATGTTGATGCAATGACGCACGCGGGTTATGCTGGGTGCGGGTGCACCACGCACGGGCTGTGCCGTGCGCGCGCAAGACCGCCCGGTGCAAGCGTTGCGCGGTTGCGTGCGCGCCTGCGATCATTTGCACAGAGTTATCATCTGCACGGTATTGTTGTCGGGACTATTGCTTCAGCCGTTGACACCCCACCGACAGGATGTATAAGCCGCCAACCTGCTCAAAGATGAACGGGCTTATTGGTGTTGGTGGCCCCCGCAAGGGGAACCCTGTCGGCCGCAAGGCAAAGGACAACGCCCTTCATAGTTTCCGCTTTCGGGAACGCCTTCAAGAAGGAGATCAGACGGTGACCAAACGCACCTCTGCCAAGTACAAAATTGACCGCCGCATGGGCGAAAACATTTGGGGCCGCCCCAAATCACCCGTCAATCGTCGTGAATATGGCCCCGGCCAGCACGGTCAGCGCCGCAAGGGCAAGCTGTCGGACTTCGGTCTTCAGCTGCGTGCCAAGCAGAAGCTGAAAGGCTACTACGGCGATCTGACCGAAAAGCAGTTCCGCAAGATCTTTACCGAGGCCGAGCGCGTAAAAGGCGATACGGGCGAAAACCTGATCGGTCTGCTCGAGCGTCGTCTGGATGCTGTTGTGTACCGCGCGAAATTCGTGGCGACCGTTTTCGCGGCACGCCAGTTCGTGAACCACGGCCACGTCACTGTGAACGGTCTGCGGGTCAACATCCCGTCCTACCGTGTCAAAGAGGGCGACGTCATTCAGGTTCGTGAAAAGTCGCGCCAGATTGCTGTTATCCTCGAGGCCACACAATTGTCCGAGCGTGATGTTCCCGACTACATCGAAGCCGATCACTCCAAGCTGTCTGCCACATTCGTGCGCACACCTGCTCTGGGTGATGTGCCTTATCCGGTGGTGATGGAACCGAACCTCGTGATCGAATATTACGCACAGAACTAATCAAAGACCGGCCTTACCGGGCCTGTTTGGTTACAGTTTCTCAAGCGCCATCCCCAAGGGGTGGCGCTTTTGGTTTGCGGGGCTTGCTTTTTACTTGTCCTGACGCGCGGGGTGCCCTTTGCGGCAACATATCCCAAGTTTCGCGTCCGATGCGCGTTGCCGGTAGCGCAGTTTCCGAATTGCGCTTGTCGCGTTTGAAGCTGCGCGCTATCGGAGGGGATGGTTCCCCAGATGACATATTTCGCCCACGCGCGGGCGATTCTGACACTGGGCCTTCCCTTGGTCGGGGGGCAGTTGGGCCAGATCGCAATTCAGGTGACCGACACGGTCATGGTGGGCTGGTATTCCGTCACCGCGCTTGCGGCGGTTGTTTTGGCGTCAAGTTACTTTTTTGTCGTGTTTATCGTGGCGTCGGGGTTTGCTTGGGCTGTTGTGCCCCTTGTTGCGCAGGCCGCCGAGGCCGGAGATGACGTGCAGGTCCGCAGGGTGACGCGGATGGGGCTTTGGCTTTCCATGATGCTTTCTGCGGCTCTGATGCCCCTGATGATCTGGTCCGGCCCGATTCTCGACTTTCTGGGACAGGAAGAGGCGGTGGTCAAAGGCGCGCAAGAGTATTTGCGCATCGCCGGTTGGGGCTTGATCCCTGCGATGGGGGTGATGGTCTTCAAAAGCTATCTTGCAGCGCTTGAGCGCACGCGGGTGGTGCTGTGGGTGATTATTGCCGCCGCACTGGTCAATGCCGGATTGAACTATCTGTTGATCTTTGGACGGTTCGGATTTCCCGAGTTGGGGATTGCGGGGGCTGCGATCGCTTCGGTGGCGGTGCATGTCGTGACGGTGGTGTTGTTGGTGCTTTATGCGGTGCGCGCATTCCCCGAGCACCGGTTGCTGCAACGGTTGTGGAGACCCGATTGGAGCGCATCCGAACAGGTGTTCCGGCTTGGTTGGCCCATCGGCTTGACCAACCTGTCCGAAAGCGGGCTGTTTGCGGCCTCTGCGCTGATGATGGGGTGGTTGGGCGCGTTGCCTCTGGCAGCCCACGGCATTGCTTTGCAGATCGCGTCGGCGACGTTCATGTTTCATCTGGGCCTGTCAAACGCGGCAACCGTGCGTGCGGGGCGGGCCATCGGGCGGAAAGACCCGGAGCATTTGCGTCGTGGCGGAATCGTGGCCATTGCGTTGTCGGTTGGGTTTTCGACGATAACGGTTGGTATCTTCTTGATGTGGCCCGACGTGTTGGTGGGGGCGTTCATTGATCCTGCTGAACCCGCACGCGACGAGATTATCGCGATCGGCATGATCTTGATGGTCCTGGCGGCGATTTTCCAGCTTACCGACGGTCTTCAGGTCATGGCGTTGGGGTTGTTGCGCGGTGTTCAGGACACGCGCCAACCCATGATACTCGCTGCGATCAGCTATTGGGGAGTTGGCTTTCCCTCCAGCTATATCCTTGGTTTTGTTCTGGATTGGCAGGCGCGCGGGGTCTGGCTTGGCTTGGTGACGGGGCTTGGGGTGGCAGCCTTGTTGCTGCTCTACCGATTTTGGAGGCATGCTGTTCCACAGGCGTTTGCGGCCTCACGGAAGACAGGTTGATTTTTCCTCTGCCAAATGTTGCGGCGCAATGCTAGAGTCGGCCTGAATAGAGCAAACGCGGAACAGAACCGACATGATGAATAACGCACCGCAAGATGACCTTGGATTTGTGTTGCGGCGGCTTCCCGGCCATATATTCGCGGTCCTCGACGGGGCGCATTTCAATA
>JBLHUT010000193.1:0-7006 GCA_047629975.1 Paracoccaceae bacterium
CCGCTCGAACTGGTGGGTGGCATCGGGGCCGGTTCAAGCAACCTGGGGGCTTCAATCTGCGCGGGCGCAAAATCCATGCCATCCAGGTTAGGCAAAAAAGCGTGCCCGTCCGCGCGATGCGCCGCCAACCTGAAAGGCTGCCCGGTATCAAACCATATCGCTTGGCAACCCCATTCACAGTCCCGCCCTCGATCAGTGTTTCCGCAACAATCCGTGCTTTCAGTTCAAAAGGCCAACACCGCTTGCTATCTGGACTGCGTGGTATTCTTGCGTGCAACCCCCTTCAAATCTATCAAGGGCCGGTATGGCAGACCACGTAACGACAAAGATATCTTGCGGGCGAACCTTAGCTTACCAAACAGCTGGTGAAGCCAGAGAACCACCTCGCTGACACTTTCTGGTGTCAGTTCATGCGTGGCGAAGCAATTTGCGTTATAAATTGCAAATTGCAAGGCCAGACGTTCAAAGCTTAATCTGTGGCAACCTTGAGGATCGGTCAAGGTCAATGCACCCTCCTGAAACCACCACTAATAAACAAATCCAATATGTTAAACACCACCGAAAGGTGACTTTAGGCATTTGGAATTCCGCACTGGGAGCGCTGTGGAAGCTACACAGGGCGTAAAGCAGGTGTGGCAATAGGGCAACTACGGATGGACGGTGGCCTTTGATGCTAGAAAGCATTTTCGCCCCTGACCTGCCGTTGGCCGGCTGACCCGAGGCTGCGTCTCAGATTGCGGAATGCTGCATTTCGTGCGCCGCGCAGCATTTGCAATAGCTTGGATGCTCTGGTGTGAACAAAGCGACAAGTATGCCACCTGACATTCCACCCATCGCCTGCCTTAACTCTCGAAATGACGTAACCACATTTTTGTTCTTTTTGCATCACGGGTTTCGTATTCCCGTATCGCTTGAGAGAGGTCGCCGACCTTGTCTGTTTCTTTGTCAGAGCCGATGTCCGTGAGCCGCATCGTATACCACGCCGTTATCCCGCCCTCTGGTGCATCCGGGAACCTCGGAAATGCAGGTTCTGGCATCTGATTTGCCATCCAAAGATCAGGCAGGCCCGGTTCGAGCACAAGCGCACGGGCGAGACCGATGACATCGACGACACCGCTCCTCACGGCGTCTTCCGCTTGCGTGCGTGTTTTAACCCCCCCCGTCAGCATCAAGGGCTTGGATGTCATGGTTCTTGCGCGCTTGGCAAATTCTATGAAATACGGCCCGCGTCCAGCACTGTCAGACGCAGCTTTCGCGCCCGGAAAATATGTCCCGCCACTGATGTCGACTAGATCAACAGATGACGCATCCAAAGCCACGACAACCTGCAGGGCATCCTCTTCATCAAGCCCACCTTCGAGCTGGTCTGAAGAGTTGAGCTTTACTGTGATTGGAAAGTCAATACCAACTGCCTCTCGTGTTGCCTCAATGGATTGTAGCAACAGTTTCATACGGTTGGCGATTGTCCCACCATACCCGTCACTGCGTTTGTTGAACAACGGCGACAAAAACTGGCTGAGGAGAAAACCGTGTGCAGCATGAATTTGCACACCGCCAAACCCTGCTTTCCGGGCCAATTTTGCTGTCTTGGCGAAGTCTAAGGGGATTTGATGGATTTCATCTAATGACATTCCCTCGCACTGCAGGTCGGGAAAATCGAGCGGGCTTGGCCCTTTTGGATCACTGATTGGCCCATATGCAAGCGCCCCGGCATGTCCGAGTTGCAGCCATAACTGGGTCCCGTTTTTGCTGCCGCTTTCTGCAAGCCCCCGAAATCTAGATAGGTCAGAGGCTCCCTCCAAAACCAGATTTCCGGGCTTTTCAGCGTAACTGGAAGAGGCTTGTACCTCGCCAATAATCGACGTGCCCAGCCCACCCTCGGCCCATCGTTCATATAGCCGGATTTGTTCAGCCGTCGGGTGGCCCATTCCATCGCCCAATGAGTCCGACATTGCAGATTTGGCAATCCGGTTTTTCAAAACGACGCCGCAGGGCAATTCCAAAGCCTCAAACAGAACCCCATGTTGTTTCATCCGAAAGGCTCCATCTAGATCTAGCTCCCCCAACACATCTATGAAAACCATTGTCGGGGCAACTCATTGTAGAGTTGGGTCCTGACCGACCTTCCGCACAGCGGCATCACCTGCTTGTCACGCACCATTTGAACCGACACGCCTGACACAGAGCCGCCATTCAGCCCCTATTCAAGATGCTGCGATGCGGCCCAACATTGCGGCCATTAGTGCCTTTCGCAGCATTTTACCGAACAAACGTCAGTATGTGCTGCCAAGCCGCCTGACGCAGGTACAGCATAGAACACGGCCTCGTGTATGCAGACCAGATGCACAGACACCTTGGCAACGCAGCATGAATTCCCAAAACCGACCGCTCACAGCGTATCAAATTGCCAAAACTCGAACCGGTCGTGCGCCGCAGGCGTGTTGGACCTCTCGGTTTCGGACCAAGCTGCCCGATGGAACGCACAGTTAACATATGTCACGGCCCATAAGTTGTCTGGAAAGGTCGTGACGCATGCCCCGTCGTTAGATCAGTTGCGTAGAGACTAGCGGCCGCCTTGCGCACCGGAACGTCCAGGGCCGTCGAGCTTGCCACGTGCGTTTTGCACCATGGCACCCCTCATTTCGTCTTCTCCCGGTGTATCGATGCTTTTGACTTGGTTGGTTTCGTGGTTCTTGCTGAGAACGGTGTCGCCTTCGGAGGCCCAAGGGTTGCCATGGTCCGCAAAAACGGGGGCTGCCGCGAGGGCAAAAACGGCAATGAGGGTCAGTTGAGTTTTCATCTTGGCAGTCCTTTGAACAGTAAATCTTGATTTACTCGATATATATTCAAAAAATTGAATTACAAGAAAGAGTGAGTCGGATTTATAGACTGCCGTACCGTTAAAACGTCTCTGAGGCTCATGGACGCGCCCCTGTTTGTATGGGTTCGAGTTCTCAAGTTTGTGATTGAAGTCCGCCCTTACTGCCGAAATCCACATGTTGCAGCATTGGTCAATGTAGGCCCATAGCCGTCTTCCTTGCTGCAGATGAACTCCGGATTTATGTTGTCTGAATGTCGGCTCTCGACGTTGACGCATGGTTCCCTTGCGACCGCAGCAAAAGTCCGGTCTGCGCCCTCAGCTTTTCTCAATAACCGATACCTTGTCCTTGCGGGTTCCAGTGTTTTGCTAGCGCGGTCAAAGCCACCTTTGAGAGCCTGTGCCGTGTCGCCCATACTCATAGGCGCAAATGAGAGCTGAGGTAACTCTGGACATCAGAACCCTAACAACCCGACGCCACCCTTGGTCGGGTGTGCCAACCGCCTGATACCTCTACCGTAGCCCAGAGGGATAGGTTGTGCTGGTCGCCAACCGGTTCGAGCGGACAGATCAGACCAAGTTCTTCAGCCCCTACGACATGGCCGCGCAAAGCTGGACCGCACTGGACACCCCCCCCCTCTACCGCGTGCCCGAACTGCTGGCCGCAGACGCCGACCGCGTGGTGATCGCCACCCAGGGCTAGAAATGCGCCGATACGTTGGCAGGCCTTGGCTATACGGTATCGTCAGGATCGTGCTGGCAACCGGGTTACGTTCGAGGGCTGCTTCCTCGCCTTGCCTGCGGTTGGCGTTTCAGGCATTTAGGAGCGCCCCCTGAGGCCAGCCCAGGGCGTGCTCGACACCTGTCAAACATTTGACGAAGTCGGCCAATCTGGGACTCTCTGTGAGTCTCACAGAGAGTAGTGCGGCCAACGCCCCAGATGGATGGTCACCGCGCCATTGGCACCGCCTGCCTGACGCTGGGGCGATGATCCAAGACACGTGTTTAACTATGTCGTTAATGATGTGTCTTATGCGGGGTCATCGATGCGTGGTGAAATTCTTGTGGTGGAGCGACGGCGTTTTTGGCGTGATGAGGACAAACTTGAGATTGTCATGTCGGTTGGGATCAACGGGGCAACGGTGACGCAGGTGGCACAGCGCCATGAAATGACGCGACAGCAGATTTACGCTTGGCGGCACGACCTCAAGAAGAAAGACCTCTGGTCGCCGGATGCCGGCGCGCTTTTCTACCCTTTGGATATGCCAGTGCCCACCGCGCAGCCGACGGTAACTGAAACGTCGCTACCAGTTGAGTTGCGTTTGCGTGGCGGGCGTAGTTTGCATTTTGAAAGCACGATTGATCCGACTGCGCTGTCGGTGCTGATCCGCGCGGTGGACGGGGCATGATCGGTCCCGGGACCGGCGTTCGCGGGTACTTGGCCTGTGGTGTGACGGATATGCGCAAAGGGATCGCAGGTTTGGCGGCGCTGACCCGGCATGTGCCCCATCAGAAGCCGGCCAGTGGTGCCGTGTTTGCGTTCCGTGGGCGGCGTGGTGACCGGATCAAGCTGCCGTATTAGGATGGTCAGGGGTTTTGCCTTTAATACAAAGGGATCGAACGGAGGCGCTTCCCTTGGCCGAGCGCCTAGGGTGGAGCGGTCCGTATGATATCTGCGCAGCTGATGCTCTGGGAGGGGATAGATTGGCGACGTCCAGACCGGGGTGCTCCGCCTGCGCGTGTCGGGTGATATTGCGCCCTCATTTGGGTATTTATATGGTGTTTTAACTTAATTTTTGGTGATCAGTTCCATGTCGAAACATGCCAGATTATCCCGCCGTTCTCGAGGCGATGATCACAGGACTGCAGGCAGAAGACGCTAGGATATCAGCGACATTGCGGGTCTATGACCAGCGGGTTCAGGCCTTGCGCCTTCGGATCGCCAAGTTGCAGAATCTGGCCTTCGGCAAATCCTCGGAAAAGATCGAACGCGAGATCGAACAACTGGAATTGGCACTGGAAGACCTGCTGGTTGCGGTGGCCGAGGAGGACAACGCGCCCATTGACGGAAGGGCAGGACGAACCGGCCCGCGCGGCGCCACCGCTCGCGTGTGTCTGGTACGACACTGCGGGAACGCCGTGAACTTAGTTCCGGTGTCTGCTGCCCCGACTGTGACGGTGATCTGCGGGTTATGGGCGAAGATGTCAGCGAGTTGCTGGACATGATCGCGGCACAGATGAAGGCGGCCCGGATCGTCAGGATCAAAAAACCCTGCCGCCGCTGCGAGAGAATGGTGCAGGAGACAGCTGCAAACCGTCCGGTCGCCGACAGTATGGCGGAGCCCAACCTGTTGGGCCATGTGCCCCCCTCTGGGCGATGCAAGCATCGCCTGCCGGTCAACAGGTCTCAAAGTTCGATGATCACCTTTTTTTGTATCGCCAGCACGAGATATTCGCCCGCCTGGGGGCCGACATTCCCGAACGCACGCTTGTCGGCTGGGTAAACACCGGTTCGCAAATTGACAGACTGTCTAATGGACAGTCTGAGGTGTGAACGGGCGTAAGCCCTCGCAACCTGAACAAGCAAAACGGGGGCGCACGATACGATTCACAACGAACCGGCCAGACACATACTTAAGTTCTTCGCTCGCCCATTGTCCCTGGACCAATGGCGGACAAGGGCTCGCCATCCTCACTTTGACTGCACAAGCGTACCACATTGGGCGCAATCATCGTCGACCGTGCTCAGCACGACTTCCATGCGCGGGATATGATCGGAGATCGGGCGGCTCTTCGGCTTGTCTTTCGGCTCCTCGTCAGGGAGGTGCAGCTTTGCCGTCATCTTGGGTACCGCGATCTCGCTTGTTTGCAGCGCCAGTTGCAGTTGCTCGATACTCTCGGATGAGGTGCCAAACCGGTGATTGCGTTGACCCATTGCCAGCAGGCGAATGTTGGCATTCGCCGAGAGGGGCCAACTGATGCCGCAACTTCTTCCCTCTCGGGATCATGCTACGCATAACCCTGCCGGGCAGTGGATCAGGACCGCCTGCGACTTCAGCTCGGCCAGCAAAAGAGCCGTGAACTGCCTCAGTTCATCGGGGTCTTTCGGCAGGGTCCTATCGATATCCAGTATGATCTGAGCATAGCAAAACATCGACGCAACGGGAATCCCCAGGATGCAACCACTGTGGTTTAGCCTGCTTCAAGCGGCGTCCAACTGCGTTGTGGCAAATGCCAGTCGGTCCCTTCCGGCAACATCGCCAATTGGGTCGCCGTCAAGACGATCTTGCCGTCTTTGGCCGATGGCCACATAAACTGGCCTTTCTCAAGCCGCTTGCTGAACAGCCATGCACCTTGCCCGTCCCACCCTCTGCCCGGCAGCGTATTGCGTAGCAATGCCCGAGAGGAGGATGATCTTGATCAGATCGCCACGCCGACCACGAAAGACGAAGAAAAGTCCGGTAAACGGGTCCTGCTTCAACGTCTGCCCGGCTTGCGCCGCCAGTGTCGTGAACCCGCGCCGCATATCGGTCACGCCAGCCGCAAGCCAGACACGCGTGATCGAAGGAACCGCGACTATGCGCAAAGGCCTCGGATGAGACGAGCCAATACCTCAGAATCGTAGCTGCCGATGATCTTTAAGCGATGATCACCCGCGATATCGATTTGGACCTGTCCCGCTTTAGTGCCGCTCCAAGTGCTCGTTTAAGCCACTTTCCGTTCGAAAGCGACGGGGCTTTCCCAACCCAATGCCGAGTGTCGACGTCGTGGATTGTAGAAGCCGTTGATGTATTCGAAGATCGCCATCCCGGCATGCCTGCGGGTGTCCCGGGTGTCCCGCCAGATCAGTTCTGCCTTGATCGTTTTGAAGAACGTCTCAACCGCTGCAGTATCATCGCAATTTCCTTTGCCGCTCATCCATTGCCCTGCGGTGCATGTTTCCATGCACGAGAGGGGAGGCCCTGAACCCGTTCTTGCGAAGGATCTTCTGGTAATCATGCGAGCAGCATTGACTGCCACGGTCGGTATGATGGATGCAGCCCTCGGGCGGTGTCCTGAACGCGATGGCCATCTTCAACGCCCGGATCGCCAGATCACGCTTCATGCGGTTGCTAACCGCCCAACCGATAACGCGCCGGGAATGCAGATCCAGGATCACAGCCAAATAAAGCCAACCTTCACGCGTCC